>NZ_JBSGDZ010000011.1:0-139832 GCF_053602655.1 Sphaerisporangium sp. NPDC004334
ACCCGGGAGGCGCCCTGGGTCAGGCTGATCAGACCCGCGGCCACCGCCGCGAGCTGGTCGGCCCGGTCCTTGGGGAACCCCTCCGAGTAGGCCAGCGGCAACCCGTCGGCCGACACGACCACCGTGTGCGCCACACCGGGGACATTGTTCACAAAGTCTGTGATAAGCCAGTTGACTCCACGGGCGGCCTGGCTCAGCTCCCTCACGAGTCCTCCTTGTTGCGGTCAACGTTCCAGTTGGGGGCAAAGTCGTCGTTCTGCTCGCTCTCGCCGCGGGCGACGGCCCGCCCCTTCCGCACGCCTTGCTGGAAGCTCGACAGGCGGCTGCGCACCCGGTCGGGCGACAGCGAGGGCTGCGGGGTGAAGACCGAGGGCCCTGGGTCGGCCGACCCCGGCACCAGGTTCGCCTTGGGCACCCTCTTGGGGAGCCCGGAGGGGGTGACGCCTCCCAGAGAGGGATCGCTGGCCGCCCGGGCGGCCTGCCAGCCGGCGTCGGCGGGCGAGGACCAGCCTCTGCCCTCGGCCGGCTGCACGACGACGGCCTGCTCGGCCTCGCGCTCCATCGGGAGCGCCGGCTCCTGCGGGAGTCCGGGCGCGCTCTCGCGCGGGGCCGGCTCCAGGTCGGTGCGGCGGAACCAGTCGGACTCGACCGCCGCGAAGATCGGCAGGAACTCCTCCGGCCCGTCGTCGAGGGCCGAGGTGTGGACCACCGGCAGCGGGCCGGTGTGGTCGTCGGGGATCGCCCCGAAGCCGCGCCTCGGGGCCTCGGCCGCCCCGCCGGTGATCGGGCCGGCCGGGCCGCCCGTGACGGAGCCGCCCGTGACGGGGCCGCCCGTGACGGGGCCGCCAGGACCGCCGGTCACCGGCCCGCCTCCGGTCAGCGGCCCGGTCATCCCGCCGGGCCCCGAGGGGACGGCCGGCCATGAGGCGGTGTCCTGGTCGGCCAGGTCCGACGACCAGGGGGCCGCGCCCTCGCCGGTGGTGCCGGGAGCCGGCACGTCGGCCGGCCAGGGGGTGTCGATCGGCGGGTTGGGGTCGAAGTAGCGGTCGAACAGGTCGTCCATGGAGGCCGGGTCCCGGTCGAACGGCCCGCGGTCGCCGGGCGACGGCGTGGCGGCGAACGCGCTGCCCTGCCCCGCCGGCGGGCGCTCGAACGGGTCGCGCGTGGGCAGCGGGGGACGCTCGAAGGGGTCGCGCTCGAACGGCCCGCGCTCGAACGGCCCGCGCTTCTGCGGACCGGGGGCCGCGGCCACCCCGGGGTCGTCGGCTCCGAAGACCGGCGCGCGCATCCCGCGCGAGGCGGGTGTCTCGAAGCCGGCCGGGGCCGGGAAGCCTCCCGCACCGAACGAGGCGGCCTGCGTCGTGGCGCCGAACTGGCCGGCGACGGTCTCGGCGGGCGCGCCGGGGATCCGCGGCCCGCCGGGGACCGACAGGAGCGACTCGGGGATCATCACCATCGCGGTGAGCCCGCCGCCGTCCTGCTGGCGCAGCTGCACCTTGATGTTGTGGCGCAGCGCGAGGCGGCCGACCACGAACAGGCCCATGCGGCGCGACACCGAGACGTCCACGACCGGCGGGTTGGCAAGGCGCCAGTTGGCCTCGGCGGCCTCCTCGGCGGTCATGCCGATGCCGGTGTCGCTGACCGACACCATCACCCCGCCGCCGTCGACGCGGTTGCTGGTGATGACGACCTTGGTGTCGCGCGGGGAGAAGGAGACGGCGTTCTCGACCAGCTCGGCGATCAGGTGGACGACGTCGTTGACGGCCTGGCCGGTGACCGCGGTGGCCGACTGGACGCGCACGTCGACGCGCTCGTAGCCCTCCACCTCCGACAGCGAGGCGCGGCAGACGTCGACCAGCGGCACCGGGTCGCTCCACTTGCGCGCGGTCTCCTGACCGGCGAGGACCAGCAGGTTCTCGCTGTTGCGCCGCATACGGGTGGCCAGGTGGTCCAGCTTGAACAGGTTGCCGAGCCGGGTCTCGTCCTCCTCGCCCTGCTCCAGGCCCTCGATGAGACTGAGCTGGCGCTCGACGAGGGTCTGGCTGCGCCGGGAGAGGTTGACGAACATGGCGTTGACGTTGCTGCGCAGGCGGGCCTCGTCGCCCGCCAGCCGGATCGCCTCGCGGTGGACCTCGTCGAAGGCCCGGGCGACCTCTCCCATCTCGTCCCTGGAGTTGACGCCGATGGGCACGACGTCGGCGGCCGGGGCGGTGTCGCCGCTCTCGCGCAGCCGCTGGACGGTCTGCGGGAGGCGGCTGCCGGCGATCTCCAAAGCCTCGGCGCGCAGGCGGCGCAGCGGGCGGGTCAGCGAGCTGGCGACCACGGCGGTGATGATGAGGACCAGCAGCAGCAGGAGGATGATGACGGCGCCGGAGATGAACGCCTGCCGCCCGGCCTCCTGCTGGAGCGCCTGGCTCTGCTGGACGACCGAGTCCACCAGCCGCTCCTCGACCTTGCGCATGCGGTCGGCGACGGCGCTGGTGGAGGTGTACCAGATGGTGGTGTCGTCGCGGCGGATCGGGTCGAGGTCCTGGATCTCCTTGAACTGGCGCAGCTGCGCCAGCGCCAGGGCGCGCATCCAGTCGGCCTTGTCGATCTGCTGCCCGCGGACGGTGTCGTTGTAGAACTTGACGTCGGCGGGCTGGGCCTCGGACAGGAACGTCGCGGTCTCGCTCTGTTGACGGCTCCAGGAGCCGGGGAAGTCGACGAAGTCGTCGTAGTCGAAGCCGCCGCCCAGGGTGCCCAGGGTGGTGAGCCCGACCGTCATCAGGCCGCGCTGGCGCGAGACCTCTTCCTTGGCGCGGCTCAGCGCGCCGAGGGCGATGGTGTCACCGAACAGGCGCTGGTCCTTGCCGGAGGCGCCCAGTTCGCCCTGCATGGAGGTGAGGACGTTGATGAGGCTGGAGTAGATGCCGAGCGCCGCTCGCGAGGGCACGCCGGCGGCGATACGGGTGCGCAGGCCCGGCAGGCCTTCCAGCCATCTGCGGATCTGCGCGGCCTCGGCGCGGACACGGGCGGTGTGGGTGTCGTCCAGCGCCGACACCGCGGCGAGCACGGGCTCTCTGGCGCGGTCCACGACGGCCTGCTGGGCGCGCACCTTCTTCAGGCGCGCCTGGCGGCGTCCCTCGGCGAGGTACCAGGCGGTGAGGTCGCGCTCGCGGTCGACCTCGTGCACCAGGACGTCGATCTTCTGCACGAGCGCGGCCACCTCGCTGAGGCGGCTGTACTCGGCGGAGTTTCCGACGGCGTTGGTGAGCTGCACCGCGCCGAGGATGACGCCGACGATCGTCGGGACGATGATGAGGGCGATCAGGCGGGACCGCACACGCCAGTTCTTCAGCCTCAGACGGCTTCCCGTCTTCGGAGTGCCCGTCATGGCCGGCTCGGACCGCTCCACACGGTCATTTCGCCCCGGGTTGCCCCGGGGTTCTGGGTTCCTCACTGATTTCGCAACCTCTCACCGAGCCTGGCGTGCAGGGGGGTACGTCACGCGCGAGGCGCATGAGACGTCCGAGACATCCATCAGGCGATGGTAATTGCAGCACACCCCTACCAGATCGGCCAACAGAACATGTATGGACAATCAACTCAAACTGGTACTTCTAGGGATAAAACCGTCGACTCGCTTCCGTAACTATGCGGGACGGAAGCCCTCACGAGTCTCGGACGGCGCGTGTTTGATCATGAGGTGCCTCGTGACGGAGTACTCCTGCACCGCTTCCTGGCTCATGTCCTTGCCGAAGCCGCTGCCCTTCACCCCGCCGTGCGGCGCCTCCGAGGCGATCGGAAGATGATCGTTCACCCAGGTGACACCCACATCCAACCGGTGCGACACCCGAAGGGCCCTCGCCACGTCACGCGACCACACCGAGGACGCCAGGCCGTAGGGGGTGTCGTTGGCCAGCCGCACGGCCTGGTCCTCGCCGGAGAACGGCAGCACGACGACCACCGGACCGAATATCTCCCCCTGGACGACCTCGCTGTCCTGGGCGGCTCCGGTGATCAGCGTGGGCGGGTAGAAGAACCCCCGGCCCTCCGGCACCGCGCCGCCGGTCACCACGCGGGCCCCGCCCGCCACGGCCCGCCGGACGAACCCGTGCACGCGCTCGCGGTGCCCGGCCGAGATCAGCGGCCCGATGTCGGTCCAGGGGTCCCACGGGTCGCCGGCGGCGATCGCGGCCAGGGTCTCGCGCAGCGCCTCGACCGCCTTGTCGTGGACTTCACGCTCCACGTAGACGCGCGTCGCCGCCGTGCAGTCCTGCCCGGTGTTGTAGGTGGCGCCCATGGCGACGCCCCTGGCCATCTCGGCCAGGTCGGCGTCGCCGAACACCAGCGCCGGCGCTTTTCCTCCGAGCTCCAGGTGCACCCGCTTGAGGCCGGAGCGCCCGCCCGCCGGGTCGCCGGCCGCGGCCCGCATCACCGAGCGGCCGGTCGCCGTCGAGCCCGTCACGCTGATCATGTCCACGCCCGGGTCGCCGGTCAGGGCCTCTCCCACCTCGGCGTCGCCGGTGACGGCCCGCAGCAGCCCGTCCGGCAGGCCCGCCTTGGCGGCCAGCTCCACCAGGCGCAGCGTCGTGCCGGGGGTCTGCGGCGCCGGCTTGATCACCACCCCGTTGCCCGCGGCCAGCGCGGGGCCGATCTTCCACACCGCCATCACCAGCGGGAAGTTCCACGGCGCGATGGAGGCGACCACGCCGACCGGGCGGCGCACCAGCACCGAGGTGTAGCCGGCGCTCAGCACGCCCGCGCCCGTCCCGTCCAGCGACCTGGCCGCCCCGGCGAAGAAGCGCAGGTTGTCCACCGCGAACGGCAGCTCGCCGTCCCGGAAGACGGCGGCGGGCTTGCCGGTCTGCGCCACCTCCAGCCGCGTCAGCTCCTCGGCGTCGGCCTCCACCAGGTCGGCCAGGCGCAGCAGGACCCGCGAGCGCTCCGCGGGCGTGGCCTGCGACCACTGCTGGTAGGCCTCCCGCGCCGCGCGCACGGCGCCCGCCACCTGCTCGGGGGAGCTGTCGGGCACCGTGGCCAGCGGCGCTCCGGTGGCGGGGTCGATGGGGGTGTGGTTCATGTGCTTCTCTCTCCGGCGAGGCCGCCGGCCCGCGCACGGCGCGGGGCGGGGCCGGCGGGTGGAACGTCAGGCGGAGGCCGCGGGCGCGGCCGTCGCCTCGATCAGGTCGGCGGCCCTGCGCAGGCCGTCGCGGCGGCGGATCTCCTCGCCGGCCTCGGCCAGGCGGGCACGCAGCGCGGTGTCGCCGAGCAGCCGGTCCAGGGCCGCGACCAATTCCTGGTCGGCGAAGGCGTAGGTGGACAGGCGCACGCCGTACCCCAGCTCGTCGATGCGCTGGGCGTTGTCGTACTGGTCCCAGAACAGCGGGAGCAGGATCATCGGCTTGCCGAAGTGCAGCGCCTCGGTGGTGGTGTTGTTGCCGCCGTGCGTGATCACCAGGTCGACCAGCGGAATGATCTTGGTCTGCGGCACGAACTCCGCGCCCCACATGTTGCCGCCCAGCTTGATCTCCTCGTGCAGCGGGCCCATGGAGACGATGTACCGGTGCGGCGTGGTGGCCAGCACGTCGATGACGCGCTGCATCAGCTCGACGTCGGCCGAGCCCAGCGAGCCGAGGGAGAAGTAGACCAGCGCCCCCTCCCCGCCCGCCAGGGAGGCCGGCACCTCGAACGGCTCGTCGGTCTCGCGCACCGAGGAGTCCAGGCGGTGCCAGGACGGGCCGAGCGGGCGCGCGCCGGTGTAGTCGGCGATCTCGGGGAAGACGTAGAGGTTCAGATCGCCCTCGTGGATGAACTCGAGCTCGGGCAGCGCGGGGGCGCCCTGCTCCACGACCCACTCGTTGAACGCCGCCCAGACGTCGCGGTGGGTGCGGTCGTACTCGGCGCGGAACGCCTCCCACTCGGCGCGGTCGCCGGAGGGCAGGCCGCTGAACACCGGCGGCACGTCCTCGCCCTTCACCTCCAGCGGGTTGCACGAGACGATGCGCACGAACGGCTTGCCGGCCGTCAGCAGCGCGGGGAAGGTGATGACGTTGTCCTCGACGATGACGTCGGGCCGCACCCGCTCGATGATCGCCTTCAACCGCGGCTCGCAGTACTTCACGCCGTCGATGAGGGCGTCCCAGATCGGCTTGGTGACGGTCTCGAGCTGTTCGCGGGTGGACTTGCGGTACTCGGGCGCGGTGTCGCGGATGAAGTCCTTCCAGAACTGGCCCGCGTCCTGCTCCTCCTCCGCCGGCGGGGCCAGGTCGACCAGGTCCTCCTCGAAGCCGAGCGCGGTCAGCTTGCCCTTCCACGACGCCTCGGCCGCGAACACCACGCGGTGGCCGCGGCGGCGCAGGATGTCGCCGATGCCGACGCAGTTGTTCGTCGGCCCGTAGGCGCTCTCCGGCATGAACAGAATGGTGGCCATCGGTACTCCATCGGTTTTGAAGACTGATTCAAATGCTTGACGGGTAGGTGGGTCAACAGCCGGGTTTTCATGGTCTGAAGGCGGTGCTGGGCTTTAGACTCCAGGTTCAACAACGGGGCACAGGGAGGCTGGTATGAGCTCGCGCAAGAGCCGTGCGGACCGGCGGGTCGACCTCATCGAGGCCGCCCGCCGGGCGATCCTGCGTCACGGCACCCAGGGGGTCCATCTCAACCACGTCGCCGAGGAGGCCGGGCTGACGTCGGGCGCGGTGCTCTATCACTACCCCGACCTGAGCGAGCTGCTGGTGGAGGCCCACCACGCCGGCATGGAGCGCTTCTACGAGCTGCGCGTCAAGCGCGTCGCCCAGTGCACCGACCCCGCGCAGAAGCTCGTGGTCACCATCCGCTCCGGGCTGCCGGTGGGGCCGGACGACCCGGGGGTGCGGCTGCTCAACGAGCTGGGCGGCGCGGCGGCGCGCAACAGGGTGTACGCCGTGCTGCTGACCACCCTGTACGACCGCCAGGTGGCGATGTACCAGTCGATCCTGGACACCGGGGCGGCGCTCGGGGTGTTCACCCTGGTCGGCGACGCGCTGACGATCGCGAGGAACCTCGTCGCGCTCGAGGACGCCTACGGCTACCGCATCACCGCGCGCCATCCGGTCATCGGCCCCGCCGAGGCGGCCGAGCTCATCATGAGCTACGCCAGGACCGTCACCGGCAACGAGCTGGCGCCCGCCGCTCCCTGAGTCCCGCGGCGGCCGCCCCCGCCACGGGCTCACGTGGGTCACCGGGCTCATCCGGCGATCAGCACGGCGTCGTCCGGCGACCAGCCGAGGCCCACCTCGGCTCCGGCCCGCACCTGGCTCGGGCCCTGCGCCGCGACCAGGATGGGCCGGTCGTGGCCGGGCACCCGCACCGCGATGTGCGACACGCCCCCGTAGAAGCTCACATCCGCCACCACCCCGGTGAGGATGCCGTTCTCACCCAGGCGGACCGACTCCGGGCGCACGCCGAGCAGCGCCGGCGCGCCCGCGGCGAAGCCGCCTCGCGCGGGCAGCGTGCCGAGGCCCGCGACCGACAGGCCGCCGCCGGCGACCGTGCCCTCGAAGAGGTTGTTGGCGCCGATGAACCCCGCGACGAACGGCGTCGCCGGGCGCTCGTACAGCCGCACCGGCGCGTCCACCTGCTGGACGCGGCCGTCCTGCATGACGGCGATGCGGTCGGCCAGCGACATCGCCTCCTCCTGGTCGTGGGTGACCACGACGAAGGTGATGCCGACCTCGTGCTGCAGGCGCTTGAGCTCCAGCTGCATCTCGGCGCGCACCTTCTTGTCCAGCGCGGACAGCGGCTCGTCCAGCAGGAGCAGGCGGGGACGCTTGACGATGGCCCGGGCGAGCGCGACCCGCTGCCGCTGGCCCCCCGAGAGCTGGTGGGGGCGGCGGGCGGCCTGCTCGGTGAGGCCGACGGTGGCGAGCACCTCCGCCACCCGGGTCCTGACCTCGGCGCGAGGCAGCTTCTCGCGCTCCAGTCCGTAGGCGATGTTCCTGGCGACGCTCATGTGCGGGAACAGCGCGTAGGACTGGAACATCAGGTTGACCGGGCGGCGGTGGGCCGGCAGCGCAAGCAGGTCGGCGCCGTCCAGCGTGACGGCGCCGGCGTCCGGCGACTCGAACCCGGCCAGGATGCGCAGCAGCGTGGTCTTGCCGCACCCGCTCGGGCCGAGCAGGGCGAAGAACTCGCCCTGGCGGATGTCCAGTGACACCTCGTCGAGGGCGGCGACCGCGCCGAACCGCCGGGAGACGCCCTCGATGCCCACCAGCGTCCGCGGCACGGCAGGAGTGTCGGTTACAGCGCTCAAGACAGGGACTCCGTCAGTCGGGTCATCCGCTGGGCGACGATGACCACGGTGAAGCTCACCGCGAGCAGGATCGTCGCCAGCGCGTTGATCTCAGGGGTGACCCCGAAGCGCACCATCGAGTAGATCACGATGGGCAGGGTCGGCTCGGTCGGGGCCGCGGTGAAGAAGGCGATCACGAACTCGTCGATGGACAGCGTGAACGCCAGCAGCGCCCCGGCGGCGATGCCCGGCGCCAGGGTGGGCAGGGTGATGCGCGTGAACGTGGTCAGCGGCGAGGCGCCGAGGTCGCGGGAGGCCTCCTCCAGCGAGGTGTCGGCGTGGGTGAGCCGGGTGCGCACGACCGCGGCGACGAAGGCCATGCCGAACACGGTGTGGGCGAGGATCACCGAGTGCAGGCCGAGGGTCATCCGCACCGTGGAGTAGAACACCAGCAGCCCGATGGCGAGCACCAGGTCGGGCAGCACCGCCGGCAGCAGCCCGAGGGCGTCCAGCAGCCGCGAGCGGGTGTGGCGGGCCATTCCCACCGCGAGCAGGGTGCCGAGCACCGTGGACAGCACCGTGGTGCCGGCCGCGACGATCAGCGTGTTGACCAGCCCCTGCCGGACCGTCGCGTCCGCGGCCAGCTCGCCGTACCACTTCAGGCTGACGCCCTGGAAGACGTACGGCGACTTGCCGGAGTTGAACGACATCACCACCAGCACGACGATCGGCGTGTAGAGGAACACGTAGGTGGCCCAGAAGGGCACGTAGATCAGGCGGCGCCTAGGCACGACGGCCCTCCGTCCCGCCGTACGCGCGCGAGGCCCACGCCTGCAGGAACAGCAGCAGGACGAGCACCGCGATCACCGCCAGGGCGAGGGTGGAGCCGAACGGCCAGTCGCGCGCCTTGAGGAACTGGTCCCTGATCAGATTGCCCACCATGATCGAGCGCCCGCCGCCGAGGATCTCGGGGATCACGAAGTTGCCCAGGCACGGCACGAACACGAAGACGCACCCGGTCAGCACACCCGGCACGGTGAGCGGCAGCGTCACCGACCAGAACGTGCGCGCGGGCCGCGCCCCGAGGTTGGCCGACGCCTCACGCAGTTGCGGGTCCAGCCGTTCGATCGCCGCGTAGAGCGGCAGGATCATCAGCGGCAGGTAGGAGTACAGCAGTCCGGTGACGATCGTGCCCTGGTTGTAGAGCAGCCGCAGGGGCTCGTCGATGAGGCCGATGCCGGTGAGGGCCTTGTTCACCAGGCCGGGCCCGCTGAGCAGGATCACCCAGGCGTAGACGCGGATGAGGAAGTTGGTCCAGAACGGCAGGACGATGGCGACCAGCGCCAGCGTCTTCCAGCGGCGCGGCAGCCCGGCGATCACGTACGCCGTGGGGTAGCCGATCAGCAGCGCGGCCAGCGTCGTCAGCGTCGCGGTCTTCACCGAGCCGACGACGATGTCGAAGTAGAGGGGGTCGAACAGGCGGACGAAGTTCTCGGCCGTCGCCTCGTACACCACCCCGCCGAACCGCCCGCGCCGGAACACCGTGTAGCTCAGGATCAGTGCCAGCGGGACGAGCAGCAGGACGATCAGGTAGCCGAGGCCGGGGCCGAGGAACGCCAGGCGCGCGGCGGCCCCGCCGAGGGCGCGCGAACGGCGCGGCGCCCGCCCTGTGGAGGGGCGGGGCGCCGCGCCGGGACGCGCGATGTCGTGCTCGGTGGTCAACGCGAAACCGTCACTGGTTGGCGGAGATCTCGGTGGCGAGACGGGTGTACTTGGTCGACGCCTCGCCGAGGTCGACGATCGACTCGCCCTTCAGCAGCTCCGCCGGGGTCATCTGCAGCGGCGCGTTGTCCTGCATGAGCTTCTTGTCGTTCTTGGCGACCAGGTCCATGGCGGCCTTGTTCGGCACCTTGTAGAGGATGTTCTCGGCCACCCAGCTGTGGACGAGCGGGTCGAGGATGAAGTTGATGAACGCGTGGGCGGCCTCCTTGTTCTTGGAGGTCTTCATGATCACCATGGTGTCCGACCAGAGGTCGCTTCCCTCCTTGGGCACCACGAACTTGATCTTCGGGTTGGTGGTCGGGCACCAGCCGTCCCACGCCTCCACCAGCGCGGCCTCACCCTTGTCGAGCTTGGCGCCGAAGGTCGTGTCGTCGTAGAGCATGCCGGCCTGCTTGGCCTTAAGGAGCATGTCCTTGGCCTGGGCGAGCTGCTTGTCGTCGGTGGTGTTGATGGAGGCGCCCATGGCCTTCAGGGCGGGGAGCGCCAGCCAGCGCTCGGTGGTCATCATCGTGACCTTGCCCTTGAGGTCGGGAGCCGGGTTCAAAAGATCGTTCCAACTCGTGGGCGGGGTCTTCACCATGTCGGTGCGGTAGCAGATGCCCGTCGTGCCCCAGGTGTAGGGCACCGAGAACTTGGTGCCCTTGTCGAAGGAGAGCTGGGAGGCCTCGGGGTAGAGGTTGGCCAGGTTCGGGATCAGCTCGGGGTGCAGCGGTTCGAGCAGGCCCTGCTCGTTGAGCGCCTGCGCGTACTGGCCCGAGACGAACGCCACGTCGACGCCGCTGTCGGCGCCGGCCGTCAGCTTGGCCATCGCCGTCTCGTTGGTGTCGTGGATAGCGATCTTGAGCGGGAACTTCAGCTTCTGCTCCACCTGCTGGGGCAGGTCCTTCGGGCTGTAGCCGTCCCAGATGGTGATGGTGAGCGACTGCTTGCTCAGATCGGCGTTGGGGTTGAGCTCGTCGGCCGCCGCGCTCGGCGCGGCGCCGTCGGCGCTCGTCGAGCTGCCACCGCCACACGCCGCGAGGGCGAGCACAAGACCGGCGGCGACCGCCGCAGCCGGAAGATGACGGGTGTACCGGGTTCGGGACACGGCCGCTACTCCTTAGGTTCTCAAGGTTCTGTGGTACGAGAAAGACCGCGGTGCCTGACCTTCGCACGGCAGACCAAAGCAGGAGTGTTGCAGCGAATATCAACATGAGCAAGACTTTCCCGGACATTGTTAGCTCGTAGTTTGGTTGCCGAGTTGAATCCGAGTTCAACAGAACCTGACGGCCCGCCGTCGCCGGAGAGAACGCCGACCGCCGGGGACGGCGCCACGGCGGCGCTCGTCGCGGCCCTGTCGCGCGGCGACGACCCGCCCGGCGGCCAGGCGGTCGTGCGCTTCCATCCCCTGCCGCCGGTGCGGGCCACGGCGCACGAGCGCGGGTTCGACGTCGACCAGACCAACAACTCGGTGGTCGTGGGCGAACGGGTGGTGGTCAAGTGGCTCACGCCGCCCCCGCCGCTCCCCCAGCCCGCGCCCCAGATGTTCGCCCACCTCACCTCGGTCGGCTTCACCGCGACCGCCCTGCCCTACGCGGCGCTGACCGGGCGCTCCGCCGGCGGGGCCGAGACGCTGGTCGCCCTGGTCACCGCCTACCTGCCCGAGGCCGCCGACGGGTGGGAGTGGTGCGTGGAGGAGGCGGTGGCCGGGCGCACCGCCTTCGCCGCCGACCTCGGCCGGCTGGCCGCCGGCCTGCACGCCGCGATGGCCACCCCCTCCTCCGCCTTCCCCGAGCCGGTCCGGGTCGCGGACGGGGACGCGGAGGGCGGGTGGGCGGCCCGCGCCCGCGACGCCCTGGCGCGGGCGCTCGAGCTGACCTGCGGCGAGGACGGCGCCTGGCTGGCCCGGCACGCCTCCGAGCTGGCCGCCGGCCTGCGCGGGCTCGGCAGGGCGGCCGGCACCCCGCTCATCCGCATCCACGGCGACCTGCACGTCGGCCAGACGCTGCGCTGGCGCGAGGGGTACGCCGTCATCGACTTCGACGGCAACCCGACCGTGACCGGCGCCGACCCGTTCCAACCCGCCGCCCGCGACCTGGCCCAGCTCGGGACGAGCCTGGAACACGTGGCGCAGGTGGCGATCCTGCGGCGCGGCGCCGACCCGGCGCGGGCACTGGTCTGGGCCGCCGAGGCGCGTGCCGTCCTGCTGACCGCCTACCGTGAAGGCCTGGCCGCCCGCGGCAGGCCGGAACTGCTGGAGGAGTCGCTGCTCGGCCCGTTCGAGATCGAGCAGGAGTGCCGCGAGCTGATCTACGCCGCCCTGCACCTCCCCCGTTGGCGCTACGCCCCCATGGGCGTCCTGCGCGCCCGCTTCCCGCACCGCACCGAGGAGACCGCGTGAACCCCGAACTGTTCCTGGCCGACCTGGGAGCCAAGCCCGCCGCGCTCGCGGCCTTGGCCGCCACGCTGGAGGAACGCGACCCGTTCGAGGACATCCCGCGGGAGGTGCGGCGGGTGGTCTTCCTCGGCATGGGCAGCTCGCGCTACGCCGCCGGGGTCGCGGCGCTGCGGCTGCGCGCGGCCGGGGTGGACGCGGTCGCCGAGTACGCCTCGGCCGCGCTCGGGCACCCGCCGTCGCGCGACACGCTGGTCGTCGCCATCTCGGCGACCGGTGGCAGCCGGGAGACCCTGGACGCCCTCGCCCGCCATCGCGGGCGCTCCACCGTCCTGGCCCTCACCAACACCGCGGGCTCCCCGGTCACCGAGGGGGCCGACCTGGTGGTGGACATGGCGGCGGGCGAGGAGCGCGGCGGGGTCTCCTGCCGCACCTTCCAGCACACGCTGGCGCTGCTGCTCGCGCTCCAGGCCAGGCTGACCGGGGTCAAGGCCGACGTCCCCGGCCTGGTGCGCCGGGCCGCGGAGGCGAACGCCGACCTGCTGGACCGCCGCGGCGTCTGGCTGGCCGACGCGCTGACCCTGCTCGACGGGCCGCACGGCGTCTACGCCATCGCTCCCGCCGAGCGGCTGTCCTCGGCCGAGCAGTCGGCGCTGATGGTCCGCGAGGGGCCGCGCCGGCCGGCCGACGCGTGCGAGACCGGCGACTGGGCCCACGTGGACGTGTACCTCACCAAGACCCTCGACTACCGCGCCATCCTGTTCCCCGGCTCGCGTTACGACGGCCAGGCCATGGAGTGGGTGCGGCAGCGGGGCTCGGCCGTGCTCGCCGTCGGCGGCGCGGTGGAGGGCGCGCACCCGCTCAGGTACACAGGTGACGACGACCCCGACGTCGCCCTGCTCACCGAAACCCTCGTCGCCGAACTGGTCGCCGCGACCTGGTGGTCCGGCTCAGCCGCCTGACACCCCGGCCGCTCGGCCGCTGATGCGGTGACCCACCTACGTCCACCGGGAGCGGCTCTTCACCCGCCGTGTGCTGGAGATGAAAGGCGCCGGGCCGGCGGGGCGCGGTGCGGCGATGCCGGCGCCCGCTGCGGCGCCCGAGCCGGTGAACGTTCCTGGACGGCGGACTAACTGGTGCGGCCGTAGGCCGATCTGAGGGTCAGGACGTACTCGACGAGGGTGATCAGGGTGGACTTCACGGCGTCTCGCGAGCGGGCGTCGGTCCGGACGATCGGGATGTGCGGGGCGAGCGTGAGCGCCTCGCGCACCTCCTGCTCGACGTGCGGGTAGTGCCCGTCCCAGCCGTTGATGCCCACCACGAAGGGCAACCCGGCCTCTTCGAAGTAGTCGATCGCCGGGAAGCAGTCGGCCAGACGGCGGGTGTCGACCAGCACGACGGCGCCGATGGCGCCGCGCACCAGGTCGTCCCACATGAACCAGAATCGGTGCTGCCCCGGCGTGCCGAACAGGTACAGGATGAGGTCCTGGTCCAGCGAGAGCCGGCCGAAGTCCATCGCCACCGTGGTCGTGGTCTTGTGCGGAGTCAGACCCAGGTCGTCGATGCCCGCGCTGGCGTCGGTCATGACCGCCTCGGTGGTCAGCGGGAGGATCTCCGACACCGCTCCAACGAAGGTGGTCTTGCCGACGCCGAACCCGCCCGCGACGACGATCTTCGTCGACGTCAGCGCCGGGCCGCGGCTAGAGCCTGCGAAGTCCACTGAGAACCCTTTCAAGCAGGTTGTGGTCTGGTTGTCCCTGGTTGAGCCGCGGCAGATGCAGGCGTACCAGACCTTCGTCGGCCATGTCCGCGATCAGCACGCGGGCCACGCCGAGCGGCACCCGCAGCAGCGCGGAGATCTCGGCGACCGAACGCACGGAGTGGCAGAGCACGATGATCGCTTCTTGCTCGGGAGTGAGCAGGGACAAATCATCGCCCATTATGGGGGCCGATGAGACCAGAGTTTCCATCGCGAGGTGGTAGCTCGGCTCGGCACGGCCCCCGGTGACGGCGTACGGACGGAAGAGGGGCTCGTCCTCGGTCCCGTCACCCTCGAGCATCACCGGATCCTGGAGGTCTGCAACTCGGCGCGCAGCGCGGGCGTCAGCACCTGCCCGGCGCGCTCCACCAGCAGCGTCATCTGGTAGGCCACCAGGCCCATGTCACAGTCGGGGGAGGCCAGCACGGCCAGGCAGGAGCCGTCGCTGATCGCCATGACCAGCATGATGCCGTACTGCATCTCGACGACGGTCTGGGTCACACCGCCGCCGTCGAACACGCGGGACGCGCCCACCGTCAGGCTCAGCAGGCCGGCGGCCACCGCGGCGAGCTGGTCGGCCCGGTCCGGCGGGAACCCCTCGGAGTTGGCCAGCCGCAGTCCGTCGGCCGAGACGACGACCGCGTGCGCCACGCCCGGTGTCCCGCTGACGAACTCCGTGATCAGCCAGTCGAACCTGCGTGCCTCGTGACTCAGGTCAATCACGAGCCCTCCTCATCAGTGCCGCGTCAAGTGGTCAGGGGTTGTCGTTGTCGGTGGTGCGGGACGCCTCGGTGATGTCGGCGCGGCCGCGCTGGATGCCCTGCTGGAACCGCGACATCCTGGCACGCACCTGCTCGGCGGACACCTGCGGCGACGGGAGCGGAGCCGCGGCCGCCGGAGCGGACGGACCGGCGACCGATCCCGGGACAAGGTTGGCCTTCGGCGTCCGCTTCGGCAAGCCCGCGGCGGTGACGCCGCCCAGGGAGGGCTCCTTCACAGCGTCGGCGGCCTGCCATCCGGAGTCGGCCGTGGAGCCCCACGCCGCCGCGCCCGCGGCGGGCGGCCCGGTTTCACGCAGCCTGGTTTCACGCAGCCCGGCCTCCCGGCGCTCGGGCTCGCGCGCCTCGGGCTCCCACGTCCCGGACTCCTGCTCGGCGTAGCCGACCGGCTCCTCGACGTCCTCGGGGCGAGCCGTCTCCGCGTCCGCTGCCTGGCCGTCCGGGGCCTGACCCCGGGCGGCGGCGATCTCGTGCGGGTCGGGACGGCGGAACCACGCCGACTCGACGGCGGCGAAGATCGGCAGGAACTCGTCGCCATGCTCCAGTAGCGACTCGGCGGGCACCGGCGGCGCCGTCCGCGGACCGGCCGGACCAGACGGGCCGGACGGGCCGGACGGGCCGGTGCGCGGGCCGCTCGGCCCGGCGGGGCCGGTGTCCGGCTCCAGGGGGCCGGTGCGCGGGCCCGCCGCGCCCGCGTGCGCGCTGGAGGCGCCGGCGCCCGTCCGCGGCCCGGAGGCGTCAGCGGGCGGGAGGCCGGGCGAGAAGGGCGCGGTCGGCGGGTCGGCCTGGGTGTACTGGCCGGGCGCGCGCACGGGCAGCCCGGCGGACGGACCGGACGGCCCCCCGAACGGCCCCGCGGAACCGGCGGGACCGGTCGCGGGACCGACGGAAGTGCCCGCGGCGCCGGTGGACGGACCGGCCGAGGCGGCGAAGCGGCCGGAGGAATCGGTGGACGGGCCCGCGTGCTCGGTGGAGCCCGCAGGTTCGGTGGGCCACACGGGCGGCGTGACGGGTCCGGACGGCCCGGAGGGCCCCGTGGAAGGGCCCACGGGACCGAACCCCGCCTCGTCGCCCCTGCCGGCGCCGAAGGGGCCTTCCTCACCGCGCACGGCCCCGAAGATCGGTTCGTCGTCCCGCGCGCCCTGCCCGCGTCCGGGGCCGGCGGGGACCGGTCCGGCGCCTCCGGGGGCGGCGGCGGGCGCGGGGCCGCCGAAGGCGCTCAGGCGCGACCCGGACGCCGGGGTGTCACCGCCCACCGGCGCCGCGCCCGCGCCGGTGCGGAACGGCTGGAACGGGCTCTGCGAGGAGTACGGCCCGGTGCCGTTCGGCGCCGGGGTGGGCCCGCCGCCGTTCGGCGGCGGCGTGGCGCCGTTCGTGAGCGGGCCGGCGCCGGCGGCGGGCTGGGCGCCGCGCCCGTTGAAGGCGGCGAACGGCTCGCCACCGCCATAGGCGCCGTTGGCCGCCAGGTCGGAGCCGCCGAACGCGGGCGAGGGGGTCTCCTGCGCCGCGCCGCGCTGCGGGAGCACCGGCCCGCGCCCGGCGGACACCGAGATGAGCTGCGGCGGGAACAGGACCATGGCGATGAGGCCCGCGGCGTCGCCGCGCCGAAGCTGCACGCGGATGTCGTGGCGCAAGGCCAGGCGGCCGACCACGAACAGGCCCATGCGGCGCGACACCGAGACGTCCACGACCGGCGGGTCGGCCAGCTTGCGGTTGGTCTCGGTGATCTCCTCGACGGTCATGCCGATGCCGGAGTCGCTGACGGCCAGCAGCGCGCCGCCGCCCTCGATCATGCTGCTGGACACCACCACGCGGGTGTTGCCCGGCGAGAAGGCCAGGGCGTTCTCGACCAGCTCGGCGACCAGGTGGACCACGTCGTTGGCCGCGTGCCCGGCGATGGCCGCGTTGCGGTGGACCTTGACGCTGACGCGCTCGTAGTCCTCCACCTCCGACAGCGACGCGCGGACCACGTCCACCAGCTTGGCGGGCTGGCTGCGCTTGCGCGCGGCCTCGTGCCCGGCCAGGACCAGCAGGTTCTCACTGTTGCGCCGCATGCGGGTGGCCAGGTGGTCCAGCTTGAACAGGTCGGCCAGGCGCGAGCCGTCCTGCTCGCCGCGCTCCAGGCCGTCGATGAGGGAGATCTGCCGCTCGACGAGCGTCTGGATCCGCCGCGAGAGGTTGACGAACATCGCGTTGACGTTGCCCCGGAGCTGGGACTCCTCGGCGGCCAGCCGCAGGGCCTGCCGGTGGACCTCGTCGAAGGCGGACGCCACCTCGCCGATCTCGTCGTTGGTTCCCACCACGATCGGCTGGACGTCCGAGGCCTCGGCGACGTCGCCGCTCTCGCGCATGCGCCGCACGACGGCCGGCAGGCGGAACCCGGCGATCTCCAGCGCCTCCGAGCGCAGGCGCCGCAGCGGGCGGACCAGCGAGCGGGCGATGAGCACCGTGGTGGCCAGCACCAGCAGGATCAGGGCGAGGATGAGCACCCCGGCGATGATCGCGTTGCGGCGCTCGGCCGACTCCAGCGCGGAGGCGCGGGCCGCCACGGTGGCGGCCACCTGGTTCTCCACCCGCTGGAACAGGTCGATGGTCTTGGTGCTGTCGTCGAACCACTGCTTGACCGCCGCGGGCCCGCGCGCCCCGTTCGCCTGCACCGGCAGGTTTCGCGAGGCCAGGGCGATCGCCCACGACTTGGTCAGCTCGGCCCTGATCGCCTGCTCGCCCACGAGCGTGGACGACAGCAGCCGGCCGTTGTCGGCCCCGGCCTCACCGCTGAAGGTGGCGACGGCGCTCTTCTGCCGCGACCGGGCGGCGATGAAGTCCTCCAGCTTGTCCGCGGTGAACCGCTGGCCGCGCGCCAGAGTGCCGATGAGCGTGCCGCGCTGCTGGGAGGCCTCTTCCTTGGCGTGGGCGAGGGCGCTCAGGCCACGCAGGTCGCCGACGAGCTGCGGGTCCTCGCTGCTCTGGATGATCTCGTCGTGCAGCCGCAGCAGCGAGGACACGATGTCGGTGTACTTGGCCGCCTGGCCGCCCTTGCGGATGACCGCCATGGTGTCCAGGCGGTTCTTGACCTGCTGGGCGTCCTGGACGGCGCGCACGCCGTAGTCGGAGTCGATCGTGCCGAGGTCGCCGCGCACCTTCGTCATCGCCGCGTCGACGGCGCCGCGCTGGTCGAGCAGGGCGGCGCGCTGCTGGCGGGTGGTCTGGAACCAGACCGACCTGTCGCGTTCCAACCCCAGTTGCAGGCTGAGTTCGCGCAGATGAGCGGCGATCGTGGCCTCGGCGGCGTTGCGCTGGTAGGCGGCGACGCCGTCGATCGAGGACACGACGCGCAGACCCGCCAGCAGGACGCCGACGAGCGTGGGCACCAGGATGAGCGCCGTCAGGCGCGCGGGCACCCGCCAGTTGCGCGGCGCGAGGCGCCCCGGCCCGCGACGGGCACGCTGGCCGTGCTGGCCGTGCTGGCCGTGCTGGCCCTGCTGGCTGTGCTGGCCGTGTGCCCCGTGCAGGCCGCCGGGGCCGCTCTGGCCGGCCTGCCCGCCCCCATGCCTGCGCCGCTTGGCGCCCGTGCCGGCCTCCGGATGGGCCCCCGGGTGTGCCGCCTTGGTCTCGGGATCCATCATGCTCACCGCGCCACCCCCTGCGCTCTTCCATGCATGGATGACGGCATGGCTGATAAGGACATAACCGGGACAATTCGACCACAAGGTCACCGTTGCCGAGGACCGAACCGGCACACCCAACGTAATTGTTATGAATCGGGGAGCGATCTTGGTCGGCTGACCTGCGGGTTCAGCGCAGGGCGGCGAGCACGTGCTCGCGCACCTGCACCCGCTGCGCGGCGTCCATGATGGGCTGCCCCGATCGGTCGACCACGTAGAAGACGTCCACCGCTTCCGCGCCCAGAGTCTCCACGCGAGCCGCCCTCACGTCAAGGTTGCACTCGCCGAAGGCGCGCCCGATGCGCCACAGCAGTCCCGGACGGTCGTGCGCCCGCACCTCGACGACCGTGGCCGTCTGCGAGGCGTCGTCGACCAGGCTGACCCGCGGCGGGGCCACCGGAACCCGCGCCGGGCGCACCGACCGGGTGCGCCGCGCCAGCCTCTGCTCGATGTCGAGCCGCCCGGCCAGCACCAGGCGCAGATCGGCCTCCAAGGTGGCGGGGTCGGGCGGCGTGCCGTACTCGGGGATGACCGCGAACTCGATCACCGCCGTGGAGGACGCCGACGCGGCCGAGGCCGAGCGCACGACCATGCGGTGCGCCGCCAGCACGCCGGCCGCCCGCCAGAGCAGGCCTGGCCGGTCCGGCGCGACCACGGTGACCGCGCCGCCGTTGACGCGCACCGCGCCGCCGCCGTGCCTGGCCAGCGATGCCTGCTGCGCCGACAGCGAGGGCGCGGGCGCGGGCGGGCTGCCGGACAGCGCCGACCGCACCTTGCGGACCAGCTCGGAGACCAGGGACGCCTTCCAGGTGTTCCAGGCCGCCGGTCCGGTGGCGTTGCCGTCGGCGACCGCGAGGGCGGCCAGCAGCTCCAGCACCTCGCGGGTGCCGACCGCCTCGGCGACCCGCGAGATCGTCACCGGGTCGTCGAGGTCACGGCGGGTGGCGGTCTCGGGCAGCAGCAGGTGGTGGCGCACCACGGTGGCCAGCGTGTCGACGTCCGCGGGAACCAGGCCCATGCGGGCGCCGATGTCCCTGGCGACGATCTCGCCGGTGGTCGAGTGGTCGCCCGGCCAGCCCTTGCCGATGTCGTGCAGCAGGGCGGAGATCAGCAGCAGGTCGGGCCGGGACACCTCGCGGGTGAACGACGCAGCGCCCGTGGCCGCCTCGATGAGGTGCCGGTCGACGGTGAAGCGGTGGACGGGGTTGCGCTGCGGGCGGTGCCGCACCCGCTCCCAGTCGGGGATGAGCCGGACGATGACGCCGGCCTGGTCGAGCTCCTCCCACACCGGCACGGCCGCGCGCCCGGCGCCGAGCAGCGCGACCAGCGCGTCGCGGGCCTCGTCGGGCCAGGGCACCGGCAGCGGCGGCGACTGGGCCGCGAGCACCGAGACGGTGGCGGGGGCGATCGGCAGCCCGGCCTCGGCCGCGGCGGCCGCCGCCCTGAGCACCAGGATGGGGTCGTTCTTGGGGTTGATCCCGCGCGCGAGGACGACCTCCCCGCCGTGCTCGACCACGCCGTCGGCCAGCGGGCGCCGCCCGCGCGGGGCCGGCCCGGACAGCAGGCGGTCCACGGTGCGCCAGGTGGCGTCGAAGGCGTGGGAGATCGTGCGGCCCGCCTCGGCCATGCGGCGCATCAGGGCCTCGGCGTCCAGCAGGCCGAGCGCCCCGGCCACGGCGTCCTGCTCCTGCAGCACCAGGCGGTCGGCGCCGCGGGCGGTGACCAGGTGCAGCCCGTGGCGCACGTCCAGGAGGAACTCGTAGGCCTCGCGGACCCGCGGGCCTGGCGCGGAGGCCACCCACGCGGCGGCCACGGCCTGCATGGCCTGCACGTCGCGCAGGCCCCCGCGGGAGTCCCTGAGGTCGGGTTCGAGCAGGAAGGCCAGCTCGCCGGAGGACTCGGCGCGCTTGTCGGCCGACTCGTGCAGTTCGGCCAGCCTGCGGCGGGAGTCGGAGCGCCACTCGGCCAGCACGGCCTCGCGGGCGGCCCGCGTCAGCTCGGGGTCGCCGGCGATGTGCCGGGCCTGGATCAGCCCGAGCACCGCCTTGAGGTCTTCGCGGGCCACCTTGGTGGCCTCCTCGACGGTGCGCACCGAGTGGTCCAGCCCGAGGCCGGAGTCCCAGATCGGGTACCAGAGGCGATCGGCGATGCGGCCGATGTCCTCCTGCCCGTTGTGCAGCAGCACCAGGTCGAGGTCACTGCCGGGGGCCAACTCGGCGCGGCCCAGGCTTCCGACGGCCACCAGCGCGATGCCGGTGCCCGTCAGGGCCGCGCCGGCCCCCGCGGACGGTGCGCCGGTCCCCCCGAGGGAGATGCCGGCGCCGCGTTCGTCTCCGGAGGAGAACCCGCTCTTGGCCCCCCCGAGCCCGATCCGGCCTTCGCGTCCTCCGTGCGGCTGTGGATACGCCGTGCGGAAGAGGTCGGCCAGCCAGCGGTCGATGTCCGCGGCCCGCTCCTTGCGGGCCGCGGCATATGAGCGAGCGTCGCCTCTCATCATCCGGTTAGAGGGCCTCCGGTCCGCGTTCTCCCGTTCTGACCCTGATCACGGTCTCCACGGGCACGGACCAGACCTTGCCGTCGCCGATCTTGCCCGTCTGCGCCGCCTTGACGATGACGTCGATGACGTCCTCGGCGTCCTCCTCCTCGGTGAGCACCTCGACGCGCACCTTGGGCACCAGGTCGACCTGGTACTCGGCGCCGCGGTAGACCTCGGTGTGGCCGCGCTGCCGGCCGTAACCGCTGGTCTCGCTGACGGTCATGCCCTTGACCCCGAACTGCTCGAGAGCGGCCTTGACGTCGTCGAGCTTGAAGGGCTTGATCACCGCTGTGATGAGCCTCATGCGTCTACCTTCTTCGCCACTGATGGGACTGGGCCGTTCACCTTGGCGGCGACGCCGGAGGCGTGAACGGAGCCGAGGTCGTAGCCGGTCTCGGCGTGGGTGGTGATGTCGATGCCGGTGACCTCGTCCTCTTCAGTGACCCTGAAGCCCATCGTCTTGTCAATGATCTTGCCGATGATCCAGGCGAGAATGAAGGAGTAGAGGCCCACGACGACCGGGCCCAGGATCTGGCGGCCGAGCTGGGTGAACCCTCCGCCGTAGAACAGACCCTTGGCCTGCGGGTCCAGGAAGGGGTAGGCGGCGAGGAAGCCCAGGGAGATGGCGCCGAGCGCGCCGCCGACCAGGTGGACGCCGACCACGTCGAGCGAGTCGTCGTAGCCGAGCTTGTACTTCAGGCCCACGGCGTAGGCGCAGACCGCGCCGGCGATGGCGCCGATGACGATCGCCGCCCAGGGGTCGACGAAACCACAGGCCGGGGTGATGGCGACCAGACCGGCGACGGCGCCGGAGGCCACGCCCAGCGTGGTGGAGTGCCCGTCACGGAGCTTCTCGACCAGGATCCAGGCGCCGGCGGCGACCGCCGTCGCGACCTGGGTGTTCATGAAGGCCAGGCCCGCGGTGCCGTCGACGGCCAGCTCGGAGCCGGCGTTGAAGCCGAACCAGCCGAACCACAGCAGGCCGACGCCCAGCAGCACCAGGGTCAGGTTGTGCGGACGCATCGGGTCCTTGCGCCAGCCGCTGCGCTTGCCGATCACCAGGGCGAGCGCGAGACCCGCCGCACCGGCGTTGACGTGGACCACCGTGCCGCCGGCGAAGTCCTCGATGCCGAGCTGGGTCAGCCAGCCGCCGCCCCAGACCCAGTGGGCCACCGGGAAGTACACGATCGTCGCCCACACGATGGAGAAGACGACCCAGGCGCCGAACTTGGCCCGGTCGGCGATCGCACCGCTGATCAGCGCGACGGTGATGATGGCGAAGGTGAGCTGGAAGGCGGAGAACACCAGGCTCGGCATGCCGGTGCCGTCGTCCTTGGTGGCGGTGTCGACCAGGCTCTGCAGCCCGACCTCCTTGAGCCCGCCGACGAACTTGTTGAGGAAGTCGTTGCCGTTCGTGCCGAACGCCAGCGAGTGACCGTAGATGACCCAGGCGATGGTTACCGTGATGATGCTGACGAACGACATCATCATCATGTTCAGGACGCTCTTGGCCCTGGTCATGCCCCCGTAGAAGAACGCGAGGCCCGGAGTCATCAGCAGCACCAACGCGGTGGCCGCGAGCATCCAGGCTGTGGTGCCGCTATCGATCTTCATTCGATGCGACCCTCCCTTACAAATGGCGTGTGGCCGTTTTCTCCCGCAGTGGGCGCTCCAGGGCTTCATTGACCGGCTGCACACTGACGTTGGGCGAAAGCGTGTTCTTCTGCCGTTTCAGGTCTGGACCTGGCGTGTTTCACGTACGTGAAACTCACGACATCGATGTTTCGGCCACGTTTCGGAGGGTCGCCTTAACGACATCGGCGCGTCCCAAAAGGACGCGCCGATGTCGGGTGTTCCAGGGAGCGGCTAGGCGGCCGCCTGGGCCATCTTGCGCAGGCGGGCCAGCGCGTCGCGCTCGATGCGCCGCGCGCGGTCGCGGCCGATGCCGTACCGCTCGCCGACCTCGGTGAGGGTGTGCTCACGTCCGTCGACCAGGCCGTAACGCCAGCGCAACATCTCGCGGGTGCGGCCTTCCAGGCCCTGCAGCCAGTCGTCCAGGCGCTCGCGCTCGAGGGTGTCCATCGCCTGCTGCTCGGGGTCGGCCCAGGTGTCGTCGGCGATCATGTCGCCGAGCTCCGTCTCGTCCTCGTCGCCCACGCCGAGCTGCAGCGACACCGGGTCGGAGGCCCAGCGGCGCAGCTCGCGCACCCGCTCGATCGGCAGGTCGAGGACCTCGGCGAGGTCGGCGTCGGTCGGCTCGGCGTCCAGCTCGGCCATCATGTCGCGGCGCACGCGCATCAGGCGGGTCATCTGCTCACCGGCGTGGGTGGGCAGGCGTACCGGCCGGGCCTGCTCGTGGATGGCGCGGCCGACCGACTGGCGGATCCACCAGGTGGCGTAGGTCGAGAACTTGTAGCCCCGGCGGTAGTCGAACTTCTCCACGGCCCTGACCAGGCCCAGGTTCCCCTCCTGGACCAGGTCGATCAGCGGCATCCCCCTGCCGGAGTACTTGCGCGCGACGGCCACCACGAGCCGGAGGTTGGCCTGGATGAACTCGTCCTTGGCCCGCTGCCCCGAGACCGCGAGCCGTTCGAGCTCCTCGTCGAGGGCGCCGGCGATCTTCGGCTCCGGCTCCCCGCTGTCGAGCAGTTGCTCGGCGAACAGCCCCGCCTCGATGCGCTTGGCCAGCTCGACCTCCTGGTCCGCGCTGAGCAGTGGCACCCGCCCGATCTCGGCCAGGTAGGTGCCGAGCAGGTCCCTCTCAGCGGCCTGCTGGTCCTGCGTCCGATTCCCCGTCGGCCTTGCCATCCTGATGGCACCTCGTCTCGCCGCGCCCGCCCTGGTGTGCGGGTGAGCCCGTCGTGCCGGCCGTCCAGTGACCGGTGCGACGCGCTTCCCCCTCTTTGCCGGATCAACGTTCAGTCCAAGGCAAAGATTCCCTAAAGAGATACGACCGGAGAATGGTTTCCGGGCTCCTCCTCAAGGATGACTTCGCACCTGAGAGACACACGGATGCCCGGATAACCGACCGTCAAACAGCGACAAATGGGATCATTCGCGTAGCGCGGAGATGGCGTCGGCCAGCATCGTCCCGACGTCGCCGAGAACGTGGCCGCCCTCGACGACCACCCTCCGGCCGCCGGAGACGACCGAGTGGACGTCGCAGGCCGAAGCGCCGAAGACGACGGTCTCGGCGGGGCAGCCGCTGCCCGCGCCCGCGGTGCGCACCGAGTCCAGCCGCACCGACACCAGGTCGGCCCAGGCGCCGGGGGTGATGAAGCCCGCGTCGGGGTGGCCGAGCGAGGCCTGCCCGACCATCGTGGCCGATCTGAGCAGGTCGGCGGCCGTCCAGTGGCCCCGCTCGCCCGTCGTCAGGCGCTCCCCGAGCTCGACGGCCCGGGCCTCCTCCAGCAGGTCGATCATGGCGTTGCTGTCGCTGCCGAGGGTGACCGGCGATCCGGCGTCGTGCAGCCGGCGGGCCGGGCCGATGCCGTCGGCCAGGTCGCGCTCGGTGGTGGGGCACACGCACACGTGGGTGGAGGACCCGCCGAGCAGGGCCACGTCCACGTCCGACAGGTGGGTGGCGTGAACGGCCGTCGTGCGAGGGCCGAGGACGCCGTGCTCGTACAGCACCTGGACCGGCGTGGCGCAGTAGGTCTCGACGCAGTGACGGTTCTCGGTGCGCCGCTCGGAGACCTGGACGTGCACGGGAGCGGCCCTGCGGTGGCCGAACTCGGCGACCACGTGCATCCGCTCGGGCGGGCAGGCGCGCACCGAGTGCACGGCCCCGCCGACCACCACGTCGCCGCTGCCCGCGTACTCGTCGGCCAGAGCGTCCACCCGTTCGGCCCAGCGGTCGACGTCGCGGTCGCCGAAGCGCAGCTGCGGGCCGCTCGGCGTCGCGCCCATGCCGCCGGTCAGGTAGCAGGCGTCCAGGAGGGTGATGCGCAGGCCGGCCTCCCTCGCGGCCCGGATCAGGGCGTGGCCCATCGCGTTGGGATCGGCGTACGGCCGCCCGCCCACGCCATGGTGCAGGTAGTGGAACTCGCCGACGCAGGTGATGCCGGCCAGCGCCATCTCGGCGAAGGTCGCCCTGGCCAGGTCGAGGTAGGTGTCGGGGTCGAGCCGCGCCGCCACCTCGTGCATGCGCTCGCGCCAGGCCTGGAAGCTCTCGGTGCCGCCCTGGGCCTGGCCGCGCAGGGCGCGGTGGAAGGCGTGGGAGTGGGCGTTGGCCAGGCCGGGCACCGTCAGGCCGGTCAGGCGCACGACTCCCCGGGGCGCGGGGACGCCGCGCGAGACCTCGGAGATGCGGCTGCCCTCCACCTCGACCAGGACCCCGGCGACCACCTCGCCGGGATGCAACCAGGCCAGCTCGCACCAGTAGCTAAGGTCGGACACTCCCCCCATCTGTCCAGGAAAAAGTCAACGTATGTCCCGATATATGAATCAATTCATTTGCGTCATATGAAATGTCGGGAAGGGAGGATGACGCTCAGGCGACCGGTCCCGCGGAGGGGCGTATGTCGATCTCGGTGATATGCGCGTCCCCGCCCGCCGTCACGGCCGCGACGACGGCCCGCGCCACCGACTCGGGCACCAGATAGCGCTCGGGCTCGAACGCGCCGCCCTCCTGCTCGCGCACGTCCCGCTGCATGTCGGTGTTCACCCGCCCCGGGTACACCGAGGTGACGCGCACGCCGTGCGGCTCCTCCTCCTGCCGCAGCGCGTCGGCGAGGGCGCGCAGCGCGAACTTGCTGGCGGCGTAGGCGGCCCAGCCGGGGTTGGCCCGCCGGCCGGCCCCGGAGTTGATCAGCACCACGTGCCCGCGGGCGGCCCGCAGCGCCGGCAGCAGCAGGCGCGTCAGCTCGGCGACGGCGATCACGTTGACCTCCATCGTCTCGCGCCACGCCCGCACCGGCACCTCGGCGACCGTGCCGAGCCGCGCCACGCCCGCACTGTGCACGAGCAGATCGAGGTGCTGGACGTCCGCCGCCGCCTCGGCCACGGCGCGCTCGTCGGTCAGCTCCACCGACCAGGGCCGCGCGCCCAGCTCGTCGCAGACGGCGCGCAGCGCGGTGCCGTCGCGCCCGCCGAGGATCAGGTCGTGCGTGGGGGCCAGAGCCCGGGCGATGGCCGCGCCCACGCCGCGGGAGCCGCCGGTGATCAGTGCGATGGGTCGTGCCGTCATGCGCCTCACCTTAGGCGCAGGAGCGCTCAGGGCTGGAGGAAGACCCCGGTCTGGCCGCTCATGCGCTCGTCCTCCTCCAGCCGGGCCCGGGTGCGCAGCGGCGCCGCCTCGGCCATCGCCGCCAGCAGCAGCATCGCCACCGTCAGCGGCGCCGCGTGGGAACCGCAGACCGGCTCCTCCCCCACCGGCGCGTGCAGTACCACGTCCGCCGGGAACGGCACCTCGGCGCGGTCGGTGATCACCGCCGTGCGCAGGCCCAGCTTGGCGGCGTACTCCAGCGCCTGCACGACCTCCAGCGGATAGCGGGGCAGGACGACGGCCAGCAGCCACTCCGAGCCCGCCCGGCGGGCGGCGTGCAGCCCGTCGGTCAGCTCGGAGCCGCCGTGGACGAGCGGCCGCACGTCGGGGTGGATGCGCCGGGCGTAATAGGCGAAGGTCATGACCGGTCCGGAGGACACCCGAAGCCCGACCACCGGCAGCGGCTCGCACACCGCGAGCGCCGCGCCGAGCCCCCGGATGCGCCCGGACAGGCCGTCGGCGGGCCGGCCGGGCGACGGGACCCCGCCGGCCAGGCGGTCGCGGACGGCCGCGAGGTTGCGGATCTCGCGGTCGATCATCTCCAGCAGAGAGCGCCCCACGGCGGCCCCGTCGCCCGCGGCACGCGGCGGCACGGCGTCGGCGGGACCGTCGCCGTTCAGCACGAGCGGACGGAGCGCGTGGCGGAACTCCGGGTACCCGGCGAAGCCCAGGGCCATCGCGAACCGGGTCACCGACGGCTGGCTCACCCCTGCGCGCTCGGCCAGCTCGACGCTCGACAGGAAGATCGCGTCAGGGAGGTTCTCGCTCAAGTAGTGCGCGATGCGCTGCTGCACGGGTGAAAGACGCCTGTCCCCGATCAGTTGCCCGAGCCCGTCCGCCACCGTCACCTCCAGCCACCGGGGCGCGCCCCCGCGATCGACAACGCACGAGAGCGCCGTCCTCATCCCCGCCGATCAGGATCGGCCCGCCCGGGAACCCCGTTACGCCCGACCGTCCCTGCCCCCGCGCGGCCGGGCCGCCGCCGGAACCGTTTTCACGATTCCGCGTTTTCCGGGTCCACGGCCAATCCGAAGTCGCCGCGGCCCCGTATCTCGTCGTGAGGACCCGGCCGGACCTCTTCCACACAGCCGACACCCGGTCGCGACGCGACCGGTGGCCGAAAGGATTTCGACGACATGGAGCTCCGGATCAACCGGCGAGCCCTGCTGGCTCTGGGCGTCGCCGGGGTGGTGGCCGCTTCCTCGCTCACCCTGCTGCGCCCCGAGGCCGGCGGCGCCTCCTCCCACCGCGAGGCGCCGCTCATCGCCGGCGACCCGCGCAACGACAACACCGACGTGTACGCCTTCGTCAGCCCCGACAGGCCCGACACCGTCACGCTCATCGCCAACTGGATCCCGTTCGAGGAGCCGGCCGGCGGGCCGAACTTCTACACCTTCGACACCAGGTCGCGCTACAACATCAAGATCGACAACAACGGCAACGGGCTGCCGGACGTCACCTACCAGTGGACCTTCCGCGACGAGGACCGCCGCGGCGCCTCGACCTTCCTGTACAACAACGGCCCGGTCACCTCGATCGGCGACGAGAACCTGCTGTTCCGCCAGCGCTACACGCTCAAGAAGTTCACGGCCCGCGACGGGTGGACGACGGTGGTCAAGGACGGCGTGGTCGCGCCGAGCAACACCGGCGCCGCGTCGATGCCCGACTACGGCAGGCTGCGCGCCCAGTCGCTGCGCCGGCTGCCCGGCGGCGGCCAGAGCTTCGCCGGGCAGGCCGACGAGGCGTTCTTCGTGGACCTGCGGGTCTTCGACCTGCTGTACGGCGGCGACCTGTCGGAGGTCGGCCAGGACACCACCAAGGGCTACAACGTCCACAGCATCGCCATCCAGGTGCCCAAGGACGAGGTGGCGCTGAGGGGCGACGCCCGGCGCAACCCGGTCATCGGCGTGTGGTCCACCACCGAGAAGTGGAGCCCGGGCGGGTACCGGCAGGTGTCACGGCTCGGCAACCCGCTGGTCAACGAGGTCGTGGTGCCCGCCGCCCTGAAGGACACCTTCAACGCGATCAGCCCGGACAAGGACGCCGGCATCGCGGCGGTCGTCAAGCGGGTCACCCACCCCGAGCTGCCCAAGCTCGTCGAGGGCATCTACAAGATCCCCGCGCCCAAGACGCCCCGCGCCGACCTGGTAGAGATCTTCCTGACCGGCATCGCCAAGGCCAACGGCCCCATCAAGGCCGACCTCAACTCGCAGATCCTGAACAGGGACGCCGACCCCAGGGCGTTCCGGCCCTCGGAGATGCTGCGGCTGAACATGGCGGTGCCGCCGGCGCGCGACCCCAACCGGCTCGGCGTCCTCGCGGGCGACCTGCAGGGCTTCCCGAACGGGCGCCGTCTGGGCGACGACGTCGTGGACATCTCGCTCCAGGCCGTCGAAGGCGCCGC
Source organism: Sphaerisporangium sp. NPDC004334 (assembly GCF_053602655.1). Taxonomy (NCBI): domain Bacteria; kingdom Bacillati; phylum Actinomycetota; class Actinomycetes; order Streptosporangiales; family Streptosporangiaceae; genus Sphaerisporangium; species Sphaerisporangium sp. NPDC004334. Next base: position 28,820 of record NZ_JBSGDZ010000011.1, read on the forward strand.
GCTGACCGGCAAGCTGGTCGACGCCCTGGCCGCGGGCGACAAGGTCGACGCCAACGACAAGCCGTCCCAGCCGCACTTCCCCTACATCCCGCTGCCCGGCTCCGCCGCCGTCAACCAGCGCTGACCCACGCCCCCCCGGCGCCGCCGAGCGGCGCCGGGCCGGCGGGAACGCCGCGGCTTCGCCGAACCCCCAGGGAGACTCACCATGTCCGATCTCGATCGCCGTCGCCGAGGCGGATACCGCGGCCTGCGCGCGGCGGCGCTCACCGGCGCGGGCGCCCTCGCGGTGGCCCTGGCGGTCACGGCGGCGGCCACCCTGCTGCCACCGGGGCCGGCCGCGCCCGCCGCCCCGTCCACCCAGACCCTGTCCGCCCAGTCCCTGTCCACTCAGTCCCTGTCCGGCCAGGCGACCTCCGCCGGGGTCGCGCTCTCCCCCGCCGGAGCCGCCGCGGCCGTGAAGACCCTGACGGAGCGGCTGAGGAGGCTGCCCGAGGACCACCAGGCGTGGGCGTCGCTCGGGGTCGCCTACGTGGAGCAGGCCCGGGTCACCGCCGACCCCTCGTCCTATGTCAGGGCCGAACGGGCGCTGGCCCGCGCGGCCGCCCTGGCGCCGGGCGACCCGGCCGTCCTCACCGGCCGGGCCGCGCTCGCCGCCGGGCGCCACGACTTCGCCGACGCGGCCCGCCTGGCACTGCGGGCGATCGCGGCCGACCCCTACGGCGCCGCCGCCTACGGCGTGCTGACCGACGCCCGCACCCAGCTCGGCGACTACGCGGGCGCCACCGCCGCCGTGCGGCGCATGATGGACCTGCGGCCCGGCGTCGCCTCCTTCACCCGCGCCTCCTACGACGCCGAGCTGCGCGGGGACCTCCGCGAGGCCCGGCGGATGCTGTCGGCGGCCCTGGACGACGCGCTCGCCCCCGAGGACGTCGCCTACTGCCGCTACTACCTGGGTGAACTGGCGCTGCGCGCGGGCGACCTGGCGCGGGCCGGGCGGATGTACCAGGAGGCGCTCCGCGCCCTGCCCGGCTTCGTCCCCGCCCTGGCGGGCCGGGCCCGCGCCGAGGCGCTCGGCGGACGGCTCGGCGACGCGGCCGCCGGGTACGCCGCCGTGGTCGAGCGCCTCCCCCTGGCCCAGTACATCGTCGAGTACGGCGAGGTCCTGCGGAAGCTCGGCAGGGACCCCGCCCCCCAGTGGGAGCTGTTGAGGGCCCAGAAGCGGCTGATGGCCGCGGGCGGGGTCCGTGACGACCTCACCTGGGCCGAGTTCGAGGCCGACCACGGGTCCGCGACCGAGGCCGTGCGGCACGCGAAGGCCGAGTACGGCAGGAACCCCAACATGGCCGCCGCCGACGCCCTGGCCTGGGCGCTGCACAAGGCGGGCCGGTCCCGCGAGGCCCTTCCGTACGCCAGGAAGGCGACCGCCCGAGGGTGGCGCAACGCCCTGGCCCGCTACCACCGCGCCACGATCGAGCACGCGCTCGGACGCGGCTCCGCCGTCCGCCCGCCCGCCGCGTCCGCCGGACCGCGCTTCTCCCCCGACCTCCCCGCCCTCGCGAGGCCCTCATGATCGCCCTGGTCCTGGCCGCCGTCGTGGCGGCCCACCCGCTCGGCAACTTCACGGTCAACCACTACGACGGGCTGCGGGTCACCCCGCAACGGGTCGGGAACACGGCCATCGTCGACTACGCCGAACTGCCGACGCTGCAGAGCGCGGCGCGGGTCGACGCCGACGGCTCCGGCGCGGCCTCCCCCGCCGAGCGGGCCGCGTACGCCGCCGCGGCGTGCGCGGAGCTGTCCCGCGCCCAGCGTCTGACGGTGGACGGCAGGACGCTGCCCTGGCAGGTCGGCGCCGCCTCCTACGCCTACGCCCCGGGGCAGGGCGGTCTGCGGACCAGCCGCCTCACCTGTGCTCTGTCGGCTCCGGCCGCCGTCTCCGCCGCGTCCTCGATCGTGTTCACCGACGCGTTCCTCGGCGACCGCATCGGCTGGCGCGAGATCACCGCGGTCCCCGAGGGAGTGCGGTTCGACCGGCCGGCCGTGCCCGCGACGAGCGTGAGCGGCCAGTTGCGCTCCTACCCTGCCGACCTGCTCACCGACCCCCTGGACCAGCGCTCGGCCACCCTGCGCACCACCTCCGCGAACCCGGGCCAGGCGGCGCCCGCTCACGGATCGGGGACGCCGGCTTCCGGCCAGGCGGCGTCGGCTCCCGGGTCGGGGGCGCCGGCTCCCGCCTCCGGCTCCGCGCCGGGCGACGGGGCCGGGGGCCTGCCGCTCGCCTCCCTGGCGGGGCCGTCCCTTCCCGGGCCGATCGGGGACTGGCTGGCCGGCCTGGACCGCACGTTCACCGGCCTCATCGGCGCCTCGTCCCTCACCGTGCCGCTCGGCCTGCTGGCCGTGCTGCTCGCGGTGGCGCTCGGCGCCGGGCACGCGCTGATCCCCGGGCACGGCAAGACCGTCATGGCCGCCTACTTGGCCGGACGCCGGGGCCGCCCGCGTGACGCCCTGGTCGTCGGCGCCACGGTCACCGCCACGCACACCGCGGGCGTGCTCGTCGTGGGCCTGCTGATCAGCGCGCTCTCCGCCGTGGCCGGGGAGTCGGTCCTGTCCTGGCTCGGGATCGCCAGCGGCCTGCTCATCTCCGCCGTGGGCCTGCGCCTGCTGTGGTCCGCCGCCCGCGCCCACCGCGGCTCCCCCGAGAACGGCCACGGACACGCGCACGGCCACGGACACGCCCACAGCCACAGCCACGGACACGGGCACGGACACGGGCACGGGCACGGACACGGGCACGGGCACGGACACGCGCACGGGCACGGACACGGACACGCGCACGGGCACGGGCACGCGCGTGGGGGCGGCGGGCGGGCCGGGTTGATCGGGCTGGGGGTGGCGGGCGGCCTGGTGCCGAGCCCGTCGGCGCTGATCGTGCTGCTCGGCGCCGCCGCCCTCGGCCGTACGTGGTTCGGCGTCGCCCTGGTCGCCGCCTACGGCCTGGGCATGGCGGCCACCCTGACGGCGACCGGCCTGCTGCTGGTGAGGCTGGCGAGCCGGCTGGACGCGCTCGCCGCGAAACGCGAGGGCCTGGCGGGCCGCCTCGCCGGACTCACGCCCATCGGCACCGCCGCGACGGTCGTCCTGCTCGGCGCCGGCCTCGCCGTCCGGGGTCTGACCGGCGCCGTCTGACTCCGGCCCGGCGCGAACAGCACCCCGCGCCGGGCCGGGCGCGCGCTGGTCAGGTGGTGAGGGTGGCGGCCAGGACGCCCAGGTGGGTGAGGGTCTCGTCGATCGTGGACGTGAGGGGCTGGACGCAGACGTGGTCGGCTCCGGCGTCGTGGTGGGCGCGGACCCTCTCGCCGATGGCGTCGGCGTCGCCCCAGGCCACGATCGCGTCCACCAGGGCGTCGCTGCCGCCGTCCGCGAAGTCGGCGTCGCCCCAGCCCATCTCGCGCAGGTTGTTGAGGTAGTTCGGCAGCGTCAGGTACAGGGCCATGTACTCGCGCGCCGTGGCGCGGGCCCGGTCGGCGTCGGTGTCCAGGACGACGGCCTGCTCGGGGACGAGCAGGGGCTCGGGGCCGAGGATCTCTCTGGCCTTGGCCGTGTGGTCGGGGCCGACGAAGTAGGTGTGCGCGCCCTGGGTGCGTTCGGCCGCGAGCCTCAGCATGCCCGAGCGCAGCGCGGCCAGGACGCGGGCGGGCCGTTCGGGCAGCGGAGCCTGGTAGGGGGCCTGGTCCATCGCGTCGAGGTAGGCGCGCATGGTCGAGACGGGCTTGCCGTAGTCGTGGCCGCGCACGGCGACCAGCGGCACGTGGCTCACGCCGAGGCCGAGGATGAACCGCCCCGACCACGCCTCGGCCAGGGCGTTGGCGCCCGAGTCCGCCGAGGCCGCGTCCCGGGCGTAGAGGTTGGCGATGCCGGTGGCGACGATGAGGCGGTCGGTGGCCGAGAGCAGGATGCCGGAGTTCACCAGGGAGTCCTTGGCGCCGTAGACCTCGGAGATCCACAGGGACCGGTATCCGAGGTCCTCGATCGCGCCGGCGGCCCTGCGGGTGCTCTCCGCGTCCAGGCGGCCGAGGGTGCCGAGCCACACGCCGCTCCTGCCGAGCCGCCGCCTGAGCTCCGCCGGGTCCGGAACCGCCGAGGTGTCCTTGTGCATGCTCGCCTCTCCACGTCCATCCGTTGGTCCGCCTGCCCGCCGGCCCGCTCGATCGTGATCCGTCGACACGTGATCGGGTGGGTCCGCCGGCGCCGCGGGCCCGCCCATGGTGGTGCGGGCCCCGTCACGCTGGAAGCCTCCCCACCGGCGACGCCCGCCACGCACGGTCATGATTCCACTACACATCAGGAGAGACGGGCGGGCCGGCCGATGGCGCGTCCACTCCTCCCCGCTGCGAGGCGTACAGGACGCCGGCGGCCGCAGAGGCAAGCGGCCGCGAGCCATAGGATCACGGCATGAGGCGGGCACTGATCTGGCTGCACGGCGGGGCGTGGATGCAGCGCGACGCCGGGGAGCGTTCGCGCGGCATCCTGGCCGCCCACGGGCTCGACGTCCACCCGGCGACCTACCGGCTGAGCCACGAGGCCACCTGGCCGGCGCAGCTCGACGACGTGCGCGAGGCGGCGCGCAAGGTCCGCGCCGATCATCCCGGCGTGCCGCTGCTGGTCGCCGGCACCTCGGCGGGCGCCCATCTGGCCCTGCACCTCGCGCTGCGGGGCGTGGACGCGCCCGACGACGTGGCCGGGGTGATCGCCTGGGCTCCTCCGCTGGACCCGCTGGCGGCCGACTGGCCGGAGTGCCGCGACGCCGGCAGCCCGTGGGCGCGGCTGCTCGGCCACGTCCCGGCTCCCGGCGACCAGGCCACCGCGGATGTGACGCCGGCCAACCACGTGGGCAACGGGGTGCCCGTCCTGCTGCTGCACGGCCGGGAGGACGACGTCGTCCCGGCGACGCAGACCTTGGACCTCAGCAACGCCCTGCTGGCCTCGGGCCACCCCGTGACGACCTACCTCACGGCGGGAGGCCACGACGACGACCTCGGCCGCGAGGACGTCCGGCAGGTCGTCGCCTCGTTCCTCTCGCGACTGCCCGGCTGAGCCCCTGAGCGGCGCCCGTCACGGGGGGCGAGCGCCACGGGCACGAAACCGGCCGCCACGCCCGCCGCGGACGCGGCTCGGCGCGCGGCGGCCGGCGGCCGCTCCGGAGCGTCAGTGGCGGACGCCGTACTCGCGGCGGATCTCCCGGGCGACCTCCTCCAGCCGGTCGCGGGTCTGGAGCAGCCGGGCCTCGGCCTCTTCGGTGCGGGCCTCGGCGGCCATGGCGCGGTTGCCGGTCTGCGCGCCGATCTGCCGCTTCGCGCGGGCCTTGAGCTGGCGCATCTTCCACTTGTCCATGAATTTCATCGCGCTTGCCTCCTCACCCGATCAACGTTCGTCCCCGCTCACTCCCCCGTAATCGGCCGGCTATGCGTGGTCGCGGACGGCGCAGAGGGCCACCGTGCTCAGGAGGCGGCCGGGCGGGCCCGGGTCAGGAGAAGATCGTCCGCCGGACGGCGGGGAAGCGGCGGGCGGTGCGCAGGAAGGTCTTGAAGGCCAGCCTGGTCACGGTGCCGCCGCCGACGAACTGCCGGGCCGCGCGCAGCGAGTCGCGGACGGCGGCGAAGCCGTACTCCCGCATCTGCTCCTCGTAGCCGGCGATCGCCTCGACCGGGTCCTGCCCGCTGGTGAGGGCCCGGCAGAGCAGGCCGGCGTCACGCAGGGCGATGTTGGCCCCGACTCCGCGCATCGGCGTCATGCTGTGGATGGCGTCGCCGAGCAGGGTGACCGTGGTCGCCGGCCAGGGGCCGACGGGCACCGAGGTGCGAATCGGCAGCAGCGAGACGGTGTCGGGGTGGGACATGGTGACCAGCCGGCGCAGGTCGGGGTGCCAGCCCGTCATCATGCCGGCGACGGTGTCGCGCAGTTCCTCGCCGGACAGGGCGGACGGCTCTCGCGGGTAGCGCCGTTGCTGCGCGGCGAACGCCCACAGGACGTAGCTGCCGGTGTTGTCGTACAGGGCGCCCTCCCTGTCGGTGCCGCCGATGACGCCGCGCGGCGGGGCGGGGGCCTCGCCGAGGTCGTGCGGGGCGCAGAACAGGCCGGCGCCCTTGGGCGGGATGACGTTACTGGCCCGCTCGACCAGGCCCGGGTCGATCAGGTCGCGGGTGCGCGCGGTGAGCGGGAACTTGCCGGCCACCCCGAGGATGCCGGTGTCGACGCGCTGGGCGTGCGGCAGGTATTGCTTCCTGACCCGCGAGTTGCCGCCGTCCGCGCCGACCACGATGTCGGCGACGTCGCTGGTGCCGTCCCCGAAGAACAGCCGGACGCGCCCGTCGTCCTCCCGCTCGTAGCGCTCGAAGGTCTTGCCGAAGCGCACCACCTCTTCCATCCCGGACAGCAGGATTTGCCTGAGCGTGATGCGGCTGACCGAGTGGTGGTCATCGACGGGGTCGTCGACCTCGGGTACCTGCATCAGCAGCAGTTCTTCGAGCTGTTCGGTGAGGAAGGCCAGTCCCTGGCCGCGCGCGCCGGTGGTGGCGACGAAGCTCTCCCAGAGCCGTGGCGGCAGGCAGTCGTGCAGGGCCCGCGCGCCGTTGGGGTCGATGTGGACGCGGTACCCCTGCAGCCGGTCGCCGGGGGTGCGGTCGCGTTCGTAGACGGTCACCCGGGCGCCCGCCTTGTGCAGTCCTTGTGCCAGGCAGAGGCCGCCGACGCCGCCTCCGATCACCGCTATGCGTGGGTTCATGCCTCCAACTATCAAACGTATGGATAATTCTGTCAACCGGATGGATGGAAACCTCATCCTTGAGGATGAGAGTGCTAGCGTGATCCCATGAGACGTGCCCCCGCCGAACGGCGGCGCGACCCCGAGCGCACCAAAGAGCGCATCGTGCGGGCAGCCATCGAGGAGTTCGGCGCCAAAGGGTTCGCCGGCGCCCGGGTGAGCGAGATCGCGGCCAGAGCCGGGGTGAACAAGCAGCTCATCTCGTACTACTTCGGCGGCAAGGAAGGCCTGTACCGCGAGCTCACCGACCGCTGGCAGAGCGCCGAGAGCGGCTTCGCCGACCCCGCCGCCCCGCTCCCCGACCTGGCCGCGGCCTACGTCCGGGCCAACGCCGCCAACCGCGACTTCGGCCGCATGATGGTGTGGGAGGGCCTCACCGAGGGCGGCGCCGTCACGCCCGAGCTCGGCGAGGACCTGCTGCGCGATCTCGCGGACATGCGGCGGCGCCAGGCGGACGGCGAGTTCCCCGCCGACATCGACCCGGCGTGCCTGATGCTGGCTCTGTTCGCCCTGTCGAGCGCGGGCGTGGCCTTCCCGCATCTGGTGCGGGTGCTGTGCGAGGCCGACCCGGCCTCACCGGAGTTCACCGACCACTACGCCGACCAGGTCAGACGTCTGGTGGCCCACCTGCGCCCGTGATCGGAGCGGGAGGGGCCGTCACGGGTGCCGGCGGGGCCGCGCGGCCGTCTCGCCTCTCTTCGCCGCCTCGCCTCTCTTCACCGCCTCGGCGGCCTTGCCGCTCCAGACCGAGGGCAGGTCGTGCCGGCCGGACACGAACTCCTGCACGGCGATCTTCGCCCTGATCACCGGACGGCGCCAGCGGATCTCCCGGTGGACCGCCGTGGCCATCTTGGACGCCCGCGGCCGCCGCGAGCCGGGGGCGAAGAACCAGCGCGCCCATGGGGACCCAGGACGCGCGAGCCGCACCGCGCCGACGATCAGCAGGACGGGGACGAACAGCCCCGCCAGGCCGGTCCAGATCTTGCCCTTGAGCAGCGTGACCACGGCGAGCGCGAGGTTGAGCAGCAGCAACAGGCCGGCCGACCACCGGCCGGCCGGCGAGGGCTCGGGCTCCTCCCAGCCGAAGGGGCGCAGGCCCAGCAGCAGGAGCAGCGTCACCGCGACGGCCACGAACACCGCGTCGACCGACGTGCGCCCCTCCTCCGACCAGTAGACGTCGCGCAGGTGCAGGATCAGCGCGAACTCGTCCAGCACCAGCGCCGCGCCGACCCCGAACACCGCCGCGGTGCAGGCGTACCAGCCGGAGGACAGCCCCGCCGTGACCAGCCCGGCGACCCCGCCGAACATCATGAGGACCACGCCGAACACGACGTGGTGGACGTGGACGTCCCCGACGTTGACGTCGCGGAACCAGCCGACCTTGGCCCGGATGAGCCGCACGTTGACGCGCGTGAAGACGAACGTGACGATCAGCGCCGACAGGAAGCAGAAGAGCGGCAGCCGTCCGGTGTCGATGATCCGTTCGTGAAACCAGACTCCCACAGGCATCCCCCAGTACCGATGCTACGTACGGTCCCGGGGTCGTTGATCCACCGGGCCGTGCCGTCCGCTCCGCCGGTCCCGCTCTCGGCCGGCCCTCTGTTCGACGATCGGGAGGGCGGCGCGGTGCCCGGGAGCGGTTCCGCTTGCGACGGACCGCCGCGGCGTTCACAGCCGATCGGCCGCCGGGGCGTTCAGGCGAGGAAGGCGCGCAGGAGGGAGGCTGTGCCCTCCAGGTGCTCGACGACGGCCCGCCGCGCGGCCTCGGCGTCCCCGGCGAGGATGGCGGCGACCATCGCGGCGTGCTGCGCGGCGGCGTGGTCGATGTTGGGGCCGAGCACCGGGATGGCGTTCAGCAGGTCGGTGACCCGCAGCCGCGCGTCGGCGGCGGCCGAGGCCAGCAGCGCCGACCCGGTGAGCTCGGCGATGGACAGGTGGAAGGCGGTGTCCAGCCGCCGGTAGTCTGCCGGAGCGGCGTCGTTGACGCCGGCCAGCCTGCGCCCCAGCGTTTCGCGCTGCTCGCCGGTGAGCTCGGTGGCCGCCAGCACCTGGGCGGCGCCGCACTCGATGGCCATGCGGAAGGTCAGCGCGTCGTCCAGCTCGTCCGCGCCCATCTGCTTGACGGCCCTGCGCAGGTCGCCCTGGCGCGGGCGCGGGGGCTGGTAGACGACGAACGCTCCCCCGTACCGGCCGCGGCGCACGTCGAGGTAGCCGGCCTCCTGCAGGGCGCGGATGGCCTCGCGCAGGGTGACCCGGCTGATGCCGAGCCGGGCGGCCAGCTCGCGTTCGGGGGGAAGCTTGTCGCCGGGCGCGACGACGCCGAGCTTGATGGCCTGCAGCAGCCGCTCGACGGTCTCCTCGAAGGCGTTGCCGGCGCGGACGGGCCGCAGGAGCGCGACGAGCTGGTGCCCGTCCATCACGCCCTCCCCTGAAACGGTCCCAATGGTTCGAGATTAGTCCATTCCGCTGCCGGGGCGGGGCGGACCGTTGACGGGGGGCCGCCGCTGGTGCTTGCATGCCTCCAATGGTCTGTTTCTAGACTTTTGCCGGAAGGGGACACGGTGCTCACCGTCGACCAACTGCGTGAAGAGGTGTCCGCCGGGCGGGTCGACACCGTGCTCCTTGCCATCGCCGACATGCAGGGACGCCTCCAGGGCAAGCGGCTGTCCGCGCGCTACTTCCTCGAGGAGGTGCTGCACCACGCCGCCGAGGGATGCAACTACCTCCTCGCCGTGGACATCGACATGAACACCGTCGACGGTTACAGCATGTCGTCCTGGGAGCGGGGGTACGGCGACTTCGTGATGCGCCCGGATGTGTCCACCCTGCGCCGGGTGCCCTGGCAGGAGGGCACGGCCATGCTGATGGCCGACCTGGTCTGGGAGGACGGCTCGGACGTGACGGCCTCGCCCCGGCAGATCCTGCGCGGGCAGACGGCCCGGCTGGCCGAGCGCGGCTGGGCGGCCTACGTGGGCACCGAGCTGGAGTTCGTCGTCTACAACGACGGCTACGAGACCGCGTGGTCCAAGGCGTACCGCGACCTGACCCCGGCCAACCAGTACAACGTCGACTACTCCCTGCTCGGCGGCGCGCGCGTCGAGCCCCTGCTGCGCCGGGTCCGGCTCGGCATGGAGGGCGCGGGCATGTACGTCGAGTCGGCCAAGGGCGAGTGCAACCTCGGTCAGCACGAGATCGCCTTCCGGTACGCCGAGGCGCTGACCACCTGCGACAACCACGCGATCTACAAGAACGGCGCCAAGGAGATCGCCGCCCAGGAGGGCATGTCGGTCACCTTCATGGCCAAGCCGAACCAGCGCGAGGGCAACTCCTGCCACATCCACATCTCGCTGCGCGGCGAGGACGGCGAGCTGGTCATGGCCGGGGACGGGCCGCACGGGCTGTCCCGGCTCGGCGAGCACTTCATCGCCGGGCAGCTCGCCGCGATGCGCGAGCTGACGCTGCTGTACGCGCCGAACATCAACTCCTACAAGCGGTACGTCCCCGGAAGCTTCGCCCCGACGGCGGTCAAGTGGGGCGTGGACAACCGCACCTGCTCCCTGCGCCTGGTCGGGCACGGCCCCTCGCTGCGCGTGGAGAACCGCGTGCCCGGCGGCGACGTCAACCCCTACCTGGCGGTCTCCGGCCTCATCGCGGCCGGGCTGTACGGCATCGAGCACGAGCTGCCGCTGGAGGATGCCTGCACCGGCAACGCCTACACGGCGGGCGCCGAGACCGTGCCGTCGACGCTCCGCGACGCCCTGGCGCTGTGGGAGGGGTCGAAGATCGCCAAGGACGCGCTCGGCGAGCAGGTCGTCGAGCACTACGCCAACAACGCCCGGGTCGAGCTGGCCGCCTTCGACGCGGCGGTGACCGACTGGGAGCTGTTCCGCGGCTTCGAGCGGATGTGACATGACCACCCCGGCCACCGAGGCGCACCGAACATGAAGATCATCAACCCCGCCACCGAGACCGTGCTCGCCGACGTCGAGCTCGCCGACCTCGCCGAGACCGACCGCGCGGTGGAGCGCGCCAGGAAGGCCTTCCCCGCCTGGCGGGAGGTCTCCCCCGGCGACCGCGCCCGCCTGCTGCGGCGCTTCGCCGACCTGGTCGACCGGCACGGCGAGGAGCTGGCCGAGCTGGAGCTGGCCAACTCCGGGCATCCGATCGGCAACGCCCGCTGGGAGGCCGGCAACGTCCGCGACGTCCTGCACTACTACGCGGGCGCCCCGGAGCGCAATCATGGCAAGCAGATCCCGGTGCCGGGCGGGGTGGACATCACCTTCGCCGAACCGCTCGGCGTCGTGGGCGTGATCGTGCCGTGGAACTTCCCCATGGTCATCATGACCTGGGGGGCGGCCCCGGCACTGGCGGCGGGCAACACGGTCATCGTGAAGCCCGCCGAGTGGACCCCGCTCACGGCTCTGAGGCTGGCCGAGCTGGCCTTGGAGGCCGGCCTACCCGAGGGGGTGCTCCAGGTCCTGCCCGGGGCAGGGGAGGTCGCGGGGGCCCGGCTGGTCGAGCACCCAGGCGTCAACAAGATCGTCTTCACCGGGTCGACGGAGGTGGGCAAGCTCATCGCCGCCCGGGCGGCGGAGCAGGTCAAGCGGGTGACGCTGGAGCTCGGCGGCAAGAGCGCCAACGTGGTCTTCGCCGACGCCGACATCGAGCGGGCCGCCGCCACCGCCCCCTCGGCCGTGTTCGACAACAGCGGGCAGGACTGCTGCGCGCGCTCGCGCATCCTGGTGGAGCGTCCGGTCTTCGAGGAGTTCCTCGACCGGCTGGTCGCGACGGTCGGCGGGCTCGTCGTGGGCGACCCGCGCGACCCCGGCACCGCCATGGGGCCGCTGATCAGCGCCGAGCACCGCGACCGCGTGGCCTCGTTCGTGACCGGCACGCCGCACTTCCAGGGGACGTGCCCGGACGGGAAGGGCTTCTGGTTCCCGCCGACCGTGCTCACCCACGAGTCGCTGGACGAGCGCGCCTACACCGAGGAGATCTTCGGGCCGGTGGTCGGCGTCGTCCCCTTCGACGGCGAGGCCGAGGCCGTCCAGATCGCCAACGACACCCGGTACGGACTCTCGGGGTCGATCTGGACGCGGGACGTCGGGCGGGCCCTGCGGGTCGCCCGCGCCATCGAGGCGGGCAACCTGTCGGTGAACTCCCACTCCTCGGTCCGCTACTGGACGCCGTTCGGCGGGTTCAAGCAGTCGGGGCTCGGCCGCGAGCTGGGCCCGGACGCGCTGGCCGCCTTCACCGAGACCAAGAACGTCTTCATCGCCCACTGACCGCCCGCCGTCCCACCGCCCCGCCCGGGGGCCACGGGAGTCCACCAGCACCAGGGAGTACCTCACCATGCAACGTCTGCGCGACCGCGTCGCCGTCATCACGGGCGCGGCGGGGGGCATCGGCCTCGCCACGGCCCGCCGCTTCGCCGAGGAGGGCGCCAAGGTCGTGTGCGCCGACCTCGACGAGGAGGGCGGCGCGAAGATCGCCGAAGAGGTCGGGGGCGTCTTCGTCCGGACCGACGTGACCAGCGAGGACGACGTCGCCGAGATGTTCCGCACGGCGTTCGAGACCTACGGCTCGGTGGACGTCGCCTTCAACAACGCCGGCATCTCGCCCCCCGACGACGACTCCATCCTGACCACCGGCATGGACGCCTGGCGGCGGGTTCAGGACGTCAACCTGACCAGCGTGTACCTGTGCTGCAAGCACGCCATCCCGTACATGCGGCGGCAGGGCAAGGGTTCGATCATCAACACCGCGTCGTTCGTCGCCGTGATGGGCTCGGCGACCTCCCAGATCTCCTACACCGCCTCCAAGGGCGGCGTGCTGGCCATGTCCCGCGAACTCGGCGTGCAGTTCGCCCGCGAGGGCATCCGGGTCAACGCCCTGTGCCCGGGACCGGTGAACACCCCGCTGCTGCAGGAGCTGTTCGCCAAGGACCCCGAGCGGGCCCAGCGGCGCCTGGTGCACATCCCGCTCGGCCGGTTCGCCGAGGCGTCCGAGATCGCCGCCGCGGTCGCCTTCCTGGCCTCCGACGATGCAAGTTTCATCACCGGCGCGGAGTTCCTCGTGGACGGCGGCATCTCCGGCGCCTACGTGACCCCGCTGTAGCCTGGTCGACCATGTCGCGACCCGTCATCGGCATCACCTGCTACGTCGAGCCCGCCGCCTTCACGGTCTGGCGGATGCCGGCGGCGCTGCTGCCGTACACCTACGTCGAGCACGTCGAACGGGCGGGCGGCCAGCCGGTCATCCTGCCTCCGGCGGGCGACCCGGCGTCGCTGGCGGGCCGGCTGGACGGCCTCATCGTGGCCGGCGGCGGGGACGTCGACCCGGCCAGGTACGGCGAGCGCCCGCACCCGCGGACGGGCTACGTCCGCGAGTCCCGTGACGAGGCGGAGTTCGGTCTGGTCGGGGCGGCGCTCTCGGCCGGGCTCCCCTTCCTCGGGGTGTGCCGGGGGATGCAGGTGCTGAACGTCCACCTGGGCGGCACCCTGCACCAGCACCTGCCGGACGTCGTCGGGCACGACGGGCACTCCCCGGCCCCCGGCGAGTTCGGCCACCTGCCGGTGCGCCCGGTGCCGGGCACCGCCCTGTCCAAGGTCCTCGGGGACGACGAGGTCGCCGCGGCCCACTACCACCACCAGGCCGCCGATCGCCTCGGCGACGGCCTCACGGTCGCGGCGACCTGCGAGGACGGCACCGTGGAGGCCGTGGAGCTGGCGGGCCACCCCTTCGCCCTGGCCGTCCAGTGGCACCCCGAGGCGGGCGAGGACGGCCCGCTGTTCGAGGCGCTCGTCGCCGCCGCGACGGCGGGCGATCGGCATTGGTAGGGTGGGCGGGAACACCGATGATCCCGTGCGGGAGAGCGTCCTGACATCCGGTCAGGACCCCTGAAGGAGCAAGTCCTCCCCGCGAACCTCACAAGGCAAAGGACCGCGCGGGCCAGGTGATCTCTGGAAAGCAGGCCGCTCCGTGGGGCCTCGCCGAAGGTGAAAGTCCGGTAAAACCCGGGCGAAACTCTCAGGCACCGATGACAGAGGGGGAGGATGCTCTCATCCAACCCTGTCTGAGGTGCGCATCATGTCCCGACCCACACCGCTCCGCGAGGTGCACGAGAGCCTCGGCGCGACGCTCACCGACTTCGCCGGCTGGCTGATGCCGCTGCGCTACGGCAGCGAGTCCGCCGAGCACAACGCGGTGCGCACCGCCGCCGGGCTGTTCGACCTCTCCCACATGGGCGAGATCTTCCTCACCGGGCCGCAGGCGGGCGAGGCGCTGGACCACGCGCTGGTGGGCAGCCTGTCGACGCTGGAGCCGGGCCGGGCCCGCTACACCATGATCTGCGCGCCCGACGGCGGCGTGCTCGACGACCTGATCGTCTACCGGCTGGCCGCCGAGGAGTACCTCGTCGTGGCCAACGCCTCCAACTACGAGCGGGTGGCGGCCGAGCTCACCGAGCGCGCCGAGGGCTTCCAGGCCGAGGTGCGCGACCGGTCCGCCGAGTACGCGCTGATCGCCGTCCAGGGGCCCCGCGCGCAGGAGATCCTCGCCACGCTCACCGACGCCGACCTGCCCGGTTTGAAGTACTACGCGGGCCTGCCCGGCACCGTGGCCGGCGTCGAGGCGCTCATCGCCCGCACCGGGTACACCGGCGAGGACGGCTTCGAGCTGTTCGTCGCCGCGGGCGACGCCGTCACGCTGTGGCAGGAGCTCACCAAGGCCGGTGACTCCCACGGCCTGCGTCCCGCCGGGCTGTCCGCCCGCGACACGCTGCGCCTGGAGGCCGGCATGCCGCTGTACGGCAACGAGCTGAACGCCGGGCTGACCCCCTTCGACGCCGGCCTCGGCCGGGTCGTACGGTTCGACAAGGCCGGCGACTTCGTCGGCCGCGCGGCGCTCGCGCCGCTCAAGGACGTCCCTCCGCGCCGGCGCCTGACCGGCCTGGTCGCGCGGGGCCGCCGAGTGCCGCGCCACGGCTATCCCGTGGTGCTGCTGACTGACGGCACCGTCGTTGGAGAGGTCACCAGCGGCGCGCCGTCCCAGTCCCTCGGCAAGCCGATCGCGATGGCCTACGTGGACACCAACGTGTCCGATGGGCTCGCGGTCGACATCCGTGGTACCCATGAACCGGTCGACGTGATTGACCTGCCTTTTTACCGGAGGAGCAAGTGAGCAGCATTCCCGAGGAGCTCAGCTACACCAAGGAGCACGAGTGGGTGGCCGGCCTCGACGACGGCCTCACCGTGACCGTGGGCATCACGGCGTTCGCCGCCGAAGCGCTGGGTGACGTCGTCTTCGTGCAGCTGCCCGAGGTGGGCGGCACGGTCGAGGCGGGCGACGCGGTGGGCGAGGTGGAGTCCACCAAGTCCGTGAGCGACATCTACGCCCCGCTCACCGGCGAGGTCGTGGAGGTCAACCAGGTCGTCGTGGACGACCCGTCGCTGGTCAACTCCGACCCCTACGGCGACGGCTGGCTGTTCCGCGTGCGCGTCGAGGGCCCCCACGAGGACCTCCTCACCGCCGAGGAGTACACCACGGTCACCACCGCCGAGTCCTAAGCCCTGCCGTCCATTCACCATCCCCGTCCACCCATGACGACTCTCGCCGGCCGGCCGCCCGGACCGGCCGGCGCCACGACCGCATGACCTGTCCCGCGCGTATCCGGCGCATATGGGGGCATCCCTCGCACGACATCGCTTCCAAGGACGGAATGATCAATGGCGATCAGCGTCTTCGACCTGTTCAAGATCGGCATCGGGCCGTCCAGCTCGCACACCGGCGGCCCGATGGCGGCGGCGCACAAGTTCGCCCGCGGCCTGCACCAGGACGGCCTGCTGGAGAAGACCGCCCGGGTCGAGGCGATCCTCTACGGCTCGCTCGGCCTGACCGGCAAGGGACACGGCAGCGACAAGGCGGTGCTGCTCGGCCTGTCCGGCGAGAAGCCCGAGCTGGTCGACGTGGACACCGTCGATGAGCGCCTGGCGAAGATGCGCGACACCGGCACCATCGAGCTGTACGGCACCCGCGAGATCCCCTTCGTCGTCGGCGAGCACCTGGTGTTCGAACGCAAGATCTCCCTGCCCGGCCACCCCAACGGCATGCGCTTCACCGCCTTCACCGCCGAGGGCGAGCAGGTCCGCGAGAAGGTCTACTACTCGGTGGGCGGCGGCTTCGTGGTGGACGAGAACGCCACCGGCGCCGACCGCATCAAGTCCGACGACACCGAGCTGCCCTACCCGTTCACCTCGGGCGCCGAGCTGCTGCGGCTGTGCTCCGAGACCGGGCTGTCGATCTCCGGGCTCATGCTGGAGAACGAGAAGGCCTTCGGTCGCACCGAGGCGGAGATCAGGTCGGCTCTGCTGAACCTCTGGAACGTCATGTCCGAGTGCGTGCGCCGCGGCACCGCCAAGGAGGGCGTGCTCCCCGGCGGCCTGAAGGTCAAGCGGCGGGCCAACCAGATGCTGCGGCGCCTGCAGAGCGAGTCCCCCGAGAAGGACCCGCTCCAGACGATGGACTGGGTCACCCTGTTCGCCCTCGCCGTCAACGAGGAGAACGCCGCCGGCGGCCGCATCGTCACCGCTCCCACCAACGGCGCGGCCGGCATCATCCCCGCCGTTCTGACGTACTACGACCGCTTCGCGCCGCAGTCCGGTGAGGACGGCGTCGTCCGCTTCCTACTCACGGCCGGCGCGATCGGCGTGCTGTTCAAGGAGAACGCCTCCATCTCCGGCGCCGAGGTCGGCTGCCAGGGCGAGGTCGGCTCGGCCTGCTCCATGGCCGCGGCGGGCCTGACCGAGGCGCTCGGCGGCACCCCCGAACAGGTGGAGAACGCCGCCGAGATCGGCATCGAGCACAACCTCGGCCTCACCTGCGACCCGATCGGCGGCCTGGTGCAGATCCCGTGCATCGAGCGCAACGCGGTCGCCTCGATCAAGGCCATCACCGCCGCCCGCATCGCCCTGCGCGGCGACGGCCGCCACTTCGTCGCCCTCGACAAAGCCATCAAGACCATGCGCGACACCGGCCGCGACATGCTCGACAAATACAAAGAGACCAGCCGAGGCGGCCTCGCCGTCAACGTCATCGAATGCTGACGGGCTGCAGAAGATCGACCACGGAAAGCCCGGTCTCCCCGCCCACCAGCCTCAGCGCGACCTCCGCCCGCGCGGCGAGATCCAGAGGGGCCAACCGCTCCACCTGGTCGGCGTGCACGATGCGATCCAGCCCGGCGCCGACCAACGGCGCGGCCGTCCGTAGCGAGGCCTCCAAGGCCACCCCCTGCATGGCACCCCCGTGCGAGACGATGTTGCGCGTCCGATAGAGCCGTCTCAGCGCGACCCGGTAGGTGCCCATCACCTCCCCCAGCACCCGCCGGGGATCGGCGATCAACGCCGCCATCCGCCGCGCGGCGGGAGCGTCGCTGTATTTGCTTCGCGCCCCGGAGAAATCCAGTGCCGATGGTCCTGATATCCGAAGCGCCTCGGCGACACACCGCGCCCGCTCCCGGTTGGATGTGCAGACCGCGATGTGGTTCGCGAGCTCATCGGGCTTCCGCGGCTTGTGATGATGAGCCAAGGCCGTCAGTTCGGCCCTGGGCCACGAGCAGGCGATGATCGCCGCGAGACGATCCGCCGCGACGGCCTTGCCAGACCGTTCAGACTCCTGCGGATCGTCCGGATGCGACAGCAAGGACTCGATGGCCGCCCAGACACCGGCCACAGCAGGTCCGAGCGATCCCTGGTTGACGGGCGCGGCCAACTCCAGGGCCTCGTCGATGCGGCTGCGCGCCCCGTCCACGCGGTAGAGGTGTCACTCGTTGACGAGGGACACCACATCAGCGCCACGGGCGGGCGAACTTGAGCGTATCGGGGCCGGATGACCCGCCACCCAGATGTACGGCAGAGGGGTGATTCCCGCCCGATTATGCCGAAGGTACGACGAGCGCGCGACCATTCTTTCGATCATCTGCCGCGCCTGCTCAGCGGCCCCATACACGTCCAGGGCGTTAAGACGGTACGAGAAACCTCCCCCGGGCCTCACATCTACAGTGCTATGTCCCCACTTATGCAGCCATGCGATGACCTGCTCCTTGGGTACCCAACCCGCCAACGGCTCGGCAAGCGCGCGGTGCGGCACCCCGGAGAGAGCTATCAGCACCTCGAAAGATCGGGTTTCCGCCTGTGCGAGGGCGGCCGCGCTGGCGGCGATGTCACCGGTGTCCGCATGACAGGAGTAGAGGTCCTGGACCCAGCCCATGAGGTGAGTGGAGCTGTATCCGAGATCCAGCAGGTGAGCGGCGACAGTGCGGGAGAACCGTTCCGCGCCAGGGCGGTCGGGCGCCACCACTGCGGCGGCCCAGCGCTCAAGGTAACCACATCGAGCGTGATCGATGATCTCGCGCAGCCGTCTGCGAGCGGGACTCGGGTCGGGCAGCGGCCTGGCGAGGAGATCTGTGATTTCTTTCCGCAGTTCACGCTCCCCGAGCCCGCGGTCCGGACCGATGAGCACACGCAGTTGAGCGCGCTGCCAGTCGCAGGCCACGGACGAGAGGACTCCCCGAGCCTGCCATGTGCCGACTTCCCATAGTTCTTCCAATGCCAATAGGGACCCGACGTCCCAAAGTCTGCGCGCCCATGGAGCGCTGTCCTCCTTGAAGAAGTCGATCATGCGGGCGAGAGCATGCCGGGCATACGGCTCGTTCGACGCGGAGGGTGATGACGTGAACACGGAAAGTACCGTAGCGCGTTGTCAGGACACGTGTTAGCCTGATGAACACACTTAGAGGGGCACCGCCATCACGGCCACTGCCCCTCTTTTTTGTGTCCGGCGGCGGGTTGGGGTGTGCGCGCTGTCAGGCCGGCTTCGCCGCGTCTCTGCCCGTACGACCGCATGCTCCTGAAGGGCAAGGCAACCCCAGGGCGGTCCCGCTGACGGTGAGGGCGAAGAAAGTCGGACCCAAGCGCCGAAATTGATTCGGCGTTTCTCCGAAATTTTCATCTGGTGTGCCCCACCCCGCTAAGCGGGAAATGGCCATTGAGCAGCGATACGCCTTGCTCTGGCCAGGTCCGACTTTCGGAAGCTTTCGGTGGGCGTTGACAGGGCGGCGGGATCGGGCGAACACTGTCGCCGCTGACAGGCTCAACCGCTGTCGATCCGGGTCGCCTGCCACGACCAGGGCTTCCGGTCGTCGGCCGACGAGGACCGGCCGACCTCCGCCGCGTCGTACGACGCCGCGCGCCGTGGCCGTCATCCCGGTCACCGGCGGCGCACCGCCGGGTCCTGACACGCCGCCTGGCCCGCGCCGGCCTTAACGAGGAGGAAGCGCGCACATGAACGACGCCCCCATCCGCCCGCCGATTCGCCACCGTAGCCACACCAGAGTGCTCATCGGCCGTGCCTGCACCATGGTGCTCTCGCTGGTCTCCGCCATGACCCTGCTGCTGCCGGGCACCGCCCACGCGGCCATAACCAGCAACCAGACCGGCACCAACAACGGCTACTTCTACTCGTTCTGGACCAACGGCAGTGGATCGTCGTCCATGACCCTGGGTAACGGCGGGAACTACAGCACCTCCTGGAGCAACGTCGGCAACTTCGTCGCCGGCAAGGGGTGGAAGCCCGGCGCGCGCAGGACGGTGACCTACTCCGGCAGCTTCAACCCCTCCGGCAACGCCTACCTGGCCCTGTACGGCTGGACCAGGAACCCGCTGGTGGAGTACTACATCCTGGACAACTGGGGCACCTACCGGCCCACCGGCAGCTTCAAGGGCACCGTCACCACCGACGGCGGCACCTACGACATCTACGAGACCACCCGGTACAACGCCCCCTCCATCGAGGGCAACAACAGCACCTTCAACCAGTACTGGAGCGTCCGCCAGTCCAAGAAGACCGGCGGCACCATCACGGTCGGGAACCACTTCGACGCCTGGGCCCGCTACGGCATGAACCTCGGCAGTCACGACTACCAGATCCTGGCCACCGAGGGCTACCAGAGCAGCGGCAACTCCAACATCACCCTGGACGGCTCCAGCCCGTCGCCGACTCCTACGCCGACGCCGACGCGCACTCCCACGCCCAACCCCACCCCCTCGGCCACGCCTTCGCCTTCTCCCAGCGGTGGGAGCGGCCCCTGCCGCGTGTCCTACACCAAGAACGAGTGGAACAACGGCTTCACCGCCAACCTCACCGTCACCAACACCGGCAGCAGCGCGATCAACGGCTGGACGGTGACCTGGTCCTTCTCCGCCGGGCAGCAGGTCACCAGTTCGTGGAACGCCGACGTCAGCCAGAGCGGCTCGACGGTCACCGCCCGCAACGTGTCCTACAACGGCTCCCTGGCGCCCGGCGCGAACACCACGTTCGGCTTCCAGGGCACCCACACCGGCAGCAATCCCAACCCCACGGCTTTCAGCCTCAACGGCTCGGCCTGCACCAGCGGCTGACCTGAGCGGCTTTTGAGTACGGACGCGGGGAGCGGGCTGTGGAGAGCCCGCTCCCCGCGCGGTTTCACGACGGAGAGGCGGCGTTCCGGCGTGCCAGGGCGGCGGCGGTGCCGTCGATGAACGCGCGCAGCCCGTGGTCGAAGGCGCGCTCGCCGAACGGGCCGCCGCCGTCCCGGACGGCCGCCAGCAGGATGGCCGGTATGTCGCCCTCCGTCGCATCGGCGGCCGCGGCCGGCCGCTCGGGCTCGGTCTGCTGTTGCAGGACCGAGCCGATGACGTAGTGGCTCAACGCCGTGATGGTGTGCAGGGCCAGCGCCGGGGTGAAGCCCCGGGCGACCATGGCGGACAGCTCTTCCTCGAACAGCCGGAGCGTCACCGGGGACCTCCCCCGAGCGCCTGCGACGATGCGCGCGCCGTCGCGGTGGGACAGCAGTGAGGCACGGTACGCGCGGGCGCGGCGGTCCAGCCAGTCCTGCCAGGACTCCTCCTCCCGGGGCGGCCCCATGCCCGCCGCCCGGATGATCTCGTCCCCCATCGCGTCCAGCAGTTCCTGCTTGGTGCGGACGTGCCAGTACAGAGCCGGTGACTGGACGCCCAGCTCGGCGGCGAGCCGGCGCACCGTCAGCCCGTCCAGCCCCACCTCGTCGAGCAGGCGCAGCCCTGTATCGACCAACGTCTGACGGCTCAGGCCGGGCCGTTTGTCGTTCGCTCGCATCGTTGACACCTTAGCAGCGCTAAGTTACCTTATCGCTGCTAAGGAGAACTGAGCACTGCTAAGGAGCGTCCGCTCCCCCGAGCTTCAGGAGGCACCGTGCTCGTCACGACATCGGCGGACGGCACCGACGTCCGCGCCTACGACGAAGGCAAAGGGCCGGCCGTCGTGCTGCTCGGCCCAGGTCTGGACGACGGCACGCGCTGCCGGCGCCTCGCCGGCGTCCTGGCGGCCCGCTTCCGCGTCCTGCGCCCGCACCGCCGCCAGTACCGCATGGACCTCAAGCCCGACCCCCGGCTCGGCGGCTCCCCCTGCACGATCGCCGAGGAGGTGCAGGACGTCATGGCGCTGGTGCGAGCGGTCGGCGAACCGGTCGTCCTCTACGGCCACTCCGACGGCGGCGTCGTCGCCCTCGAAGCCCTGGCCGCCTCACCGTCGTCGTTCGCCGGGGCGGTCGTCTACGAGCCCGCCACCGTCATAGGGCCGCCGCTGAGCGGCGCGGACGGGCACATCCTCACGCAGGCCCGGGCCGCCCTCGCGGCGGGACGGCCCGGCAAGGCCATGGCCGTCTTCCTGCGCGGCTCGGTGGGGATGCCCGGCCGGCAGGCCTCACTGGCCGGGCTCGCGGTGGCGCTGATCCCCAGGTACCGCAGGCTCATCCCCGGCCAGCTCGACTCCCTGGACGCACTCGACCGGCTCGGGGTGCGGCTCGACACCTACGCGACGATCAAGGTGCCGACCGTGCTGCTCGGCGGCGACCGCAGCCCCGCTCACCTCGGCGAGCGGCTCGACGCCATCGAAAGCGTCATGCCGCACGCCGAGCGCGTCATCATGCGCGGCCGCGACCACGGCGCCGACCTGAGAGACCACGAACAGGTCGCCGGGATCATCCAGCGGCTCGCGGACAAGGTGCTCCACCCCTCGGCGGGCTGACGCCACCTGACCGTGATGTCGCGGACCGCCTGCCGTCATCGTTCCGCCTGCCGTCATCGTTCCGCCTGCCGTCATCGTTCCGCCTGCCGTCATCGTTCCACGTCGTCGCCGTCCGGGGCGTGGCGTCGCGTCAGTTCGTCCTTGCGGCGCAGGAGGGCCGTTCTCGCGCGGCGGGCGGCGCGGAGGTTGACCACGGCTAGCACGCCGAGGGCCGGCAGCATGGCGATCGCCGAGGGATCGATCTTGTGCCGCAGGGTGGTGATGACCAGCGCGCCGATGGTCAGCGTCAGCCACGCGCCCAGTCCGATCCAACCCGCCACGACGCGGTCCCGGGCGAACAGCGGCGTCCGGCGCGTCACCGCCCAGCCGCCGAACGCCGCCCAGCAGAGCCCGATCGCCACCAGCACCGCGAAGGCGGCCTTCGTCCGCGGCGGCAGCCCCGGCTCGGTCGCCCACAGCACGCCGATGAGCCCGCTCCCCGCGAGTCCCGCGCAGGCCAGGGTCACGTATCCGATCCGCCGCCGCAGCGACAAGGGCGCGTCCAGCCGCTTGAGCACGTCCTCCGGCCTCATCCCACGTACCCCTTCCTCACGAGTTCCTCCTGCAACAACCTCCGAGCCCGGTTGAGCCGCGACTTGACCGTTCCGACCGGGACGCCGCAGATCTGCGCGCACGCGTCCAGCGACAGGTCCTGGAGATGGAACAGCAACAGCACCTCCCGTTCCCGCACCGGAAGCGCCGCCAGCGCACCGCCGAGCGTCTCCCGGTCGACGACGTCCTGCGCCTCGTCCCGGCCGGGCAGGTCGTCCACCTGCTCGGCTTCCGGCCGCGCGTACGCGTCCCGCAGCCGGTTCATCACCGCGCGGCGCGCGATGGTGAACAGCCACGGCGCGAACCGGTCCGGCCGCCGGAGTCGCGGCAGCCCTTTGAAGACCGCCAGCCAGATCTCCTGAACCACGTCATCGTCGTGGCCGGCGAGCATTCGCCCGACGTACCGTTCGACCGCACCGTGCCAGGCCCGTACCAGCTCGGCGAACGCCTCGCGCTCGCCGAGCTGGCAGCGCACCACCAGCAGTTCATCGCTCATCCGCCCTCCTTCGCCCGTTCAGTCGGCGCCCGGGCCGCGGAGGTTCATACCGGCGAGGAAGCACTTTGACCGCGCCTTGTCGGCGGATGACCATGACCGGTGCCGCTGGGGGGAAGGTCTGGAGTGCTCGGCGAATCACTCGAAAGCCATATCAACGGGGGGAACCATGGCGGTCACCGCAGAAATGTCGAAGCTGCTCGACAAGGAGTACGAGAGTAAGAGCCTCGCGGATCTGGTCAAGGCTCCCGTATCCGCGCTGTCCGGCGTCAGCGAGAACGACGCGAAGCTCCTGCAGGAGGCCTTCCGCATCAAGACGGTCGGCGACCTGGGACGCAACAAGTTCTTCCGCGCGGCCACCGCCCTGGTGGACCTGGCCGACAGCATGAAGTAGGCGACCGACCTCCGTCGCAAGGTAGGGCCAGCCGGCCCCAGCACGCACGCGGCTGGCCTTACTCACCCCCGAAGATCACCCCCGAAGAAACGTTCCCCCGCCGCGGACTCTTCACCGCCGATGGACGAAGCTCACACCTCGCCGTTCTTCACACCGGCCAGGAAAGCGCCCCACTCGACTGGAGTGACGACGATCGCCGGGATGGCGGTGTTCTTGCTGTCGCGCAGGGCCCGGAGTCGCACGCGGTCGGTCGCCACCTCCACGCACTCGCCCTGGGCAGCGCTATAACTGCTCTTACGCCATCGTGCGGTCGTGAGATCTTGCGTCAATCTGGTTCACCGCTTCCTCAATGAATCGAAGTGACTGACTGGACGGCACGGCCTCCGCCCTGAGAGCGTCATACAGGCGGACGAGTTCCGCGATCAAGTGACGGTCGTCGAAGGTGCGTCCGAAGGGTTGTGCGTCCGTATACGCGGCATAGGGTGATCCGTTCCGTTCGGCGATGACGAACCCACCTGCCAGCCCGCAATGCGCACGGACGGTATTGGGCACGATCTGGATGGTCGTGTATGGACGCCGGGCGACTTCGAACAGGTGCAGCAACTGCTCCCGCATGACCTCTATATCACCGATGGTGCGATAGAGCACTGCCTGGTCGATCACTACGGTGAGCGCGGGAGGCCTTTCGCGGTGCAGTATCGCCTGCCGCTGCATACGGTTCGCAAGCCGTTGCTCCAGTTCTTCACCCATGAGACCGGGCATCGCGGCCAGGATTTCTCTGGATTACGCCTGAGTCTGAAGGAGTCCCGGGACGATGGTGGGCTGCCAGGTCCGCAGGCCGGTCGCCTGTTCTTCCTCCTCCAGCCACGGGCGAAGGTATTCGGGGGCCTTGTTCCAGGTCGTGGCGGTGTAGAGGCGGACCATGGTGCCGTCGAGGCCGAAGATCTGGTCGCAGAGCTCGGCGAAGCGGCGGGACGGCGGGCGTTTGGCCAGCTCGATCATGTTGACCATGGAGTCGGTTCGTGAGGGCGGGCGCGGAATGATGCTCGTCGAAACGCTGTCCCATCGCTGGGACGTCCACGAGGACGCCGCCGGGCGCACGGTCTGGTTCCAGGTCAGATATACCCGCACGCACGAGTGACGGCGTTTCCGCTATTCCCATACCGCTCTCAATGCCCCCTGCGACCACTCTTACGGTCCCCCATGGAATGCGTCGGCCGTGCCGCCGTTCCGCGCGCGCGTAACGGTCGTTCAATACGAATCAGAGGGTCACGAGCGGCCGTCCCCGTTGCCCCCGGCGGGGACGGCTTTTCTCCGATCAGCACGAGCGACATCGACCAGAAAGGTTCCACGCCGATCGGCCGGCTCAGGAAAGGCCGCGCGAAATACGCGGTGATCGGCCGGTCACACGGCCGGCGATGTAGCATGCCACGGTGTTCGTATGCCTCCGGGCGTCGCGCGGACGGTGCGGCCGTGCGTGCGAAGGCGCCTGTGCCAGGGTGTGGGCCGATGGCTGACGGCCGCGCGCACGATTCCGCGGTGCGGGATGACGCCGGCGCCGTCCCCGCCGGTCTCGCTCCATTCGACCGCCGGGTGATCGCGGTCGGCGGGGTCGTCTTCGCCGTGCTGATGGCGCTTTCGCCCCGGTACGGCTTCCAGCGCGACGAGCTGTACTTCCTCGATGCCGCTCGGCATCTGCAGGCGAGCTACGTCGACCAGCCCGTTCTGGCGCCGCTGCTGGCCCGGGTGTCCCTGGACCTGTTCGGCGTGTCGCTGCCCGGCCTGCGGGTGTGGCCGGCGCTCGCCGCCTGGGCCACGGTCGTGGTCGGCGGGCTCACCGCCCGCGAAATCGGCGGCGGCAGGCGGCCGCAACTGCTGGCGGCGGTGGCCGTGGCCACCATGCCGGTCCTGTGGGCCGCCGACCACGTGGCGAACACCACCCCGTACGCGGTGCTGGCACTGGCCGCGCTGGCCCTCGTCGTCGTCCGCATCGGACGCACCGGCGACCCCCGCTGGTGGCCGGTCGCCGGGCTGGTGCTCGGCCTCGGCGTCGCCGACAACCACCAGCCGGGCTTCTTCGCCGTGGCGCTCGTGATCGGCGCCCTGTTCGGCGGGGGCCGCCGGCTCGTGCTCAACCGCTGGTTCGCGGCCGGCGCCGCGATCGCGGTGGCGTTCGTCGTTCCCGACATCTGGTGGCAGTCCCAGCACGAGTGGGCGACGATCGCCATGACCCGTCAGCTCAACCGGGAGAACGGCGGCCTGCTCAACATCCCCGTCTGGGCGATCGGCCAACTGCTGCTGGTGTGCCTGGCCCTGGTGTGGGTCTGGCCGGCCGGGCTGCGCCTGCTGTGGCGCTCCGAGCGGCCGCTGTGGCGGGCGCTCGTGTGGGCCTACGGGCTGCTGTTCGTCCTCTACGCCCTCACGACCGGCGCGAAGATCTACTACCTGGCCGGTGCGTACGTCTATCTGCTCGCCGCGGGCGCCGTCGCCGTCGACGGATGGCTGTACGCCCGGCGACTCCGCATCGGTACCTTCGCCGTGGCGACCGCGCTCCTCACCGTCGTGCTCGCGCTCGGCCTGTTACCGATTCTTCCGCTCCCCCGCGCCGGCTCCGGCCGCACCATCGACTCCACCTTGGCCGAGACCGTCGGATGGCCCGAACTCGTCGACACGGTCCGCGACGTGTGGAACGCCCTGCCGCCCGCCCAACGGGCCCAAGCCGTGATCTTCACCGAGAACTACAGCGAGGCCGGCGCCATCAACGAACTGGGCAGGGGCACGGGGCTTCCCACCACTGTGAGCGGCCACAACAGCGTGTGGTGGTGGGGGCCCGGCAACCCCGACGCCACCACCGTCGTCGCCGTCGCACCCGGCAGCGCAGGCTCCGGCTACGCCGGCTACCTTGGCGGCCTGTTCACCAGCGTGCGCGAGGCGGCCACCATCTCCAACCCGTACGGCGTCCGCAACATCGAGGCCGGCGGCCACGTCTACGTCTGCACCGGACTCCGCCTGCCCTGGTCCCGGTTGTGGCCCCGCCTCCGGCACTACGACTGACGCCGAGCCCGTCGATCCGGGTGCGGTCAGATCGCGGCGACGTGTCAATCGAGGGCTTTGAGCAGTTCCTGCGACAGAGGGGCGGCGGAGGCGGGGTTTTGACCGGTGTACAGGTTGCGGTCTACGACCGTGTACGGCTTCCACCTCTCGCCGCGGGTGAAGTCGACGTCCAGGTGGACCAGTTCGTCCTCCAGCAGCCACCTGGCCTTGGACGCCAGTCCGACGGCTTCCTCCTCGTCGTTGGTGAAGGCGGTGACCCGGTGGCCGGCGAAAGGCGAGACTCCTTTCCGCCGCGTGGCCAGCATCGCGGCGGGCGCGTGGCAGACGATGGCCAGGGGCTTGCCCGTGGCCAGGGCCGCGGTCAGCAGGCGGCCCGCGTCGGCGTCGTTCCACAGGTCTTCCATGGGGCCATGGCCCCCGGGGAGGTAGACGGCGTCGTAGTCCTCCAGGCGGGCGTCCGCCAGTTCGATCGGCCGCCGCAGCTCCTCGGCCGACCGCAGGATCTCCTCCTCCCGCAGGGCGACCTGCTCGCCGCCCGCCATCGAGGGACGCAGGCTCATGACGTCCACGTGCGGCACCACACCACGGGGGGTGGCCACCACGATCTCGTGGCCGGCCTCGGTGAACGCGCTGTACGGGGCTGTGAACTCCTCGGCCCAGTAACCGGTCGGGTGCCGGGTGCCGTCCTTGAGCGTCCAGTAACTAGCTCCGGTCACCACGAAGAGAATCTTGGCCATGAGGGAATCGCCCCCTCAGTCGCATCTGGTGATATGGCCAATAAAGTGACTTATGTAACTCTATATCCTGTTCGCCGGGCGCTGTGGTGAACGAGTCGGCGATCGGGTGGCCGGGTGCCCGCCGGTTCGGGTTGTGGACAACCGGCAGGGGCGGTTCGGGTTGTGGACAACCGGCAGAGGCGGTTGGGGAAGCGGCCTAGCATGAAGAACCCGTTGTCCGCCTGAGGAGGTGCCGGTGCTGCCGGGCATGGCTTCGAGCACGGCCGGGTCCACGGCCGCGACGGCTGCCGAAGGCCGTCCGGCGTCCGCGGGGCCGGCCACGCGCATCCGCCGGGTGCTCCCCGCCGCGCGGGCCCACTGGGTATTCCTGCTCGTCCTCGCCGCCGGGGCCGTGCTCCGGCTGGTGGCCATGCTGGGGTACCGCCCGGCGCTGTGGTTCTGGGCCGACTCCTTCGTGTACGTGAACGCGGCGGTCCGTCTACAGCCGCTGGAGTCCCGCCCCGTCGGCTACTCCTTGTTCCTATGGGCGTTGCGCCCCTTGCAGGGCTTCGCCGCCGTGATCGCCGTCCAGCACCTGCTCGGGCTGGCGATGGCGGTCTGCGTGTACGCCGTGCTGCGGCGCCGTGCCCGGCTGCCCGGCTGGGGGGCGACGCTCGCCGCCGTGCCGGTGCTGCTGGACGTGCACCTGGTCCAGCTTGAGCACCTCGTCATGGCCGACCTGCTGTTCACCTTCCTGGTGACGGCCGCGGTGACGGCGCTGCTGTGGCGAGAACGGCCCACGGTGGGGACGGCCGTCGTGGCGGGGCTGTCGCTGATGGCGGCCACCCTCACTCGCACCGTCGGGCTTCCCGTGCTCATCGTCGTGCTCGTCTGCATGGTCATCGCCCGGGCCGGGTGGCGTCCGCTGGTGGCGTGCGCGCTCGCCGCGATGGCCGGCATCGGCGGCTACGCCGTGTGGCACCACAGCGAGCACGGCGTCTACGGTCTGGGTCAGAGCAACGTCTGGCTCTGGGCGCGCACCATGAGCTTCGCCGACTGCGCGCGCATCCACCCGGCCGGGGAAGAGCGCGTGCTGTGCCCGTCCGATCCTCCCGGACGGCGGCCCGCTCCCCCGTCCTATATCTGGGAGGCCGGCTCACCGCTCGCCAAGGTGCGCAAGGACGCCGACCGCGAGCGGCTGAGCGGCGCGTTCTCCAAGGAGGCCATCATGGCGCAGCCGGTGGACTTCCTGGTGACCGGCCTCAGGGACGCGCTGTGGAGCTTCGAGTGGACCCGCCGGGTCTATCCGACCCCCGGCCCGCAGAGCGCCTACGTCTTCCCCGACTCGGTGAAGCCGTTCACCAGCAAGATCGCCTCGTCGGGGCGCAGCGCTCCGCAGCTCACGGCGGCCTACCAGGGCGGCAGGGCCGACACCCGGCTCGTCGAACCGTACGCGGGGCTGCTGCGGGCCTACCAGTCGCAGGGGTTCCTGCGGGGCCCGCTCCTCGCGGTCATCCTGCTGGCCGGGCTGTTCGGCGTTCTGGCGCGATGGCGGCGGCTGGGCGGTCCGGTGCTGCTGCCGTGGGCGGTGGCGATGACGTTGCTCCTGCTGCCGCCGCTGATCGCGGCGTTCGACCACCGCTACGTCGTGCCCGTCATCCCCGTCGCGTGCCTGGCGGCCGGCCTGGCCTTCCAGAACCTCCGCGCCCGGCGTGCGGAGAGGCGTGCGGAGATACGCCAGGCTAACGTGACCTAGGCTCATCTATGTCGGCGCACTTATGCTTCCGGCATGGACGAGCGCCAGCGTTACGAACGCGCCACCGCCGAACTCGACCCGCCCTTCGCGATCCTCGACCTCGCGGCGTTGCGGGAGAACGCCGCGTCGATGGCCCGCCGCGCCAAGGGCAAGTCGATCAGGGTGGCCAGCAAGTCCATCCGCTGCCGGGCGGTTCTGCGGAGCGTCCTGGAAATGGACGGCTTCGCCGGCGTCATGGCGTTCACACTGCCCGAAGCGCTGTGGCTGGCCGGCGAAGGGTTCCGCGACATCCTGGTGGCCTATCCGACGGCCGACCGGCAGGCGCTGGCGAGCCTGGCGGGCGATCCCCGGGCCGCACGGGAGATCACCGTGATGATCGACTGCCCGGAACATCTCGACCTGATCGAGGCGGCGACGGCCGGCGTGCCGTCGCGCCAGGAGATCCGCCTCTGCCTGGACATCGACGCGAGCTTCCTGGCGTTCGCCGGGCGGATGCGCGCCGGAGTGCTGCGCTCCCCGGTCCGCGAGCCCGGGCAGGCCGCCGACCTGGCCGCCGAGGTGGCCAAGCGTCCGGGGTTCCGGCTGGTGGGCCTGATGGCGTACGAGGCGCAGATCGCCGGAGTGGGCGACCGGGTGCCGGGCCCCTACGGCCGTGCCCTGCGCATGGTGCAGGCCAGGTCGCGGCGCGAGCTGATCGTCCGGAGGGGACGCGTCGTCGAGGCCGTCCGGCGGGTCGCCGACCTGGAGTTCGTCAACGGCGGCGGCACCGGTTCGGTGGAGAAGACCACCAGGGAGAAGGCGGTGACCGAGATCGCCGCCGGGTCGGGGTTCTACCACCCGCGCCTGTTCGACTTCTACCGCGGCTTCACCGGCCGCCCGGCCGCGCTGTTCGCGCTCCCCGTCGTGCGCCGGCCCGCCCCCGGGGTGGTCACCGTGCTCGGCGGCGGGTACCACGCCTCCGGCTCCCCCGGCGTGTCGCGCCTCCCGCAGCCGTACCTGCCGGCCGGGCTGAGCTACGACGGGCGCGAGGGCGCGGGTGAGGTGCAAACCCCGCTGCTGGGCCGCGCGGCCAACGACCTGCGCATCGGCGACCGCGTGTGGTTCCGCCACGCCAAGGCGGGCGAACTGTGCGAGCGCTTCGACGCCCTGCACCTGATCGAGGGAGACCGCCTGGTCGACACCCTCCCCACCTACCGAGGCGACGGCAAGACCTTCCTCTGACCGGCCCGCGAACCGCTCCACGAACTTCATCGCCACCGAACCGGCTCGCGAACCGCTTACTCGGGTGCCGTGGCCGGAGCCGGTCCCGGGCGCCGTACGAGGGCGCCGGCATCGCCGACCTGCGTCCCGCCGACGCGGCGCCTTTCCTCAACCCCCGAAGGGCCATCGTCAGGTGGGTGGAGGGCGTGCCGATGATGCCTGGTGACGACGGGTGGGTGCGGCCCAGGGGGTCAGCGGCGGGTGCGGCGCCAGAGGGTGTAGGCGGCGCCGGCTATGACGATGGCGCCGACGCCGATGAGGATCGGGGCCAGGTTGCGGGCCGGGGGCTCGTCCTGCCAGCCGTCGTCTTCGCCGTAGGCGCCGTACTGCGCGTACCCCCGCGGGTGACCGGCGCCGCCGATCATGTCGCGGGCGGTGGTGACCAGGTGCTCGGCATTGGCCTTGATCCTGGCGACGCCGCGCCCGGCGACCCGCTTGGGGCTGACGCGGTCCACGATGGCGTCAACGGTGACAGCAAGCTCCGCCCGGGTGCGCTCGATTTCCCGCTCGAGCGCCTCGGGATCGGTGTCGGCCATGACGATCCCCTTCTCTGTCTCCCGGGCGAGCCGCCCTCGCCCGGCTCGCCGCTACATTGCAGCGATCAGTCTGTCAGGTCGGGTGACCGCCCGGCACGCTGGGCATGCCGGTAGGTTGTTCCCGTGACGCAGACGAGACTCGAGCCCGGCGACGCCGCACCCGACTTCACCCTGCCCGACTCCGAGGGCGAGGCCACGAGCCTTGAGTCCTTCCGCGGCAAGCGGGTCATCCTCTACTTCTACCCCGCGGCGATGACGCCTGGGTGCACCAAGCAGGCGTGCGATTTCCGTGACAGCCTCGCCTCGCTGACCGGCGCGGGCTTCGTCGTGCTGGGCGTCTCCAAGGACACCCCGCAGAAGCTCGCGAAGTTCGCCGAACGTGACGGGCTCACCTTCCCGCTGCTCTCCGACCCCGAGCTGGCCGTCCACCAGGCGTACGGGGCGTACGGCGAGAAGACCATGTACGGCAGGACGACGGTCGGCGTGCTGCGCTCGACCTTCGTCATCGACGCCGACGGCAAGGTCGAGAAGGCGCTCTACAACGTGAAGGCCACCGGTCACGTCGCGCGCCTGCGAAAAGATCTCGGTCTGGCCTGACCGGCACGGCCGGGCGCGTGCTCAACTAGGATGGCGCCAGCCGCAGGCACGGGGTCGTAGCCCAACGGCAGGAGGCACAGGTTTTAGGTACCTGACAGTGTGGGTTCGAATCCCACCGACCCCACCCCGTCGCTCGTCCACCTCCCCGGGGGAACGATCACCATGGGCGCCACTTTCGCAGACGTCGTCACCTCCGCGCCGAGCACGTGGGGCGCGGCGAACGCCACCAGCGCCGCGATCGTGTTCCCCCTCGGCTGGCCCGTCGCCCTGCTGCTGCTGTCGGTGGTGTCCGACCCGGCCCAGATGTGGCACGCGGGCGACCGGTACGCCGAGGTCGCCACGCTCGTCCGGCACGCCAGTGAGCAGATGACCGACGCCGTGACCCGTCGCGCCCACGCCGACCACTGGGCCGAGAAGGGCCGCGACGCCTTCATGGCCAACCGGCTGCGGCCCTACCAGACGGCGCTGGACCAGGCGGCCGGCATGTACGACGAGATGGTCGGCGCGCTGAAGGCGAGCGCCCTGGCCTACACCGGGCTCGGCCTGTCCTCGGCGATCATCGGGTCCTCGCTGCTCAGCTTCGTGGCGCCCTACCTCGCCGCCGCGGTGGTGCCGGGCATCGGCGCCAGCACCACCTATGTGGCCAACAAGGCCATGGTCGAGGCCGGCGTCGTCGTCCGCGGGATGGTGGCGAGCATGGCCAAGGTCAACGGCACGGTGGCCTCGATGCTGTCCGGGCTCGCCGTCCGGCTCGGGGTGTCACAGGGGGCGCTGACGGGGACGACGGCGGCGGGGACCGCGACGGTGGCCGGCGGCCTCGGCGGGTACCAGACCTTCTGGCGCGCCGCGCCCACCATGCGCGACAGCGTGCCGCCGGTGTTGTGGCCGACGCACCTGCGCGACGGCGAGACCCCACCCAAGGGGTACCACGGGGCGACGGCCGCGCAGCTCGGCGACATGAAGCGCATCGACCACCGCTCCCTCGAGGCCCTCGGCCGCGACCTCGACGCGAGCGCGTCCGGGACGCTCGACAAGGCGTGCGAGTTGGCGCGGGGCAACGAGGTGGGGGTGCCGGGGTTCGGCGCGGCGGGGGTGTACCTGGCCCATGTCTGCGCCGGCATGCGCGACACCGCGGTGCGCCATCTCACGGCGGGACGGGACGAGCCCGGCAAGTGGCTGCCCGCGCTGCGCACCGTGGCGGGCAACTGGGCCTACGCCGAGGAGGCCACCGTCGCGGCGACCAGACACGTGCGCTGAGACGGCCGACATGTAGCCGAGGACGCCACCGTCCAGGCGGCCAGAGGCCTCCCCCGGGGACGCCACCGTCGAAGTGGCCGGGCGGGATCCGCCGGGGCGGCCGGGAAGGTCCCGGGACGACGAGAGCCGCCTCCACGTCGTGGAGGCGGCTCTTTCCGCGTCAGCCCGCTGGGCAGAGGGCGTCAAGCGTGGGTAGGAGACGAGGTCGGGATCCCCGGGGTCGCGTGACAGTCCCCCCAGCCACGCGACCCGTCGTCTTCGAAGCCCGACATCTCACTTCTCCCTTTACTCCCCCGAAGGGGTGCTCCCAATAAGAACTATCCCCCACGGCCCGTAAGACCGGTGTAAGCCTTCAGGGGCTGTACGACCTGGGTCGTAGAAGCAGATCCCTCTCCAGGCGGAAGGGCGGGTGAAGTGCGCGAACGTAGGGTTGAATACGTGTTCGGCAGACTGCGCGCGTGGGGTTCCGGCAAGGGCAAGCTGGTCGATGCCCTGTTCGTGGTGCCGCTCCTGCTGCTGTGCCTGACCGCCGCCGGCAACATCGCCAACGGCTCCCATCCGCCGGGCGCGCTCGGTCTGGACTACGTCGGGTACACGGCGATGTCGGCGGCGCTGCTCGCGCCGCTGCTGTGGCGCCGCAACCACCCCGTCCCGGTGTTCGCGATCATCGCGCTGCTCTCCTTCTTCCAGTGGCTCACCCACATCCAGCCGCTTCCCGCCAACGTCGCCGTCCTGGTGGCGCTGTACAGCGTCGTCTCCGGCCGCGCGCTGCGGTGGGGTCTCGCGGCGGGCGCGATCGTCGAGCTGGGCATCGTGCTGCTGCTGCTCCGCTACGGCACGATGACGGCGTTCTCCCTGGCCTCCGCGTCGGTGTTCATGGTCGCCACCTGGATCGCCGGCATCTACGCCAGCACCCGGCGGCGCTACCTGGAAGGGCTGGAGGAGCGGGCCGAGCGCGCCGAGCGTGAACGCGACCAGCAGGTCCGCATCGCCGCCGCGGCCGAACGGGCCCGCATCGCCCGCGAGCTGCACGACGTGGTGGCGCACAACGTCAGCGTCATGATCGTTCAGGCGGACGGGGCGGGGTACGCCATCGACGCCGATCCCGAGCAGGCCCGGCGGGCCGTGAGGACGATCTCCAGCACCGGGCGGCAGGCCCTGGCCGAGATGCGCCGTCTGGTCGGCGTGCTCCGGCAGGACGACGCGAGCGAGGAGGAGTACGCGCCGCAGCCGGGCGTGGCCGACCTGGACGGGCTCCTGCTGCACATCCGGCAGTCCGGCCTCCCGGTCGAGTACACGGTCACCGGCACGGCCTGCGACCTGTCGGAGGGGGTCCAGCTCGTCATCTACCGCATCGTCCAGGAAGCCCTGACCAACACCCTCAAACATGGCGGACCGGGCACACACGCGCGGGTCGATATGGAGTACGGTCCACGGGAGGTCCACTTGCGGGTGACCGATGACGGACGAGGCGCGGCGGCGCCCCGCGGCATCGACGGGCACGGGCTCATCGGCATGCGCGAGCGGGTCGCGATGTACGACGGCAGCGTGCACGCTTCCCCCAGCCCCGGAGGTGGGTTCCAGGTGACCGCACGACTCCCCGTGGCACGGGCCGCGTGAGCGTCCCGGGCGACCAGATCAGGGTGGTCCTGGTCGACGACCAGCAGCTCGTGCGCGCCGGCTTCCGCATGGTCCTCGGCGCCCAGCCCGACATCGAGATCGTGGGCGAGGCCGCGGACGGAGCCGACGCGGTCGAGCTGATGCGCACGGTGCGCGCCGACATCGTGCTGATGGACGTGCGCATGCCCCGCGTGGACGGCGTGGAGGCGACCCGGCTGATCCGCGCCATGCCGGACCCGCCCAAAGTGCTCATCCTCACCACCTTCGACCTCGACGATTACGCCTTCGCGGCGCTCAAGGCCGGGGCCTCGGGGTTCCTGCTCAAGGACGTGCCTCCGTCCGATCTGCTCAGCGCGATCCACTCGGTGCACGCCGGGGACGCGGTGGTCGCGCCCAGCACGACCAGGCGACTGCTGGAGCGCTTCACCGCCCACCTGCCGGGCGCGACGGCGCCCCAGGCGGAGACGCTGGGACAGCTCACCGCGCGCGAGCGCGAGGTGCTCGTGCTGGTCGGGCGCGGGCTGTCCAACGCCGAGATCGCGCGGCGGCTCACGCTGGCCGAGGCCACGGTGAAGACCCACCTCGGCCGGGTCCTCGCCAAGCTCGGCGTCCGCGACCGCGCGCAGGCCGTCGTGTACGCCTACGAGACCGGCCTGATCACCCCCCTGGCCAAGCCCTCCGACCGCTGACCGCTGCCGCGAGCCGGGCGGCCACGGCCGTCCGTGCGGTGCGGGTGTGCGGTGCGGGTGTGCGGTGCGGATGTGCGCCTCCGGCGGCGGCGGGTCGGCCGAAAGGGGGAGGCGCGGGTACCTCGAGGGTCGCACCGCCCGTCTGCGACGCCCCTCCAGGCCTACTCGAAGTCCCTTCCCTAGGGTCATGGCGGGCGAGATCGGCGGCCATAGCGTTGATCTCGCGGAATCTTCGCAGATCAATCCCCTACCGCTTGAGGAGCCAGCCGTGACCGTCATCGGAGAGGAAGCCGTCCTGCGGACCGCGCCCGCCGCGGTCGTCGCCCGTGGCGTGAGCAAGGTCTACGGCCACGGGGACGCGGCCGTGCACGCGCTGCGCGGGGTGGACGTCCGGTTCGAGACCGGTGCGTTCACCGCCATCATGGGCCCGTCGGGCTCCGGGAAGTCCACCCTGATGCACTGCCTGGCCGGCCTGGACACCGTGACCGACGGCGAGGTGCGCATCGGCGACGTCGACATCACCCGGCTCAGCGACAAGCGCCTGACGTTGCTGCGGCGCGAACGCGTCGGCTTCATCTTCCAGGCGTTCAACCTGCTGCCGACCCTCACCGCCGAGCAGAACATCCGCCTGCCGCTGGACATCGCCGGCCGCCAGGCCGACCAGGAGCTGTTCGAGGCGGTGATCCGCACGGTCGGGCTCGGCGACCGGCTCAAGCACCGGCCGAGCGAGCTGTCGGGCGGGCAGCAGCAGCGCGTCGCGGTCGCCCGCGCGCTGATCAGCAAGCCCCAGGTCATCTTCGCGGACGAACCGACCGGCAACCTCGACTCGCGCAGCGGCGCCGAGGTGCTGTCGTTCCTGCGCACCTCGGTCCGCGAGCTGGACCAGACCATCGTCATGGTCACCCACGACCCGGTCGCCGCCTCCTACGCCGACCGGGTGGTCTTCCTGCGCGACGGGATGCTGGTGACCGAGCTGGCGCAGCCGTCGCCGCAGAACGTGCTCGACACCCTGATGAAGCTGGAGGGCTGAGGTGTTCCGCACCACGCTGGCCGGGCTGCTGGCGCACAAGCTCCGGCTCCTGCTCACCTCGCTGGCGATCACCCTCGGGGTGGGCTTCATCGCCGGGACGTTCGTGCTGACCGACACGATCCAGGCGGGCCTGTCGCAGCGCATCGCCGCCTCGGCCGACAAGGTGGACGTGGCCGTGCTCCCGCCGGTCAGCACCAGCGAGAACCAGCCGCGGCTGACCGCGGCCGACCTGGCGGCGATCAAGAGCGTGGCCGGCGTCGCCGAGGCGCAGGGGCTGGTCCAGGGCAGCGCCGCGCTGCTCGGCAAGGACGGCAAGGCCGTCGGCGACTTCGCCACCACCGGCGTCTCGGTGGTCGGCGGCCGGCTGAACCGCACCGAGATCACCTCCGGCACCGCGCCGTCCGCCGCCGACCAGGTCGTCATCGACAAGAACACGGCGAAGACCCGCGGGTTCGCCGTCGGCGACACCGTCCGGGTGCTCGACGCCGACGGCCGGCCGCATCCCTTCAGCCTCGTCGGGTTGTTCGACGTCGGGGTGGACCAGCAGCTCGCCGTCACCGGCGCGGTGGGCTTCGCCCCCGCGACCGCCCAGACGATGACCGGCCAGAAGGGCTTCGTCGAGATCGACGTCGTCGCGGCACCGGGCGTCACCCCCGAAGGGCTGAAGGGCGCCGTCTCGGCCGCCGTGACCGGCCACGGCGCCCGCCTCTACACCGGCCACCAGCTCGCGCAGGAGCTGGCCAGGAGCAGCGGCGCCGACATCGACGTGATCGGCACGATGCTGCTGATGTTCGGCCTGGTCGCGATGTTCGTGGCCGCCCTGGTCATCTACAACACCTTCAACATCCTGGTGGCTCAGCGCGCCAGGGAGATGGCGCTGCTGCGCTGCATCGGCGCGACGCGCCGCCAGGTCTTCGGGTCCATCCTGCTGGAGTCGGCGGTCGTCGGCCTGCTGTCGTCGGCCCTCGGCCTGCTGGCCGGGCTCGGGCTCGGCGCGGGAGCGCTCGCCCTGCTCAGGACGCTCGGCATGGACGCGCCCGGAGGCGGCGTCTCGCTCGCGCCGCGGACCATGGCCCTCGCCCTCGCCGTCGGCCTGGTCGTCACCGTCGGGGCCGCGCTGCTGCCCGCGCGCACGGCCACCAAGGTCGCCCCGGTCGCGGCGCTGCGCAGCCAGACCGACGAGCACGCCTTCCGGACCGGGGTCCTGCGCGTCGTGTTCGCCATGCTGTTCCTGCTGGGCGGCGCCGGGGTCACCGCCTACGGCGTCATCTCCTCGCCCGGGCAGCAGGCCCTGTTCATCGTCATGGGCGGCGGCGTGCTCACCTTCCTCGCCGTGCTCATTCTCGGCCCGCTGATGGTCGGACCGCTCAGCACCTTCGCCGGATGGGCGCCCGCCCGGCTGTTCGGCGTCCCGGGCAGACTCGCCCTGGACAACTCCCAGCGCAACCCCAAGCGCTCGGCCACCACGACGGTCGCGCTGACCATCGGCGTGACGCTCATGACGCTCATCTCGGTCATCACCGCCACCACGCGCGCCACGTACACGGCCAAGCTGGACGACCAGTTCCCCATCGACTACATGATCTCGCCGCAGGAGGACCTGACCTCAAGTGCCGACGCGCTGCTCCCCCGCGCGCTCGCCGACGGCCTGCGCGCCCGGCCCGAGCTCGCCTCGACCGTCGAGTTCCGGCAGGCGGCCGCCCGGATCGGCGACACCAGGCGCACGAACGACGTCGGCGCGTTCAGCGGCCCGTACCAGCCGGCGCTCAGCGAGGGCTCCATGCGGGGCTTCGCCCCGGGCTCGGCGGTGATCGCCGACGACCTGGCCAAACGGCTCGGCACCGGGCCGGGCGGCTCGATCACGGTCAGGACGCCCAAGGCGGGGGCCGTACGGCTGAAGGTGCTCGGCCTGTTCGACCCGGAGTCGACCCCGCTGCCGGCCGTCACCGTGCCCGACACCGAGTTCGACCGGTACTTCGGCCCGCTCGGCGACAGCCGGCTGATCGTCAACGTCAAGGACGGCGTGACGCCCGACGTCTCCCGGCGCGCCGTCGAGGCCGCGACCGAGCCGTACCCGACGGCCAAGGTGCTCAGCGCCACCGAAGCCCGCGGACAGTTCGACGAGGCGCTCGACATGGCCTTGATGATCATCAGTGGGCTGCTGGGCCTGGCGGTCCTGATCTCGCTGCTCGGCATCGCCAACACCCTCAGCCTGTCGGTGCACGAACGCACCCGCGAGTCGGCGCTGCTGCGCGCTCTCGGGCTGACCCGGCCGCAACTGCGCCGGATGCTGTCGGTCGAGGCGCTGATCCTCGGCCTCATCGGGGCCCTGGTGGGGGCGGTGCTCGGCGTCGCGTACGGCTGGGCCGCCTCGCGGACGCTGATGGAGGGCGTACTGTTCCGGGTCCCGGTCACCCAGGTGCTGCTGTTCGTCCTGCTGTCGGGCGCGGCGGGCGTACTGGCGGCGGTCCTGCCGGGCCGCCGCGCCGCCCGCGCCTCCATCGTCGGCTCCCTCGCCGCCGACTGAACTCGGCCAGGCGCGGTGGGCGGTCCGGACGACGTCGGCCACCCGCGCGGGCCGGGCCCACCCGCGGCCGGGCCCGTCGCCAGGTGGGTCCGGCCGCGTACCGGCGGCGCCCGGCCTACCGGGGGCGCCGTCCCGACCACTGTTCGACGACGGCCTCCGGAGTGAGCAAGGGGCGGATGGACACCTCGCCGGTGGCGCGGTCGATGACCACGCACCCGCCCCCCACGATCGCCGGCAGCGCGCTCGGATCCTGCGGCTCGGGCGGCCGCGGCCAGGCGACGTACCCCTCGTCGAAGGCGTAGAGCCCGACCTCCGTGGCCCACTCGGCCGGCAGCGGGCCGTTGAAGTACTCCTCGGCCACCACCCGCGCCTGCTCCGCCGACATCCCGTGCCCGCTCACAGCCGCCTCCCCCGCCGGTCGAGCGCCACGCAGAACACCCCGGCCACCGGGCCGGGCGGTGGGTCCACGGAGGTGTGACCGCGCTGGGCGTCCACCCACACGACCTCCCCCGCGGCGTTGACGGCGTTCCACGCGTGGTTGCCGCCGGAGGGCCAGCGGGTGACCAGCACGGCCGCCGCACCATGGCCGCCGGCGCCCAGCCGCTCGGCGACCAGGGCGTACGCGCGGCGGCCCTGCCCGACGTACTCGAAGCGGTGCCCGAGCCAGCGTTCGGCGCGGGCCACGCCGCCGGGCTCGCCGCCGAGCGAGGGCCGGCCGAGGCGGTCGTACTCGGGCTGCCGCGGAGCCGCCACCACCGGCTCGCCGTGCCAGGTGGAGATCACCGCGAGCGCGCAGTCGAGCGAGTTCGTCGCCCGAAAGGGATCGTCGGACGGGCCCTCGCCGTTGATCAGACGGATCCACGTGCCGCGCGGGTCGGCGAAGCGCGCCCCCTCGGGCACCGCCTGGCACAGGTCGCGCTGCACCTGCGGATCGGGCCAGGCCAGCCCACCCGACATGCCGTACGGGCGCGCGAGGTCGAGCCGGGGCGGACGGCCAGGACCGTCGAACCAGTCGCCCGCCACCACCCCCGGCCACACCCCATTACCGAGATCCCCGCCCAGCACCTCCTGATCGCCGCCCAGCACACCCGGATGCCCGCCCAGCACACCGGGACCGTCGCCCAGCGAACCGGGACCGCTGCTCAGCACACCCGAATGCCCGCCCGACACACCGGGACCGCCGCCCGACACACCGGGACCGCCGGACAGACCTGGACCGCCCGGCGCAT
This sequence comes from Sphaerisporangium sp. NPDC004334, assembly GCF_053602655.1. NCBI lineage: Bacteria > Bacillati > Actinomycetota > Actinomycetes > Streptosporangiales > Streptosporangiaceae > Sphaerisporangium > Sphaerisporangium sp. NPDC004334. The sequence continues at coordinate 68,488 of NZ_JBSGDZ010000011.1, forward strand.
CAGGATCGCCGCTCGCACCGCCTGGACCACCATGAGCGGACGCCCCTTGCTCATACGCGGACTCGCGTCGAACATGGGCCGGGCCGTGCCCGCCACGCTCCGGGTGGCGGCGTCCGCGAGCCGGAGCGTCCTGCGTGGAAACGAGGTGGTGACGACCGGACGCGGGCCCGAGTCGCGCGGGCGCGCCCTGCGCGGACAAGAACGACGCGGACACAGACTGCGCCGACACAGGCTGCGCCGACACCGACTGGGCGGACACAGGCTGCGTCGACACCGACTGCGCCGACACGGGCTGGGTGGACACAGGCTGCGCCGACACCGACTGGGCGGACACCGACTGTGCCGACAGGGGCTGGGCGGGTGCGGGCTGTGGAGGGGGGGCCGCTTTCCAGCGTGGGAGGGTGAACCCGTCCTGCCAGAGAGCGGTGTCCGGCGCGGGGACCGGGGCGGTCTCGCGTGGCTGCCGCCGGAACCCCTCGGTGTCCAGCGGCGTGGTGTTCCCCGTTCCGCTCGCATGGGCCGGCGGCCGTTCGCCCGGCGCTCGGGCCTGCGGCGTTTCCCACGGCGAGACATGGCCATCAGGCGTACGGCTCTCCGGTGAGCCCTCCGGGGCGCGGGCCAGGCCCGGGATCTGGATCTGCCCCGGCGAAGGTGCCATCTCGTAGCCCTGGAGAACCGCCGGCACGGGCTCCTGCCGGCTGGTGAGCGGATCGGCCGACGACGGCCGCCATTCGTCCGCGGGGATCTCCGCGGCCAGCTCGTAGTCACGCCAGCGGACGCCGTCGGAGGTGACGACAGGGTTGTACCCCACCTCGGCGACCCGCGTCCCCACGGGCCTCCCCGCCTCCGACGCCATCGGCGGCTCCGGCGGCCCGGGGGGCCCCGGCCGTAGCCCCGGTAGCCCCGGCGGCCTGAGCGGCCCCGGGGCGTCGTGGCCGTCGCGGGACCTGCGCCGCGACGCCCCCGCGCGCGACTGACCCCCGTGACTGGTTCCGGTCATTGTGCTCCCCCAAGTTCCGCACCGACCCGGTCAGAGGCCGATCGTAGGGGCGCCGCGCGGACCCGGCGTGCCGATTGCGGCATTCACCTGGGACCACACGCCGGGCCGGGCGGCGCGGGAAAGGCGAAGGAAAGCGGATAATCAGCGCGATCACCTCGTGTGGGGGAGGGTTCAGTCCTTCGGGGCGAACGGCGACACGATGCCGCCTCCTGACAACACCCTCTCCAGCGCCTCCCGCATCGACTTGCCGTCGTTCAGATGCGGGAACGGCTCGCCGGCGGGGACGTCCACGCCCAGAAACCGGCAGAGCGGCTCCCACCCCTCGCGCACGTCGAACACCAGCAGCCGCTCCGGCGGCAGGCTCTCCTTCACCGTGGCCGTGTGCCGCTCGAACGCCGCGATGGCGGCCTTCTCGTCGGGCAGGCCCTCACGGAAGGGTCGGTCGCTGTCCAACGCCTCCCGCACCATGCGGTCGAGCAGCGGGCTCATGGTCACCATGGACGTGTACAGATCGGCGGCCTCCGGCGGCATGTTCTCCGACAGCTGCCGTGCCGGGCCGTTGGCGATGAGCATCTGCATGCTCGCGTACCAGGCGTGCGGGTCGCGGACCGTGAGAATCACCTTGGCCGCCGGGTACTTCGCCGCCAGCTCACGCCAGAAGTGCGAGGCCGGCCAGTCCACCGCGGACCGGAATCCCTCGAACAGGTGCTCCCAGTCCGCCGTGTCGCTGGTGGCCAGGGCGGCCCACCTCTGGGTGAGGCCGGGGTTCGTCATGACGTCGAACATGTGATGGCAGGGCCCGAAGGCCAGCCGTTGCAGTGCCGCCTTCATCGAGCTCGTACCGGTGCGCGGAAACCCCGCGCCGATCACGGTCAGCATGTCGCTCCTCCATTACGTGTCGGCATTACGTGTCGGCATTACGTGTCGGCTCCCCGATCCCGGGGCTGCGAGCACAGGCCCGGTGATCACTCATATGCCGAACGGCGGCGCCGAAGGTCAGCACCGGCGGCTGGTCGCCGGACCCCGGGCCGACCACCAGAGAACCACCTGGCTCGATCCCCGCCCACCAGGCCGACCAGGCCGAACGCGATGATCGCGTGTCGCACGACAGGGGACTGTACGGTCTTGGACGGCCCTCTCGTCCCAGCGCCGCGCCGTGAACCTCAGCCCCCGGGCCGGCACCGCGCCGGCTTCCCGGGGAAAGGCCACGCGGTCAGCCGGTCGGTCGGCGAGCGGTGCGGCGGGAGCGGGTCAGAGCCAGCCCGCCGAGGAGCATGGCGATCAGTCCCACCACCAGAGCCACGTAGCCCCCGACTATTCCGTAGCCGGTGCCGGGACCACCCTTGGCGGCGGCCACGACCAGCCCGCCGATGACCATGCCCCCCAGCCCCGCCACCAGGGCCACGATGGCCCCTCTCCTCCCGTCGCCGCTGCCGATGCGACCGGCGGAGCGGGCCAGAGCCAGCCCGCCGATGACCACGCCCGCCAGCCCCAGCAGCGCGCCCACGCCGGACCAGAGACGCCCGGTGGTCAAGGCGTAGGCACTGACGGGGTCCGGCTGGGCCAAGACGTGCGCGGCCGCCGGTGTGGCGAGCCCGAACCCCGACAGCAGCGCGGCCGCGGCGGCGGCAAGCACGAATCGGACTGACATGAGGTGCTCCTTCTCCTACGACTGGATGTCGCCCGATCATGTCCGCCGGACCTACCGCCGGTCGTCCAGCGGACGATGGCGATCCGCGCTGCCGCCGATGCCGCAGCCGGCTACAGCGGACGTCGCAGGAGCCGCGAAGGTACCGCGTGTGCGGTAGCCGGTCGATCATCCATGGGCAGGACTCGCCCACGCGGACGTCCGGCTAAGGTGCGCCCATGAGCACAGGACGGGCCGGTGTCACAGACTGGGTGATCGCCGTCGGCGTGGCGGCGGCGCTGCTGGTCACCGGGCTGTCAGGGCAGGGCTCCGCCACGTACCTCGACCTGCTCGGATACGGGCTGCTGGGGGTCGGCGGCCTGGTGCTGGCCGCGCGCCGCCGGGCTCCGGTTCCGGTCCTGGCCGTCACCGGGCTGTGCGCGGTGGGTTACCAGGCGGCCGGGTTCGACGTACCCGCCATCGCGTACCTGTTCGCGGTGTACGCCGCCGTACGGGCGGGACACCGCGTCATCACCGTGGCGGCGAGCGTGACCATGCTGGCCGCGCTGCCCATCGCGGCCCTGGCCTCGGGCCTGCACGACACGGGCGAGGCGTTCGCGCAGGCCCGGGGTGCTCTTGAGCTGGCCTGGCTGGTCGCGGCCGGCGCCGCGGGTGAGGCGCTGCGACAGGCCGAGGCGCGGGCGGAGGAAGCAGAGCGCACCCGGGAGGAGACCGCGCGACGCCGCGCCGACGAGGAGCGGTTGCACATCGCGCGGGAGCTGCACGATTCGCTCACCCACCAGATCTCGGTCATCAAGGTGCAGGCCGAGGTCGCCGTCCATGTGGCCCGGAGGCGGGGTGAACAGGTGCCGGAGGCCCTGCTGGCGATCCAGGAGGCCGGACGTGAGGCGACCCGGGAGCTGCGCGCGACCTTGGAAGCGCTGCGCGACGACGACACGACCCCGCCGCGTGGGCTCGACCACGTTGAGGAGCTGGTGGAACAGGCTCGGAGGAGCGGCCTGGACGCGACGCTGACGATCGAAGGGCGACGGCACGGTCTGCCGGCCGCGGTGGACCGGACCGTCTACCGGATCGTTCAGGAGTCGCTCACCAACATCGTCCGGCATGCCGCGGCCGCCACCGCGTCGGTCGGGGTCCACTACCGCCCAGGCGCCCTGGAGATACGCGTCGAAGACGACGGCAAGGCCACACCGGACACCGCGCCGGTGCCCGGTGTCGGGCTGCTCGGGATGCGCGAACGTGTCACCGCCCTCGGGGGCCGCCTGCGCGCGGAGCCGCGTGGTGAGGGCGGCTTCACCGTCCACGCAGAACTCCCTGTGGATCGGACGCCATGATCCGTGTCCTGCTGGTCGACGATCAGCCGCTCCTGCGCAGCGGATTCCGCGCGCTCCTCGACCTCGAAGACGACATCGAGGTGGTGGCCGAGGCCGGCGACGGGATGGAGGGCCTGGCTCTGGCCAAGGAACATCTGCCCGATGTCGCGCTCATCGACATCCAGATGCCGCTCGTCGACGGCATCGAGGCGACCCGGCGCATCGCCGCGGACCCGGCTCTGGCCGGGGTGCACGTCGTCATCCTGACCAACTACGGCTTGGACGAACACGTCTTCAAAGCCCTGCGTGCCGGCGCGGCCGGATTTCTCGTCAAAGACGTCGTGCCGGAAGACTTCCTGCACGCCGTACGCGTCGCCGCGCGTGGCGACGCGCTGCTCGCGCCGTCGATCACCCGCATGCTCATCAACAGATACCTCACCCAGCCGGTCAGCACCGGCACCGGCACGGGGCTGAAAGAGCTGACCAACCGCGAACGCGAGGCCGTCGCACTGGTAGCGCAGGGGCTGTCCAACGACCAGGTCGCCGACCGCATGGTGATCAGCCCGATGACCGCGAAAACCCACATCAACCGGGCCATGGCGAAGCTCCGCGCCCGCGACCGTGCCCAACTCGTGGTCCTCGCCTACGAATCCGGCCTGGTGACTCCGGGCAGCTCCTGACATCTCCTCCTCATCGGCCCGTGGTCCGAGCGCGGCGCCGTATCGTCGTCCTTCTCCAGAGACGTGGTCGCCGGTCCCGGCGGACGCCAGATTTCGCTCACCGATCCCGCCGCGCCCAGATTCCGGATGAGTCTCACTTGACGACGACGAGGATGGAGTGCCAGCCGGTGGCACCGTCGGGGGCGGGCGGGGAGTAGTCGGCGGTCTGGGTCTGGCCGGTGGCGTCGGTGGCGCGCACCTCGATGGTGTGCTTGCCGGGGGTGGCGTCCCAGTCGTCCACCACCCACTGCCGCCAGGTGTCCGGGCCGGGGACCGCGGCCAGCCGCGCCTGCCGCCACGTCCCCTTGTCCACGCGGACCTCGACGGCGTCGACGCCCCGGTGCTGCGCCCAGGCCACGCCGGCGATGGCCGTGCGGCCGGCGGGGATCGTGGACCCGCCGCGCGGCAGGTCGATGCGCGACTCGGTCTTGATCGGGCCCTTGGGCGCCCAGCCGCGCGGCGTCCAGTACGCCTCGTCCTGGTCGAAGCGGGTCACCTTGATGTCGGTGACCCACTTGGTGGCCGAGACATAGCCGTACAGTCCGGGGACGACCTGGCGCACCGGGAAGCCGTGGGAGACGGGGAGCGCCTCGCCGTTCATCGCGACGGCGAGCAGCGCGTCCCGGCCGTCCATCACGATGTCCACCGGCGTGCCGCAGGTCCAGCCGTCGGAGGAGGTGGACAGCAGCATGTCGGCCCCCGAGCGGATGCCGGCGTCGCGCAGCACGTCGGCCAGGCGGGCGCCGAGCCAGCGCGCGTTGCCGACGTAGTTGTCCCCGACGTCGTTGGACACGCAGGTCAGCGTGACGTCGGCCTCCATGAGGGGCCGCTTGAGCAGGTCGGCGAAGGTGATCTCGACGGGCCGGTCCACCATGCCGTGGATCTTCAGCGTCCACGTCTTCGGGTCCACCTGCGGGACGACCAGAGCCGTGTCGACACGGTAGAAGTCGCGGTTGGGCGTCGTGAAGGGCGACAGGCCGTCCAGGCGGAAGTCCACTCCGGAGGGAAGCGGCTTGGCCGGCGTCGCCGCCCTGGGCAGGGCGAGCTTGGCGCGTTCGGTGGAGACGTCGAGCCGGCCGCCGAGGGCGCGTCCGATCAGCCCGCCCGCCCCGGCCACCACGACGCCCGCGGCGACCCCGCCGAGCAGGGCGCGCCGGTCGAACTCGGGCTCCTCGGCCGTTGCCCGCATGACGGCGGGACGCCCGGCCGGCCGCTCTTCGGCGCCCTCCGGCTCCCCCGGCGTACCGGCCACCACGGCACCGGCCGCGGAGGACCCCGTGGCCGAGACACCGGCCGCGGAGGGACCCGTGGCCGAGACACCGGCCCCGGAGGAACCGTTGGTGGAGGGATCGCGCAGGTCCTCGCCCCGGTGGAGGTCCTGCGTGGCATGCTCCCCTGGCATGGCCGTACCCGAGGGGGCGGGCGGGTCGTCGTAGCGCGGGAAGCCGTAACCCGGTTCGGCGTCGGGCCACGCCCGGCGGACCAGGATGCGAAGCGCCCAGGCCCCGGCCGCCGCGCCGGCCGCCGAGGGCAGCACGTCGAGCACCGCGCCGTCGGGCCGGGTGACCGCGGCGACCGCGCCGACCACGCCGAAGGCCAGCAGCCCGGCCGTGGCGTACCCCGCGCGGCGGCGGGCCAGCAGGCCGAGACCGGCGGCGACGAGGGCGAGCACCACCACGATGCCCGAGATGAGGACGAACTTGTCGCTGGCGCCGAAGGTGCGGATGGCCCATTCCTTCAGCGCGGCCGGCGTGCGGTCGACGGCCGCGTCGCCGACCGCGATGACCGGAGACGCCTTCGGGTCGAGCAGCCCGGCGGCGAGCTGGCCGATGCCCAGGGCCACCGCGCCCGCCACGAGGCCGATGAGCGCCGCCGCCCATGCCTGCCCGCGCGGGCGCGTCTGGTTGAGGTTCACAGGACGAACGCTACGCCTGAACCGGTCGCCCGGATCTTACGCCCCGGTTACGGGGCCTTCCCCGCGAGCAGCTCGTGCAGGACGGGCACCAGGGCATGGAAGGCCCGGCCCCGGTGGCTGACGGCGTCCTTGTCGGCCGGGGACAACTCGGCGGTCGTGCGGTCCTCGCCCTCGGGGACGAAGATCGGGTCGTACCCGAACCCGTTGGACCCGCGCGGGGCGCGGATCAGCGTGCCGGCGAGCGTGCCCTCGACGACGCGCTCGTCGCCGCCGGGCAGGGCGAGCGCCGCCGCGCAGGCGAAGTGGGCGCCCCTGCGGCCGTCCGGCACGTCCGACACCTGGGCGAGCAGCAGCCGTAGGTTGGCGGCGTCGTCGCCGTGGGAGCCCGACCAGCGGGCGGAGAACACCCCGGGCATGCCGTTGAGCGCGTCGACGCACAGCCCGGAGTCGTCGGCGATGGCCGGCAGCCCGCTCGCCGAGGCGACGGCGTGCGCCTTGATCAAGGCGTTCTCGGCGAACGTGAGCCCGGTCTCGGCGATCTCGCCGATCTCGGGGAACCGCTCGAGCCCGATCAGCTCGATCTTCTCGTCGGCGTCGGCGAGGATGCGCCGCAGCTCGACGATCTTGCCTTCGTTGCGGGTGGCCAGGACCACCGTGCGCACCACGCTCACGACAGGACGCGGCGCTGGAGGGCGGTGAGCTCGGCACAGCCCGCGCCGGCCAGGTCGAGCAGGGAGTCGAGGGTGGAGCGGTCGAAGGGGATGCCCTCGGCGGTGCCCTGGACCTCGACGAACTCCCCCGAACCGGTCATGACGACGTTCATATCGGTCTCGGCGGCGACGTCCTCGGTGTAGCACAGGTCGAGCAGCGGGGTGGCGCCGACGATGCCGACCGAGACGGCGGCGACGGAGTTGACCAGCGGGTCGCCGGGGCACATCTTGCGCTTGCGCATCCAGGCGATGGCGTCGGCGAGGGCGACGTAGGCCCCGGTGATGGCGGCCGTGCGCGTGCCGCCGTCGGCCTGCAGCACGTCGCAGTCGAGCACGATGGTGTTCTCGCCGAGGGCCTTGTAGTCGACGCAGGCGCGCAGCGAGCGGCCGATCAGCCGCGAGATCTCGTGGGTGCGGCCGCCGATCTTGCCGCGCACCGACTCGCGGTCGCTGCGGGTGTTGGTCGAGCGGGGCAGCATGGCGTACTCGGCGGTGATCCAGCCGAGGCCGCTGCCCCTGCGCCACCGCGGCACGTTGTCCTGCACCGTGGCGGCGCACAGCACCCGGGTGCCGCCGAACTCCACCAGGACCGAGCCCTCGGCGTGGGCGAGCCAGTCGCGGGTGATCGTGACCGGCCGGAGCTGGTCGGGACTGCGTCCATCATCACGTGCCATGGGCTCACCTTAGGTCATACACGGCCCCGCTCCGCGCGAGTTCCACCCGCCCCTCGAACCCTCCGCGCCCGGCCTCCCGCAGGATCTGCTCCGGGTCGTTCCAGGGCACCAGATGGGTGAGCACGAGCGTGCCGGCGCCGGCGCGGGCGGCGTGCTCGGCGGCCTGGCGGCCGTTCATGTGCAGGCCCTCCGGGTTGCCGGGCCGGTCGAGGAACGACGCCTCGCACAGCAGCACGTCGGCCCCGGCGGCGAGCTCGACCAGCTCGGCGGACTCCCCGGTGTCGGCCGAGTAGGCGACCGCGTGGCCGCCGTGCGCGACGCGGAAGCCGTAGGTCTCGACGGGGTGGTTCATCTGGGCGGCCGTCACCTCGAACGGCCCCACGGAGAACGTGCCGGGCGCGAGCGCCGAGAAGTCGAAGGCGGTCTCCAGTCCCGGCTCGTCGTCCATGCCGTAGGCCGCGCCCAGGCGGCGCGGGGCGTCCTTCGGGGCGTGGACGGGGACGCGCGGCAGCGGGCCCGACGGCGCGTAGGTGCGCACGACGTGGTAGGAGCACATGTCCAGGCAGTGGTCGGCGTGCAGGTGCGACAGGCAGATGGCGTCCACGTCGTACAGGCCGATGTGGCGTTGCAGGGCTCCCAGGGAGCCGTTGCCGAAGTCAAGGAGCAGGCGGAACCCCTCGGCCTCCAGCAGGTAGCAGGACGCGGGACTGTCAGGGCCGGGGAAGCTCCCGGAACAGCCCACGATCGTCAATCTCACGGCGGACTCCTCACTCGGCGCGGTAGCGCCTTGTCACACTGACGCGACGCGGTCAGCACTGTTCGTTCGCGCGCCCCGGCACGGGTGTCCCGACCCAGGGTGTCCCGGCACGGCGGGCGCCGCACCCGGCACGGCGGGCGCCGGGCGCGACCCTGCCGGCCCCGCCCGCCGTCCACGCCCCGTCCCATCGGGGCGCGTGTGGTCTCAGTTGGGCGCGGCGAGCGCCCCTTCGCCGGAGATGTCGCCCACCAGCGCGCGCTCGACGTCGACGATCTCCGGTCCGAGGAACCGCCGCCCGAGGTGGGCGAACATGGCGCCGTCGCCCGTCGCGCGGAACCTGTGCCGGGGCGTCCCGCTCCGCGCCGCGAGGCCGCGATCGTGCAGGACACGGTAGACGTCCTTGGCCGTCTCGTCCGCGCTGGACACGAGTGTGACGCCGTTGCCGGCCACGTAGGAGATCGCGCCGGTCAGCAGCGGGTAGTGGGTGCAGCCGAGGATCAGCGTGTCGCAGCCGTCGTCGACCACCGGCCGGAGGTACTCGCGGGCGACCTCGATCAGCTCGTCGCTCATCGTCTCGCCGCGCTCGACGAACTCCACGAACCGGGGGGCGGCCACTCCGGTCAGCCGCACGTCGGGGGCCGCGGCGAAGGCGTCGTGGTAGGCCATGGACTCGATGGTCGCGCGGGTGGCGATGACGCCGACCCGGCCGTTCCTCGTGGCGCGGACGGCCCGCCGGGCCGCGGGCTGGATGACCTCCACCACGGGGACGTCGTACCGCTCGCGGGCGTCGCGCAGCACGGCGGCGCTGGCGCTGTTGCAGGCGATCACCAGCATCTTCACGTCGTGCTCGACGAGGTGGTCCATGACCTCCAGCGCGTACGCGCGCACCTCGGCGATGCGCTTGGGCCCGTACGGCTGGCGCGCGGTGTCGGCGACGTACAGGATCGACTCGTTCGGGAGCTGGTCGATGATCGCCCGGGCGACGGTGAGGCCACCGACGCCGCTGTCGAAGATCCCGATCGCGGGGCCGTGCCCGTCATTCTGCTCTTCCACGGCGTCGATCATGCTGACCCATGGCGCGTGGGCGACGCTCCCGATGTCCACCATGATCCCAACATTAGGGGACCGTGGACAATCGCTCTTGGTAAGAATGCTCACATTGGAGTAATCCCTCACCGGGCCGTCCGTCCCGGCGGGGCCCGCGCACGGCCACCGTCCCGCGTCCCGCGTGCCACCCGGCCGTCGCGCGGCCCGCCCGCCGTTCGGCCGTCGCACCGCCCGCGTGCCGCCCGGCCGTCGCGCGGCCCGTCCGCCGCTCAGCCACGGCCGAGCCGGGCGAGCTGACGCGACTGGGCGACCAGGTTGCCCGCGGAGTCCCAGATCTCGACGTCCTCGTCGAACCACCCGTCCCTGATCAGGCGCCCGTGGCCGACGACCTTCAGCCAGCCGGGGACGGGCAGCCCTCGCAGGTGCCAGGTCAGCTCGACCGTCGGCGCCCATCCCCTGGCGCCCGCGGAGAACACGACCGGCGGCAGCGCGTCCACGGCCATCGCCAGGATGTAGGGGTCGGGGTCCTGCGGCTCGGCCATGCGGAAGTACGCGCGCGACTCCGGTCGCCCGGTCGGCGTGCCGGTGAACCAGCCGATGGTGGGCGGGTCGAACCGGGTCTCGATCTGGGCGTTGAACGTCATGTTCGACTCGTCCTTGGGGGACGGCAGCGGGAGGCACTCCTCCACCGCAGGCATGGCGACCGCGGGCTCGCCGATCCACTCGCTCGGGCCGTCGCCGAGGGTGGCGGTCGTCACCAGCGTCTCGATGTAGGAGACATCGTCCTGGACCAGGGTCGCGCGGGTCATCGCGGCGGTCCGGCCGGCCTTGAGCTGCTCCAGCCGGACGCGGGCGGGCCCGGGCCTCGGGGCCCGCAGGAACTGCGCGGCGGTGGACACCGGGTGCTCGTACGGGGAGGCGTCGACGACGGCCCGCAGCACGGCGGCCATGAGGTACCCGCCGTTGAGCGGCCCGCCGATCGCGTAGCCGGGGTCGAGGCAGACGTCGTAGGTGGTCGCGTCGACCCTGATCGCCTGCGTCGCCTCGTCGAACTTCGTCATCTGCTCCCTGGCCCCGTCCCGCGCGAAACGAACCGAATTTCGTTCTGGAAGCCTCACCCTACCGAGGTCCGCACGGCCCGTGGAAAGCGGCCTGCAAGTGCTTCGCTACCGCGGCGATCTAGCCTCGCGGCGGATCCCTTCCCACCTGAGGACAATCCCCCTATCCATCGAAAGCGGAGCCATGGCAGGCCAACCCCTCCCCCCGTACCCGTTCAACGAGGACCCCGACCGGACGGTGTCCTACCGGCACCCGTCGCCCGGCCGGCACGCCGCTCCGGGGACCCAGTCCTTCACCTACGCCGCGCCGCCCCTCGCCGGGCCGACGCAGGCCGGGGAGCCCGCGTGGCAGCACGTGCAGATCGGCGCGCCGCCGCCGCCACCGCCCGCCCGCAGGCGGGGGCGGGGCTGGCTGCTGGCGATCGTCGCCGCCGTCGTCGTGGCGCTGGTCGGGGGCGGCGGCGTGTACGCGATGACCCTGCTCAGCGGCGGCGGCGCCCAGCCTGAGGACGTCCTGCCCGCGGGGACCATGGCGTACGTGCGGCTCGACCTCGACCCGGCCGCGAACCAGAAGCTCGCGCTGTTCCAGCTCGCGCGGAAGTTCTCCGCGACGCGGGGCGCGTTCACCGGCGACGACCCGCGCCGGTCGCTGTTCGAGCTGCTGCGCCAGGGGGACTCCGGCCTGGCCGAGGTGGACTACGCCCGCGACGTCGCCCCGTGGCTCGGCGACCGCGTCGGCCTCGGCGTGCTGGCGCCGAAGGCGGGCTCCGGCACGCCGCGGGTGGTCGCGGCCGTGCAGGTCACCGACGAGGACAAGGCCCGCGCCGGGGTGCGCAAGCTGAACACCGGCGGCGAGCTGAAGGGCCTGGCGTTCCGGGAGGGCTACGCGATCCTCGCCGAGACGCAGGCGGAGGCCGACGCCTACGCCACGGCCGCGCCGCTGTCGGGCGAGGCCGCCTTCGCCACCGACCGTGAGGCCGTGGGCGAGCCGGGCGTGCTGTCGTTCTGGGGCGACGCCGGCCGGATCGCCAGGGCCGCGCAGGCCACCGGCGCCACCCCGCCCGCGGGCACCCTCGACATGGTGAAGAACGTGCGCTTCGCCGGGGCGCTGCGCTTCGACGGCGGGTACGCCGAGCTGACCGGCATCTCCCGCGGCGGGACGATGAAGGCCCCCGCCGCCGTGGAAGGCGCGCGGCTGTCGCGGCTGCCCGCCTCGACCGTGGGCGCGCTGTCGGTGTCCGGCCTCGGCGAGCTGCTGGCCGGCCAGTGGCCGCAGATCACCGAGGCCGCCGACGGCGCCTCGGGCGGCCGGTCGTTCTCCGACTTCGTCCAGCAGGCGCGGCAGACCTACGGCATCTCCCTCCCCGAGGACCTGGTGACGCTGCTGGGCCAGAACCTCACCGTGGCCGTGGACCAGCGCGGCCTGGACGGCGAGCTGCCCAAGGCCGGCGCCGTGCTCACCACCGACCCGGCCAAGGCGCAGGCGGTCGTCGCCAAGATCGAGAAGTTCGTCGCCGACTCAGGGACGGCGGCGCCGCAGATCGCCAAGGTCGCGGCCGATGGACGACTCGTCCTCGCCAGCTCTCAGGAGTACGCCGCCGAGCTCGCCAAGGACGGCGCGCTCGGCGACAGCGAGACCTTCACCACCGCGGTCCCGGACGCGGACTCCGCGGCGGCCGCGCTCTACATCGACCTGGACAAGATCGAGAAGTACTACCTGGACGACCTGAGCGGCGAGGAGCGGGCCAGCGCCCAGGTGCTGCGCGCGGTGGGCCTCAGCGCCCGGCGGTCCGGCGACATCACGTCCTTCAGCCTGCGCGTCCTGTTCAACTGAGCCTCGGGACCGCGGCGCCTCCGGGACCGCGGCGCCCTGCCGACCACGGAAAGCCGGACCGACCCGGTGGGACGCCGGTCCGGCCAGGACGCGGTCCGGCCAGGACGCGGTCCGGTCCGGGGCGGGAAGACGAACGCGGGCCCCCTCTCCAGGGAGAGGGGGCCCGCACTCGTGAGCGTGAAGAGCGGGCCTCAGGCCCAGAGCTGGCCCTCCAGGCGGTCCTCCGCCTGGTCCAGCGTGCCCTCGTAGGCGCCGGTGGACAGATACTTCCAGCCGCCGTCCGCCACGATGAACACGATGTCGGCGCGCTCCCCGGCCTTGACCGCCTTGGCCGCCATACCGAGCGCGGCGTGCAGGGCGCAGCCGGTGGAGATCCCGGCGAAGATGCCCTCGGAGCCGAGCAGCTCGCGCGTGCGGCGCAGCGCGTCCGCCGAGGTCACCGAGAAACGCGTGGTCAGCACGTCGGCGTCGTAGATCTCGGGGATGAACCCCTCGTCCACGTTGCGCAGCCCGTACACCAGCTCGCCGTACCGCGGCTCGGCCGCCACGATCTGCACGCCGGGCACGTGCTCGCGCAGGTAGCGCCCGACGCCCATCAGGGTGCCCGTGGTGCCGAGACCGGCCACGAAGTGGGTGATGGAGGGCAGGTCCCGCAGGATCTCCGGCCCCGTCGACTCGTAGTGGGAGCGCCAGTTCGCCGGGTTGCCGTACTGGTAGAGCATCACCCAGGACGGGTTCTCGGCGGCCAGCCGCTTGGCCACCCGCACCGCCTCGTTGGACCCGCCCGCCGCCGGCGAGGGGATGATCTCGGCGCCCCACATGCGCAGCAGCTGGCGGCGTTCCTCGGAGGTGTTCTCCGGCATCACGCAGATCAGCTTGTAGCCCTTGAGCCGGGCCGACATCGCCAGCGAGATGCCGGTGTTGCCGGAGGTGGGCTCCAAGATCGTGCAGCCGGGCGTGAGCAGGCCCTCCTTCTCGGCCTGCTCGATCATCCACAGCGCCGGGCGGTCCTTGACCGACCCGGTCGGGTTGCGGTCCTCCAGCTTGGCCCAGACGCGAACGTCCGCGGACGGGGACAGGCGCGGCAGACCCACCAGAGGGGTGTTCCCGACCGAGTCGATCAGCGAGTCGAAGCGCATGACTAGCGCATGCCTCCGGCCACGGCGGGCAGGACGGTCACGGTGTCCCCGTCGGCGACGGGGGTGTCCAGGCCGCCGAGGAACCGCACATCCTCGTCGTTGAGGTAGACGTTGACGAACCGGCGCAGGCCGGAGTCGTCGACGATGCGCTCCCTGAGCCCGGGATGGCGGGACTCGAGGTCGCCGATCAGGTCGGAGAGAGTCGCACCCGCGGCGTTCACCGACTTGGCGCCGTCGGTGTAGGTGCGGAGGATGGTCGGAATGCGAACCTCGATGGCCATCGCGTGTTTCTCCTTGGTCAGTGGTCGTCACGGGACACCCAACGTGTGCGAACACGCGGGGCGGGGCTGGGATTCCTGCGTTCAGGAACAGTCGTAGACGACGGTGAACGGAGTGTGCGCGAAAAGATGGTTCTGCACAGGGGACGACCGGCCGGGGCGCACGCGGGCGCTCGGCGACACCGGATCGGTCATCAGCATGTTCCCAACTCTACCGCTTCCCCTGCGAGCCTCACGAGGAGACGATCTCCACCTGCTCCTCGGTCACGACCCCGTCCACCACGCGGAACGAGCGGAACTGCACATCATCGGGATCGGCCGTGGAGACCAGCACATAGTGGGCGTTCGGCTCGGAGGCGTAGCTGATGTCCGTGCGGGACGGGTACGCCTCGGTCGAGGTGTGCGAGTGGTAGACGACCACCGGCTCCTCGTCGCGGTCGTCCATCTCGCGCCACACGCGGAACTGCTCCATCGAGTCGAAGCGGTAGAACGTCGGCGACCGCTCGGCGTTCTCCATGGGGATGAAACGCTCGGGCCGGTCGGAGCCCGCCGGACCGGCGATCACCCCGCATGCCTCGTCCGGGTGATCGGCCCAGGCGTGGGCGATGATCTTGTCGACCAGTTCCCGTGAGATCGTGAGCATGCCTGGAAGTTACCAAAGGGCGCGGACCAGCGTGTCCTGGAGGTAGGTCAGCCAGTCGTAGGTGACGTACGCCGGGTAGCGCGGGTCGTCCTCGGCCATCCCGGCCAGCTCCTCGTGCACCTCTTCTGTGACCTCCAGGCGCACGCCGAGCGCCAGGCGCACGTCGTTCAGCGCGCGCAGCCACGCCTGCGCCTGCTCGCCGGTCAGCTCGACCTTGCCCTGCTCGGCGGTCTTCAGCAGCACCTCGGCGTCGGCCCGCTTGCCCTCGCGCAGCGTCGCCTCGGTGTAGCGGCGGAAATCGGCGGCCGCCTCGTCGTCGTCGGCGTAGGCGGAGGGGAAGAGCCGGGCCAGCACCGGATCGGACGGCGCCGTCGCCGAGCCGATGCCGAGCGCCCGCTCGAGCGGGTCGTCCCCCGTCGCGCCCGGCTCCACCAGGCCGAGCACCTGCGACACCAGCGAGCGCAGGATCGAGGCCTCCCCGGCGTCCAGCAGGATCGCGACCCCACCGCCACGCGTCGCGCTGAAGCCCGTGCTCACGCCGAATCTCTCTGGACGGTGGCCCACAAGCCGTAGGAGTGCAGGATCTGCACGTCGCGTTCCATCTCCTCACGGGTGCCACTGGCCACGACGGCCTTGCCCTTGTGGTGCACGTCGAGCATCAATTTCTCGGCCTTGACCTTGGGGTAGCCGAAGACCGTCTGCAGGACGTAGGTCACGTACGACATGAGGTTGACCGGGTCGTTCCACACGATCGTCAGCCACGGAAGGTCGGGACGGACGTCCGTCGACGGACGCTCGACCTCGGCTGGAGCGGTACTACCCACGTTCCCATCCTGCCCTACGCCAGTCGTAGTCTTCGACTTGTGAAGATGGCCATGAGCAGCGCGTTGCTCACCGATCACTATGAGCTGACGATGCTGCAGGCGGCATTGGACAGCGGGGCGGCGCACCATCGGGCGGTGTTCGAGGTCTTCGCCCGCCACCTGCCCCTGGGCCGCCGGTACGGCGTCGTCGCGGGCACCGGGCGGGTGCTGGACGCCCTCGCGGACTTCCGCTTCGGCGATGCCGAGCTGGCGTTCCTGCGCGAGCGGCGGGTGGTGAACGACCGCACGCTCGACTTCCTCGCCTCCTACCGGTTCTCCGGCGACGTGTACGGCTACCGGGAGGGCGAGTGCTACTTCCCCGGCTCGCCGATCATGGTGGTGGACGGCACGTTCGCCGAGGCTGTGCTGCTGGAGACGGTGATCCTGTCGATCCTCAACCACGACTCCGCGGTCGCCTCGGCGGCGTCCCGCATGACGCACGCCGCGGGCGACCGGCCGATCATCGAGATGGGCTCGCGGCGCACGCACGAACGGGCCGCCGTCGCCTCGGCGCGGGCGGCCTACCTCGCGGGCTTCTCCTCCACCTCCAACCTGATGGCCGGCAGCGTGTACGGCGTGCCGACGGCCGGCACCAGCGCGCACGCCTTCACCCTGCTGCACGGCAGCGAGTACGACGCCTTCCAGGCGCAGATCGACTCCCTCGGCCACGACACCACGCTCCTGGTGGACACCTACGACGTCGCCAAGGCCGTGCGCACGGCGGTGGAGCTGGCCGGGCCCGGGCTCGGCGCCGTGCGCATCGACTCCGGCGACCTCGCGGTGGTCGCCCGCGAGGTGCGCAAGCTCCTCGACGGGCTCGGCGCCACCAAGACGCGCATCGTGGTCACCAGCGACCTGGACGAGTACGCCATCGCCGCGCTCGCCGCCGCGCCCGTCGACGGGTACGGCGTCGGCACCTCGGTGGTCACCGGGTCGGGGGCCCCCACGGCGTCCATGGTCTACAAGCTCGTCGCCCGCGAGGACGGCGAGGGCGTGCTGCGGCCGGTGGCCAAGAAGTCGGTCGGCAAGCCGAGCCGGGGCGGCAGGAAGGACGCCTTCCGCGTCGTCGAGGACGGCGTCGCCGCCGCCGAGCTGGTCACCACCGCGCCCGGCGCCCCCGCTCCCGAGGGCGCGCGGCCGCTGCTGCACACGCTGGTGCGCGGCGGCGAGATCGTCGGCAGGGAACCGCTGGAGGCCGCCCGCGAGCGCCACCGCGCCTCCGTCGCCGAACTCCCCGTCCTCGCCCACCAACTCTCCCAAGGCGACCCCGTCATCCCCACCCTCTTCTCCTGACCCGCAGCCCCACCACTGCCTCCCCGTCTCACCTCACCGCCGGCCGAGACCGCCCCGCCCGACCAGACGTGCTCCATCGGCGCCGGGCCGGCGGGGTGGGGTACGGCGAAGCCGGCGCCGTTGTACGGCGCCCGGCCGGAGCGCCCTGGGCCGGGTCAGGCTGTTCTGAGGATGGGGGTGCCTGTCAGGGCGACGCCGGCGGTGGTGAGTTCGGTGAGGGCCGCTTCGGTGGTGGCGGGGGCGACGCCGGCCGTGAGGTCCAGCAGAACGCGCACGGCGAAGCCGTTGTTCGCGGCGTCGAGCGCGGTGGCGCGCACGCAGTGGTCGGTGGCGATGCCCACCACGTCCACCCGCTCGACCCCGCGCGTGGTCAGCCACTCGGCCAGCCCGGTGCCCGCGCCGCTGGCGCCCTCGAAGCCGCTGTAGGCCGCGCTGTGCCGGCCCTTGCTGAACACCTCCTCCACGGCGGAGGTGTCGAGCGCCGGGTGGAAGTCGGCCCCGGAGGTGCCCACGACGCAGTGGGCGGGCCAGGTGCGCTGGTAGTCGGGGTGCTCGGCGAAGTGGTCGCCGGGGTCGACGTGGTAGTCGCGGGTCGCCACGACGTGGTCGTACCCGCCCGTGGCGGCGTGCGGACCGATGGCGGCGGCGACCTCGGCGCCGCCGCCCACCGCGAGGCTGCCGCCCTCGCAGAAGTCGTTCTGCACATCGACGATGACAAGCGCGCTCTTCAAGCCGGTCTCCCTGGAGATGACGGGACGGGAATGTCGGACGCTCGGGCCGGAGCGCCGGTGCGCCGCGTGCTCATGGTGGTGCCGGTCACCCGGGCGGCTGCGGAGTCAGCGGGTGCGGGGTCAGCGCGAGCGTTGGGTGGCCCATTTGCGGATGGTCTCTATGCGGGCGCGGATCTGGTCGGCGGAGGCCTGGGCGATGGCCGGGCCTCCGCAGGCACGGCGCAGCTCGGCGTGGATGACGCCGTGCGGCTGGCCGGTGCGGTGGTTCCAGGCGCCGACCAGGCCGTTCAGCTCTTTGCGCAGGGCCGCGATCTCCTCGTGCGGCGCGAGCGCCACCGGGGCTGGAGCGTCGGCCACCTTGCGCCGCCGGGCGGCCTGCTGATCGGCCTGGTGCTTGCGCAGCAGCACCGCCACCTGGTCGGGCTCCAGCAGCCCCGGCAGGCCGAGGAAGTCCTCCTCCTCGGGGGAGCCGGGCTCGGCCGAGGTGCCGAACTCGCCGCCGTCGAACAGCACCCGGTCGAAGGTCGCCGACGCCTCGACGGTCTCGAACGGCAGCTCGTCGCCCAGGACGTCCGGACTGTCCTTCTTCTGCCGGGCGTCCTCGACGAGGAAGTCGTCCAGGCCCTCCTCGGGGAGCTTGCGGTCCAGGACGTGGTCGCGCTCGGCCTCCATCTCACCGGCCAGGCCCATGAGGGTGGGCACCGAGGGCAGGAACACCGAGGCCGTCTCGCCACGCCTGCGCGCACGGACGAAGCGCCCCACCGCCTGGGCGAAGAACAGCGGCGTCGAGACGCTGGTGGCGTACACGCCCACCGCGAGACGCGGGATGTCGACGCCCTCGGAGACCATGCGGACGGCGACCAACCAGCGTTCCTCCGAGGCGCTGAACTGCTTGATCTTGTCGGAGGCGCCGGGGTCGTCCGACAGCACGACCGTGGCGCCCTCGCCGGTGATCGCGCGCAGGTGCCTGGCGTAGGAGCGCGCCGTCTCGTGGTCGGTGGCGATGACCATGGCCCCGGCGTCGGGCACGTGCCTGCGCACCTCGGTGAGGCGCTTGTCGGCCGCCCGCAGGACCTGGCGGATCCAGTCGCCCTTGGGGTCGAGGGCGGCCCGCCACGCCTGGCCCATCTGGTCTTTGGTGAGCGGCGTGCCGAGCGTGGCGGTGATCTCGTCACCGGCGCGGGTGCGCCAGCGCATCTCACCGGCGTACGCCAGGAAGATCACCGGGCGGACGACCCCATCGGCGAGCGCGGGGCCGTAGCCGTAGGAGTAGTCGGAGACGCTGCGCCGCACGCCCTCGCCGTCCTCGGCGTAGGTGACGAACGGGATGGGGTTGGTGTCGGACCGGAAGGGGGTGCCGGTGAGGGCCAGGCGCCGCGCGGCCGGCTCGAACGCCTCGCGCACGCCGTCGCCCCAGGACTTGGCGTCGCCCGCGTGGTGGATCTCGTCGAAGATGACCAGCGTCTTGCGGGCCTCGGTGCGGGCGCGGTGGAGCGCGGGGTGCATCGACACCTGGGCGTAGGTCACCGCGACACCGACGTAGTCGCGCGAGGTGGCGCCCTGGCTGTTCTTGAACTCCGGATCGATGGCGATGCCGACCCGGCCCGCGGCGTCGGCCCACTGGCGCTTGAGGTGCTCGGTGGGGCACACGATGGTGATCGCCCGCACGATGCCCCGGCTGATCAGCTCGCTGGCGATGCGCAGCGCGTACGTCGTCTTGCCGGCGCCGGGGGTCGCCACGGTCAGGAAGTCGCGCGGCTCGCGCCGGGAGTAGAGGTCGAACGCCTCCTGCTGCCACGCGCGGAGCTTGGGCGCGGTGCCCCACGCGGCTCGGTCGGGATAGGAAGGTGACAGATGGGACGCGGCAAACGAGCTCACGCCGACCTCCTTGTCAGAGGACCTTTCCGGACCTCGGGGCGGTGCCCCACACTGATGATCTTGTCGTCGCGCTCGCTTCGCTCCCTCACAGTGAAGCCACGATAGCGGGGGACACCGACAGGACGTGCCGCCCCCGAGGATGCTCGCCATCGCGCCCCTCCCGTGCTATCGCCCCGTCCAGGGACCGGCGGCACGCCGCTGAGGCGTCCACAGGGACGCCGGCGGAGGACGGCCGGGCTAGGTGACTCCGCGCATGATGGCGTCGATCTCGGCACGGCGCCGGGGGGTGTCCGGCTGCGCGACGGCGAGCAGGACGACGCTCTCGCCGTTCTTGGTGAGAAGTGTCACACGCAGATAGGCGGGCTGGTTGACCACGTCGGTGTAGGTCGCGCGGAGGGCGCGGGTGTGGCCGGTGAACCCGTTCACCGCGACCGGGCGGTCGTCCACCACCTCCACCTCGTCGCCGTGCAGCAGCAGCCGCCCGTACAGCTCGGCCAGGTCGAGCGTGGCCGCACGCGGGCCCGCGACCGGAAGCGGCCCGGCCGGGCGGGCCATGACGAGCGCGGAGTCGCCCGCGGTGGCGACCGAGGTGAACCCGGTGACCGGCGGGACCGTTCCCGGCGTCCAGCCGGACGGCAGCGTGTAGCCGACTCCGGCGACGCCGTCGTCCACCGGGACGGGGCCCGGGCTCGCGTTCAGGCGGCTCACGGCGAAGGCGACCACTCCGGCCACCAGGGCGGCGCCCACGACCACCGCCACGACGAACAGGAGCACCCGGCGGGCCCAGGAAGGCACCCTGACCCGCGAGGGGGTGGCCGGAGCGCCGTACAGCCGGGCCGACGGCGGCAGCCCTTCCTCCTCCGGCGGAGGCCACACGGGCTCGCCGTACGGCCGTCGCCCGGTGCGGTACTTGTCCACAGCGCCTCCTCCCGTGCACCGAGTATCCGTTCCAGGGCGGCCCTTCCGTCAACGAAACATTCGAATAATGACGCCGATGACCGCAACGGGCCGTCCGGACGCCCCGCCGGAGACCGGCCCGGGCGGATGTGGGGGCGCCCCGAAGCGCGGGCGATCCGGCGTCAGGGCCGCGAGGTCACCGGGTTCCTGACACCACCGCGGGAACGGCGATCCGGCGCGCGGCGGTCATTGGGCGGGGACGCGGCAGGTGTCAGGGAGTGGGGGCGCGGTAGGCGGTCCACATGTCGCGCATGCGGGCGGCCTGGCCGGCGGTGAACTCCGACATGCAGCGGTCGTGGGCGTAGTCCATGTAGTTGTGCACCGGGTCGTCGCCGAGGTCGGGGCAGGTGTCCTTGCGATCGGGGCACCCCTGGGTCGAGGTGGCCTCGGGCGGGGTGTCGTCGACCGAGTCCCCGGGCGAGCCGCAGCCGTTCTCGAAGGTGTGCAACAACCCGAGCCAGTGGCCGATCTCGTGCACCGCGGTGTACCCCTTGCCGAAGTCGCGCAGGCTGCCGCCGGGCAGGCTGCGCCAGTCGACCACGACACCGTCCAACTTGGGGCTGTTCTGGTACCAGTGCGGATAGGTGGCGTAGCCGAGCACCAGTTCGCCGAACTGTGCGACGTAGAGGTTCAGCGTCTCGGCGCCGCCCTTGCGCAGCCGCTGCTTCATGGCGGCCTCGTTGGCGAGCGGCTGGTGGAACCACACCTGGTTGTCGGTGCGCGTGACGCCGCGCAGCGCGAACCGCACGCCGGTGTCGGCGCCGCCGAGCCGTCCTCCGTAGGCGGCGTTCAGCGTCTCGACCTGGGCCGTGACGGCGGCCTCCGGCGCGCCCGCCTGCCCGTCGGTGATCACGTGGACCCACAAGGGGACAGTGACCGTGTGGGCCCGGAGACCGGGACGCAGGGCGCCGAGCCGGCGCCGCATCTCCGAGAGCATGCGCTCGGTGTCCCGGCGGTCGGGCGCGTACGGCTCCGGGCCGCGCCCGTCCATGCGCGGGGGACCCGCGTGCCCGCCGCACGGGCGCGCGGCGGCGACACGGGCCGGCACGCCGGGCGCGCCCGCGATCGTGAACAGGCACGCCAGAGACCCCAAAGACACGGCAACCGTGCGCCGCACCATGCACTCCCCCGGTTCGATCAGGTCAGAGTGCTGACGCTAGCCGCCGCCGCGCCGATCGCCGGGGAGCAACACTCGCTCCCCGGCCAAGGGTTCACCCAGGCTCGCCCGAGCACGAACGACTCGCCGCACGGCCGGACGCGCGGCCTCGCGGGGTCACTCTTTGGGGCCGCCGCCCAGGGGAAGACCTTCGTAGATCTCCTTGCACTCGGGGCACACCGGGTATTTCTTGGGATCACGGCTCGGGACCCAGACCTTGCCGCAGAGCGCCCGGATCGGCGTGCCGGTCACCATGCTCTCGGTGATCTTGTTCTTGTCCGCGTAGTGCGAGAAGCGCTCGTGGTCTCCCTCGTCGCCGTGCGAGAGGTTCGGCCGTACTTCGCTCTCGGGAAGGATCTTCGTGCTCACGACATCCGAGTCTACGTGCGCCGGGGAGCGGCGCGGCGGACGAACCCCTGATCCGGCCGGCCCTCGCTTGCGGCGCGGGCCGGCCGGGAGCGGACCTCAGCCCACGTGGACGGCGGCGTCGTAGGTCTTGCGCCCGGCCCGGACGAACAGGGCGAGGATCGCGGCCAGGACGGCCACGATGACGCTCACGGTGAAGCCGAAGTGCATGCCCGAAAGGAAGGAGCTGTGCGCCGCGTGCGTCAGCGCGTCGGCGATCGGCTTGGGCGTACCCGGCTGCACCGGAGCGACCCCGATCGCGACGAGGTTCTTCATCGCCTCGACCTGCGCGGGGGTCGCGGGGATGTGCGCGGCGGCGAGATTGCCCGGCAGGACGTCCCCCACGCGGGCGGTGATCAGCGCGCCGAGCACCGCGGTGCCGAGGGACCCGCCCACCTGCATGGCCGACTGCTGCATGCCTCCGGCGACGCCGCTGTACTCCTCGGGCGAGTTGCCGACGATGACCTCGGTCGCCCCGACCATGACGGGCGAAAGGCCGAACGCGAGCAGCGCGAAGGGGACGGCGGTGTCGAGGTAGCCGGCCTCCAGCCCGAGGCGCGAGAGCAGGAACATCGAGATCGCGGTGATCAGCATGCCGACGGCGATCGGCACCTTGGGCCCGAACCTGCTCAGCGCCGCGCCCGCCAGCGGGGAGGCGACGATCATGCCGGCGCTCATCGGCAGCATGCGCATGCCCGACTCCAGCGGGGACAGTCCGTGCACGCCCTGGAAGTAGAAGGTCAGGAAGAACATCGCGCCGAACATCGAGAAGGCCATGAGCACCATCAGGACGGTGCCGATGGAGACCGACGCGTTGCGGAACAGGGTGAGCGGCAGCAGGGGCTCGGTGGCCCGGGTCTGCCAGAACACGAAGGCGGCGCCCAGCACGACGGCCCCGGTGAAGAACCCGATCGTCCGGGCATCCCCCCAGCCGTAGCCCGGCGCCTTGATGATGGCCCACACCAGGCAGAACATCGCGCCGGACAGGAGCACCACGCCGGGGACGTCCACCTTGGACAGCACCTCGGACCTGCTCTCCTTGATGACCCACAGCCCGACCAGCACCGCGACCACGCCGACCGGCACGTTGATGAAGAAGACCGACTGCCAGCTCACGTTCTCGACGAGCAGGCCGCCGATGATCGGGCCCGCGGCGCTGGAGACGCCGATCGCCGCGCCCCAGATGCCGATGGCCATGTTCAGGCGTTCGGCGGGGAAGGCGGCGCGCAACAGGGCGAGGGCGGCCGGCTGGAGCAGCGCCCCGAACAGGCCTTGGAGCACCCGCAGGGCGATCAGGACGCCGATGGAGGAGGTCAGGCCGATGGCGAGCGAGGTGAGGGCGAAGCCGGCGATGCCCACCAGGAAGACCCGCTTGTGGCCGAAGAGGTCGCCCAGCTTGCCGGCGGTGATGAGGAAGACGGCCAGGGCGAGCAGGTAGCCGCTGGTGATCCACTGCAGGTCCGACAGGGACGCCCCGAGGTCCTTGCCGATCACCGGGTTGGCGATGGAGACCACCGTGCCGTCGAGCATCACCATGATCACGCCGAGCGCGACGGCGAGCAACGTGAGCCAAGGGTGGCCGTGCCCGCGTCGGACCGGCGCGTCGGCGGGCGCGGCCAGCGCTTGTGCCATGGAAGATCCCCCGTTTCGAAAGATTGGTCGACTTCTAGTAATTTATGGCAGAGCATGACAGATGACAAACGGTTTTATACGACAGATCATGACTTGTGGCACAATGTGAAGTGAACATTTCGAGGAGGTGACCGGCATGGGTCTTCGGGAGCGCAAGAAGCACCAGACCCGGCTGGCGCTGATAGACGCGGGCTTCCGGCTGTTCCTCGCCCAGGGGTACGAGGCCACGACCGTCGACCAGATCGCCGCCGCGGTGGAGGTCTCCCCGCGCACGTTCTTCCGCTACTTCGGCAGCAAGGAAGACCTGGCCCTGGACTTCACCCTCGAGTACGACGAGCGCATCAACGCCGCCCTCGCCGCCCGGCCCGAGGACGAGCCGCCGTTCACCGCCCTCACCCGCGCCTTCCGCGAGTTCATCCACGCCATGGCGAGCGACGCCGCCGAGGAGACCGAGCGCTTCCTGCGGCACCGCCGCGTCGTCGACGCCAACCCGGCGCTGCTGTGCACGAGCTTCGCGCGCATGGCCGACATCGAGCAGAAGCTCACCGTCGAGATCGCCAGGCGCCAGGGCACCGACCCCGCCACCGACCCGCGCCCACGGCTGCTGGTGGCCTTCGCCACCTCGGCCGTCCGCGTCGGGATGGACTGCTCGGTGGACGACGACAGCTATCTCCACAGCCTGGTCGCCAACGTCGAGCGCGCGCTGGACCTCGCCGAGCAGTCGCTGCGCCCCGGCTGGGACCGCCCGCCCGCGGCACCGTCGGCGGCACCGTCGGCGGCACCGCCCTCCGGCCACCACGCCGGCCACGAGCCGTGCGAGGGCGAGGACCCTGTCGCCGCCGACCAGCACCCGGGCGCCGAGCCGCCCGCGGCCGCGGTCAGTTGAGCTTGGGGTCGTCCGGGCAGGTCGCCACGAACGCCAGCTCGCCCGGCTGACGCCGCAGCACCGACCGCCACAGGTTGGCCGGGCGCGAGTCGAAGGTGTCGCCCGGTTCGGCCTCGACGACGTACCACGAGCCCTCGCGGATCTCGCTCTCCAACTGGCCCGCCGTCCAGCCGGCGTACCCGGCGAAGATGCGCATCTGCGTGATCTCGCCCGCGAGGATCTCCGGAGGCGCGTCCAGATCGACCGTGCCGAGCTTGGAGACGGCCGACGAGCCCGCGTGCAGCCTGCGCCAGCCGAGCGGCTCCTGCCCGCTCGGCACCGAGGCCAGGGCCAGCGCGCTGTCGGTCTGCACCGGCCCGCCCTCGAAGAGCACCGGAGGGCCGGACACCAGGGAGTCCCAGGAAGGGAGCACCTGCGTCACGGTGACCTCGCTCGGCCGGTTCAGCATGACGCCGAGGGTGCCGCCGTCCTCGTCGTGCTCGAGGATCAGCACGACGCCGCGCCGGAAGTTCGGGTCGTCAAGCAGTGGCGTCGCCACGAGGAGCCCGCCGACGTAGATCGCCTCCGCCATGCATCCATCATGACGCGTGATGCGGGGAACGCGCGCCCGCCCCCGGGCAGACAGGGCCGCCACCTCGCTATATGTTACTCAACGCGTTCAACCGGGCACTGTCGGTATGTAGTATCGATGACTGGAGGATCCGATCGGCTCGCGAACACCGCGCATGGGAGGAAAGGAAGGGGCCTCATGTACCGCCTCATGATGCTGGCTCTCGTGGCGGCGGGCGTGGCCGCCGGCGTCCCGGCCGCCGGGGCCTCGTACGCCGCGGGCGTCACCGGGCGTGAGGCGCGCGACCTTCGCGACGGGCGCGTCGAGGTGACCATGTCCAAGGTCGAATGCCCGTCCGGGCGGGCCGACGTCATCATGACCGCCCCCCGCCACCGCGACGTCGTGGAGTACTCCGTCTACCGAGGCGGCTCGCTGGTGCGCAACGGCGTGCTCTGGCCCGGCGTCCAGCGCAACATCCCGGTCTACCTCGAACCGCGCACCAGCGAACGGGTCACCGTCACCATTCAGGGCCAGGGCACCACGACCTTCCGCGTCTACTCCGGCTGCGAGGACGACGCCCCGACCGGCTCCACCGGCTCGACGGCCACCCCGGCCTCCCGCGACTCTCAGGAGTCCTACGGCGAGTACCGCGAGAGCGTCTACAGCGAGAGCGACAGCGACAGCGCCTCCCACTCCAGCGGCGAGCACGGCGCGCGGCACGTCAACGGCCTGCGCGCCCACCGGTACAACCCGCTGCTGCGCCGGCAGGGCATCGACCGCCTTCCCTACACCGGCCCGCCCGCCGACCTGTACGGCAAGATGGCCACCGCCGTCGGCATGGTCATCTTCGGGGGCATGCTCTGGGGCATCGCGGTCATCTGGCCCCGCCGCGCCCCCGTCGAGCCCCTGCTGCGTCCCCGCCCCCTCTACGCGACCGGCCGCCGCCCGCTCACACCCCGCTGACGGCCCACGCCTTCACGCCCCGCTGGCGGCCCACGCCTTCACGTCCCGTGGTGACGGCCCACGCCTTCACAACGCCGGGGCGTGGCCGGCGTGGGTCCTCGGCGTCACGCCTCGGTGAAGCCTCGTGCCCGGCCGCCGGCCGACTCGCGGACGGCCGCGGCGACCGCGGTGGCGACATCGGGGTGGAACACGCTCGGGATGATGTAGTTCGGACCGAGCTCCTCCACCGCCACGACGTTGGCCAGGGCGTTGGCCGCCGCCAGCAGCATGCCCTCGGTGACCATGCGCGACTGCGCGTCCAGCAGGCCGCGGAACACGCCCGGGAAGGCCAGCACGTTGTTGATCTGGTTCGGGTAGTCCGAGCGGCCGGTGGCCACGACGGCCGCGTGCTCGCGGGCGTCGTCCGGCGAGACCTCCGGCTCGGGGTTGGCCAGGGCGAACACCACGGCGCGGTCGGCCATGGCGGCGATGTCGTCGCCGGTCAGGATGCCCGGCGCCGAGACCCCGATGAAGACGTCGGCGCCCTTGACCGCTCCGCGCAGGTCGCCCGCGTACCCCTCGGCGTTGGTGTTCTCGGCGATCCACCGCAGCGACGCGTCCAGGTCGTCGCGGCCCTGGTGCACGGCCCCGAGGTAGTCGCAGACGACGACGTTGCGCGCGCCCGCGGCCATCAGCAGGCGCAGCACGGCCGTGCCGGCCGCCCCCGCGCCCGCCATCGCGATCTTCACGTCCGGCAGCGACTTGCCGACGACGCGCAGCGCGTTCGTGAGCGCGGCCAGCACGCAGATGGCGGTGCCGTGCTGGTCGTCGTGGAAGACCGGGATGTCCAGCAGGTCGCGCAGCCGCCGCTCCACCTCGAAGCAGCGCGGCGCCGAGATGTCCTCCAGGTTGATGCCGCCGAACCCGGGGGCGATGGCCTGGACCACTTCGACGATCTTGTCGACGTCCTGGGTGTCCAGGCAGATGGGCCAGGCGTCGATGCCCGCGAACCGCTTGAACAGGGCCGCCTTGCCCTCCATGACCGGCAGCGCCGCCGCGGGCCCGATGTTGCCCAGGCCCAGCACGGCCGAGCCGTCGGTGACCACCGCGACGGTGTTGCGCTTGATGGTCAGGCGGCGGGCGTCCTCGGGGTTGCGGGCGATGGCGAGCGACACCCGGGCCACGCCCGGCGTGTAGGCCATCGACAGCTCGTCGCGGTTGCGCAGCGGCACCTTCGACTGCATCTCGATCTTGCCACCGAGGTGCATGAGGAACGTGCGGTCGCTGACCTTGTGGATGACGACGCCCTCGACGGCGTCCAGGCTGTCGACGATCGTCTGCGCGTGGTCGGTGTCCTTGGCCGCGCAGGTGACGTCGATGCGCAGCTTCTCGTGACCGGCGTTGGTCACGTCTAGGGCGGTCACCACGCCGCCGGCGGTCTCCACGGCATGGGTGAGCTGACTGACGGCCTTACCGCCCGCCGGGACCTCGAGACGGACGGTGATGGAGTACGACACGCTCGGCACGGTGGCCACGTCGATCCGCTCCTTTGCGGGTGTGGTGGTCGCGCTCGCTCGGGTGCCGCTGTTGGTGCATCCCGGCTCGCCTGCTCCCCTTCCGGGACATCCATCGTGCCAGACCCGAGCAGGTTGTTCCGCCTCATGCCGTGCTTCTTTGCCTCGCTGCGCTCGGCCGGCTCGGGGCGCCTTTGAGGCGGCGCCCCGAGCGGGGCGTTGTGGCCGATCCGCGGGAATGGCTTGACGGGCTCGGGGTGCCTTGGGGGGCGAGGGGTCAGAAGAGGGCGCTGGCGAGGTTGCGGCGGGCTTTGGCGACGGAGGGGTCGCTCGCGGGGAGGGCGTCGAACAGGCCGAGGAGGTGGCGGCGGACGCGGTCGCGGTCGTCGCCCGAGGTGCGGCGGACGGTCTGGACCAGCCGCTCGAAGGCCTCGTCGACCTTGCCACTGAGCATCTCGATGTCGGCCGCCTGGCTCTGGACCTCGACGTCGGACGGGCTCTCGGCGGCCCGCCGGAGGACCGCGCCGGCGTCCAGGTCCTGCGTGCGGCGGACCAGCCCCACGCCGGCCAGGCCGATCTTGGCGTCCGGGTCGGCCGGCGAGCGGGCGAGCAGCCGCTCGTAGGCCGCCGCCGCCGCGTCGAGGTCACCCTCTTCGATGGCCTTCTCGGCCGCGAGCAGGTCGGGGTCGGTCTGCGGCTGCGGCTCCGCGCCCTGCTCGTCCTGAGGGGCGTCCGGGGTGGGCGGGAGGTACTGGGCGAGCGCCTGCATGAGCTGGTCGAGCCACTGGCGCACCTGCGCCTCGGGCAGCGCGCCCTGGAAGCCGGTCACCGCCTGGCCCTGGAAGACGGCCAGGACGGTGGGGATGCTCTGCACCTGGAGCGCGCCGCTGATCTGGGGGCTGGCGTCGACGTCCACCTTGGCCAGCACCCAGCGGCCGGCGGCCTCGGCGGCTAGCTTCTCAAGGATCGGGCTGAGCTGCTTGCACGGCTCGCACCAGGTGGCCCACAGGTCGAGGATGACCGGGGTGCGCATGGAGCGCTCGATGACGTCGGTGGCGAAGGTCTCGTCGGTGACGTCGATGACCGTGCCGGCCGCCGGCGCCGCGGGGGCGCCTCCCGCGGCGGCCTGTTGCGCCGCCGCCTCGCGACGGGCCTGGGCTTCGAGCGCCTGCTTGCGCGCACCGAGATCCACGGCCCCCTGCAACGAAGCCGGTCGAGTGAAGTCCGCTGGGCTCATACGTCCAATCCTGCCGCATCCG
The DNA here is from genome assembly GCF_053602655.1 of Sphaerisporangium sp. NPDC004334. Taxonomy (NCBI): domain Bacteria; kingdom Bacillati; phylum Actinomycetota; class Actinomycetes; order Streptosporangiales; family Streptosporangiaceae; genus Sphaerisporangium; species Sphaerisporangium sp. NPDC004334. The sequence continues at coordinate 97,289 of NZ_JBSGDZ010000011.1, forward strand.
GCGTGTGCTCATGGTCGGCGGGCGCACCCTCGGAAGACTCGGCCCCGTTATGTCACGCCTTTATCGCGAATTCGCACGGATCTGTCATAAATCACGGATATCCCGAACGATGGCTCTCGGCATGAATTCAGCTCACTTGGAGGTGGGTGTGAGACGCGTCATCGTCGTTTCCGCCGCAGCAGCCGTGATCGCCGCCACCCTGGCGTTCCCGGCGCAGGCCGTCCGAACGACGGCCGAACCCGCGACGGCGACCCAGTACGTCGTCCTGTACAAGGAAGGCGTCGCGCCGGCGGACGCCCAGAAGGCCGTCGAGGCCGCGGGCGGCAGCGTGGTCAAGGTGAACCAGGCCGTGGGCCTGGCCACGGTCACGACCACGAACGCCGGCTTCGTCTCCGCGGTGACGAGCTCCGCCGCGATCGAGGGCGTGGCCCGCGACCGCGCGGTCGGCAGCGTTCCCAAGAGCGCCGCCAGGACCGCCCTCACCGGGCGGGCGGCCAAGGACGCCAAGGCCGTCGAGAAGGAGGGCCGCGGCGGCGGGCCGTTCAAGCACGGCCACGCGGTGAAGGCCGAGCCGCTCTCGGACCTGCAGTGGGACATGAAGCAGATCCACGCCGAAGAGGCGCACAAGTACGAGCAGGGCGACCCCAAGGTCCTGGTCGGCGTGCTCGACACGGGGATCGACGGTTCCCACCCCGACATCGCCCCGAACTTCAACAAGGCGCTGAGCCGCAACTTCACCGTCGACGTCCCCGCCGACGCCAACGGCGAGCCGATCGACGGCCCCTGTGAGGACGAGCCCGACAAGTCCTGCAACGACCCCAACGACGTGGACGAGGACGGGCACGGCACGCACGTGGCCTCCTCGATCGCCTCGCCGATCAACAAGCTCGGCATCGCGGGCGTGGCCCCCAAGGTCACGCTGGTGAACCTGCGCGCGGGCCAGGACTCCGGCTACTTCTTCCTGCAGCCCACCGTGGACGCCCTGACGTACGCGGGCGACATCGGCGTCGACGTGGTCAACATGAGCTACTACATCGACCCGTGGCTGTTCAACTGCGTCGACAACCCGGCCGACTCGCCCTCCGACCAGTTGGAGCAGGCGACGATCATCAAGGCCACCCAGCGGGCCCTGGACTACGCCCACCGGCACGGCGTGACGCTGATCTCCGCGGCCGGCAACCAGGCCAGCGACTACACCAAGACGTTCGTCGACACCACCAGCCCGGACTTCGCCGACGTGCCCGGCGAGGCGCCGCGCACCCGCACCGTCCCCCCCAGCTGCGTCTCGATGCCGAGCGAGGGCCAGCACGTGATCTCGGTGTCCTCCACCGGCATCAGCAAGCGCAAGGCGTACTACTCCGACCACGGCAACGGGTACATCGACGTGGCCTCCCCCGGCGGCGACGTCTACGACACCCCGGACAACACCCGCGACATCACCAAGGCGACGCTGTCGGCCTATCCCAAGTCGCTCGCCGTGGCCAACGGTGAGATCGACGCCGACGGGAACCCGACCGTGAACTACGTCGTCAAGGACTGCGCCGGCGCCACCTGCGCGTACTACCAGTACCTGCAGGGCACCTCGATGGCCTCGCCCCGCGCGGTCGGCGTCGCGGCGCTGATCGTCAGCAAGTACGGCCACCGGGACTTCCGCAACGGCGGCAAGACCCTCTCGCCCGACCTGGTCGAGAGCATCCTGAAGGCGACCGCCACCAAGACGGCCTGCCCGAACCCGCCCGCCTACACCTACACCCGCATCCTGCCGAGCGGCAGCACGGTGACCGCCACCCACGTGTGCGAGGGCACCACGGCGTCCAACGGCTTCTACGGCAAGGGCATCGTCGACGCCCTGCGCGCCGTCGGCCGCTAGAGCCGGAACGAGAACCAGCGCTGGAGCCGGAGCGCCACGCCCGTAGAGCGCCCCCCGCCATGGGGCCGCACGGGTGACGGCACGCCCGGCGTCAGCCGGTTCACAGGGGCCCGTCCTTCGGGGCGGGCCCCTTCGCGTCGCCGCCGCGGCCGCCGTCGCGCCGCGACGGCCCGGCGCCGGGCCGCCCCGGCACCAGCACCTCGTCCTCCTCCTCGAAGGCGGGGAAGTCGCCGGCGGCCACGCGCATGGTGCGCAGCAGGCCGAAGATCTCGGTCTTCTCGCCGTCGCCGTACATCGTCATGCAGAAGTCGGCGCCCATCAGATCGGCGGTCGCCCGCTCGACCACCTCGCGTCCCTTGGCCGTGATCTCGGCCAGGACGCCGCGGCCGTCCTTGGGGTTGCGCATGCGGCGTACCAGCCCCGCGCGCTCGAGCCGGTCGATGGTGTTGGTCACGCTCGTCGGGTGGACCATGAGCCGCTCGCCGATGCGCGACAGCGACAGCGCGCCGGTCCTGCTGAAGGTGAGCAGGACCAGCGCCTCGTAGCGCGCGAAGGTCAAGTCGTGCGGCCTGAGCAGCGTGTCCAGTTGCCCGATGAGGATCTGGTGCGCTCTCATGATCGATGTGACGGCGGCCATGGCGGAGGACGGCCCGAAACGGACGCGCCAGGTCTCAGCGGCACGCTCGATGGGGTCGAACGGCAGGTTAAGCGGCTTCGGTACACCGATGGACACAACGCTACGCTAGCGCCTGTCGCCGCCATTGACGCAGGGTCACTGAGTTCCATCGCATACCCAAGAACGGGGACGCCAAACATCACGCTCCGTTATGGTGTGCATGTCAAGAGGTGAGGCGCGGCAAAGCCCGACCCAAAGCAAGGGGAAAGCCGCGCCGTACGACGCGAGGCGCGGCTACGCGATCCCCGCGGGTGTGCGGCGTGGCGAGCAGGGTCGGGTGCCGGGTGCCAAGGGGCCGGCACCGGTGCCGAAACGCGCCGCTCATCCAGGCACGGGGGTTTTTCAAATGAAGAGCATGTGCGCGACGGCACGGGCCGCGCGGCCGGGTCTCCGGCCCGCGCGGGGCCGTGCTTGAGCAAAGGGGCGTTTCGCGCGAAGAGCTGAAGCACAGCGCGCTGGTGGCGGTAGGGATGCTGCTCGCGCTGGGCCTGCTCGCGGCGTGGAGCGTCCTTGTACCGGGCATTTCCGCATGGGAGAACATCGTCGTCGCGGTCATCGGGTCGCTCCGGTTGACCGGGCCGGTGGCCGCCGCGTTCGCCGCGTGGGTCGCCGTGCGCAAGCGCCGCGCCGCCCGCGGCCGGCTGCCGGGCGGCTGGCGGGTGCTGCGCGCGCCGCTGGCGGTGCTGGCGGTCGTGGTGGGCGCGTTCGGCGCCACCGTCACCATGCTCGCCATGAAGGCCGTCCTCACCGAGCAGGCCGGCCACCTGGCGCCGAGCGGCCTCGCCGTGGGCGCCGCCGGTCTCGCGCTGTACGCGGTGATCGGCTGGGTCACGGGCTGGGCCGCGCCCTGGGCGCTCGCCCCGTTCGCGGCGGGCGCCGGCAGCTACGCGTTGTTCGCGTCGCTGTCGGCGGGGTCGGGCTGGATCGTCAAGCTCGCGCCCGCGACGCCCGAGCCGTACGACCCGTTCGAGGGGCTGAGCCGCGCGGCGTTCGCCGACCAGTCATTGTGGTTGCTCGGCCTGACCACCGCCCTGCTGCTCATCTGGACCACCGTTGTGACCCGCAGAGCGCTCGCGCTGGCTTTCGCGCTGCTGGCGGTGCTCGCGGCGGGCACGGGCATGGCACGGGTCCTCGGCGAGCCGCAGGCCGTCGCCGCCACCGAGACGATGGTCTACAGCTGCCAGGAGTGGCCGATCACGGTGTGCGTCCACCCCGGCATGCGCAGCGGCCTGACCGAGCTGGGAGCCGCCTTCACCACGATCGCCGCCCGGCTCACCGGCACGCCCGCCGCCTTCTCCCGGGTCGAGCAGCGGCCGCGCGACGACGCCCGCCCGGCCTCTGGGGGCGCGGCCGGCGCGGTCGCCATCCATGTGGACGACCTCACCCCCGGCTACGCGTCAAGGGCCGCGGCGGAGTTCGTCGAGCGTTTGGCCCCGCGGTGCGGCGAGGCCCGCGCCGACGGCTACCGGGCCATCGTGAGCGCCTGGCTGCGCGGCGAGCCGCTGCCGAGTGGGCCGCTGCCGGGCCACCAGGCGGCCGCCGCGTGGTTCTCCGCGCTCAGCGAGAGCCAGCGCCGCGACTGGTTGCGCATGTTCTACACCGACTTCGCCACCTGCCGGCTGAAGGCTTCGCACTTCGGCGGCGGGGTGGCCGTCGCGGGCGGTGGCGGCACGCCGGCCGTTCCCGGCGGGGACGGCCGGCACGGGAGGGACGGCCGGCACGGGAGGGACGGCGGCGACGGCGGGGCGGCGACGCGGCGGATGTCACGCGGCGGGGACGCCACTCCGCCCGCCGGGCCGGCCGGCGCCACGCTCTACTCCGGCCGGTCGCCGGTCCCCGGCTCGCCGTACCCGACCATGCCCGGCCCTTCCTCGTCCGGTCCTTCCACGCCCGGCCCTTCCTCGTCCGGTCCTTCTTCGCCCGCACGGACGTCGGTGGCCTCGGCAAGGTGAGAAACCTCGCATCCCGGGAAGGAGAACGGCCGTGAACCGCCAGACGTCGACCCCCCGGACGGCCGCCGAGGCGGCGGAACCGGCGCCACGCCGATCCCGCCGCGGCTGGCGCATCCTGGCAGGGGTTCTCACCGTGCTCGTGCTGCTGACCGTGGGCGCCAAGCTGACCTGGTCGTACCTCAACCCGTTCGGGGAGACCACCATCGACCGCAGCCAGCCGGTGCTGCTGCAGTCGATCCAGAACATGAGCCGATTCCAGTCCGCCACCGGCAACTTCCAGGTCATCGTGGACCTGGAGAAGGACGCGCCGTTCCTGCCGGACGCCGTCAAAGGATCGCGCACGCTCTTCGTCGGCGCGGGCGGGGTGAACGCCTACGTCGACTTCTCGCGCCTGCCCAAGGACGCGATCACCGTCTCCGCCGATCGCACCGAGGTCACCGTGCGCATCCCGCACGCGCAACTGGAGAAGCCGAACCTGGACAACAAGAAGTCCTACGTGTACGCCCAGCAGCGCGGCCTGCTCGACCGCGTGCAGGAGATGCTCTCCAACTCCCCCCAGAACCAGCAGGAGCTGTACGTCCTGGCCGAGCAGAAGATCGCCGAGGCCGCTCAGGCCAGCGACCTGCGCAACCGCGCCGATCAGAACACCAAGCTCATGCTGGAGGGCATGCTGAAGTCGTTGGGCTTCACCAAGGTCACCGTCGCCTACACCGACGAGCCCTGACCCGGCCGCCACACCCCGAAGGCCGCGGCATGGGTCTCACTCCTCGTCCAGCAGCCCCGCGTCGTGGACGAGGAGCGCGATCTGGACGCGGTTGTTCAGGCCCAGCTTGGTGAGGATGCCGGAGACGTGGGTCTTGACCGTCGGGACGCCAAGGTAGAGCGCGGCGGCGATCTCCGCGTTGGACCTGCCCTGACCGACCCCGAGGGCGACCTGGCGTTCACGGTCGTTCAGCGACGTCAGGCGCTCCCTGGCCTGGGCACGCCGCCGGTCGTGGCCCGATTCGGCCACCCGGGCGATGAGGCGCCGGGTCACCCCGGGCGACAGCACCGGGCGCCCCTGCGCCACCTGGCGCACAGCGGCCACGATCTCGGCGGGCGGAGTGTCCTTCAGCAGGAAGCCCGCGGCCCCGGCACGCAGTGCGGCGAGCACGTGGTCGTCGGCGTCGAAGGTGGTCAGCACGATGACCTCCGGCGCCATGGGCCGGGCACGCAGCGCCCTGGTGGCGGCCAGCCCGTCCATCACCGGCATGCGGATGTCCATCAGCACCACTGCGGGAGCGTGCCGGTCGACCAGGGGCATCACCTGCGCGCCGTCACCGGCCTGGCCGACGACGGCGATGTCGGGGGCGCCGCCCAGCATCATCACCAGCCCGGCCCGTACCAAGGGATCGTCGTCGGCGATGAGCACGCGCACCGGGGACGACTCGATCGAGGTCATGGCGGCCACGGTAACCAGGCCCACAGCCGCCAGTCACCTTCGGTGGCCCGGTCCACCAGCGTCCGGTCACCGTCGGCGGCAGGTCCTTCGGCGGCGGGCCCTTCGACGGGGAGTCCTTCGACGGGGAGTCCTTCGGCGGCGGGCCCATGCTCCGGCCGCCCGTCACCTTCGGGGGCGGGCCCGTGCTCCAGCCGTCCGTCCACCAGGGCGACCCGCTCCGCCAGCCCCACCAGCCCCTGCCCCGCTCCTGACGGGGCCGGTCGCGCGGACGGGGCCGGAAGGGCGTTGCGGATCTCCACCTCCAGCCCGCGTCCGGGCGCGCCGCGCACCCGGACGCGCACCTCGGCGCCCACCGCGTGCTTACGGGCATTGGTGAGGCCCTCCTGGACGATGCGGTAGGCGGTGCGCCCCGCGCGGTCGGGGGCCGGGCCCGGCAGCTCCTCGGTGAACTTCACCCGCATCCCGGCCAGGCGCGACTCGGCGACGAGGGCGCGCACGTCGGCCAGGCCCAGGGGGGCCAGCTCACCGACGGGGGCGCGCAGTACGCCGATGACCTCGCGCAGGTCCTGGAGCGCCTGGTGGGCGCTCTCGCGGATGACCTTGGCCGCCCTGGCGACGTCGTCGGGGGACGCGCCCGGGTGGTATTCCAGGGCGCCGGCGTGGACGCTCAGCAGCGACAGCCGATGGCCGAGCACGTCATGGATCTCCCGCGCGATCGCCTCGCGCGCCTGGTGCTGGGCCTGCAGGGCGCGCAGGTGGGCCTCGGTCTCGGCGCGGACGGCGCGGTCGCGCAGCGACAGCACCAGGCTGCGCCGCTGGTGGATGAACAGTCCCCAGCCCACCACCGCGCCCTGGATGGCCAGCCCCAGCACGAACAGCAGCGGGAAGGGCAGGCCGGGCTCGGGACGCAGGAACGTGTAGATGAGGGCGGACACCAGGCTGAGGGCGAAGACGCCGCCGGAGACGCGCGGAGGCCGGTGAACGGCGACGGTGAACAGCGCCACCAGCATCGCGCCCGCGACCATCTCCGACCACGCCGACAGGGCGACCAGCACCAGCGCCAGCTCCACCGGCCACCGGCGGCGCAGCCACAGCGAGGCACAGCCCAGCGCGCCGACGACCTGGTCGAGGGTGAACAGCCACGCCGGTGAGGGCATGACCGCGTCGAGGCGCTCGGCCATGGTCAGCAGGCCGAAGCCCGCCGCCAGCAGGAAGACGGCGATGTCCGCGAGGGCGTCGCGGACGGGCCGCCGCGGCGCGGAGGCGATGGCTGATCCGTTCATCTGCCGCGAGCTTACGACCGGCCCCCGCGCAGCGCCCATCCCCGCGAGCCGGGCGATACGGAAGTCAACAGGGACGAGACTTTCGCCGGAGAGAGCGCCGAGGCCGGATACGGCGGTCCAGGACGGCGGTCCGTATGGCCGTTACGAGGCGGGCCGGCGGCTCCATAGCTTTCCGTCATGCGCAACAACATCGAGGTGGCCGGGCTGGTGCTGGCGGCCGAGGGCATCAGCGGGGCCATCGACCGGGTGGCCGTGCAGCCCTTCATGGCGATCTTCCTGAACTTCTTCAACCGCGTGGTGGTCCCCCGCATCGGCTTCCTGACCGGCTACGAGCTGTACGCCAACCTGGCGCTGGCCGCGCTCGGGATCATCGTCGTCATCGCCGCCGCTCCCCGCCCACAGTGAGCGCTCCGCACGCTGGAGGCCCTGCACGATAAGGCGAGCGCGCGGCACGGGAGGCGAGGCGGGCCTATCGGGGGTGGAGGGTGAGGGCGCCGTCCGGGGTGTGGGCCACGGCGGCGCCGAAGGCGCGGCTCTCCTGATCGAGGACGGCCCTGAGCCACTCGGCGTCCTGGTCGCAGGCGCGGTCGAGACGCAGGCGGCGAGCCCGCATGGGGATCATGGTGAGGTCGAGCAGCCTTCCGGTGTCCGCGTCCAGCGACGCGAAGTACAGCAGTCTCAGGTCGTCCCGGTAGCGCTCGTAGCCGGTGATGCCCTCGTAGTCGTCGATGAGGTCGCCGCAGCCGTATAGGACGAGCCGGTCCCGGTACACCTCCACCGGGCGGGGGTGGTGTGAGGAGTGCCCATGGACGACGTCCACGCCCGCGTCCACCAGCGCGTGCGCGAAGCGCCGCTGCGCCGGGGAAACGTGGTAGCCCCAGTTGGAACCCCAGTGCAGCGACACGACCACGAGGTCACCGGGGCCCTTGGCCCGGCGCACCCGGCCGGCGATCTCCGCCGTGCCGATGTGCGCCGGCTCGGGGACCAGGTCGACGCCTGACCGGTCGGCGGTCGCCGCCCAGCTCGCGGGAACGCCGCTGGACTCCATGCCGCAGGAGAAGACCAGCACCCGGCCGCCTCCGTCCGGGGTGAGCACCACGGGCCGCCGGGCCTCGCGGATCTCCCGCCCGGCCCCGGCGGCGCGGAACCCCGCGCCGGTCAGGGCGTCCATCGTCTCGGCGAGGCCCCGGCGGCCGAAGTCCATCACGTGGTTGTTGGCCAGCGCGCAGACGTCGGGACGGGCGACGGCGAGACAGGAGAGGTTGGCGGGATTCATCCGGTAGTGGACGGCCTTGCCGGGCCAGAAGTCACCGCAGCGTGTGACGCTGGTCTCCAGGTTCACGATGCGAACGCCGGGCGCCGACTCCTCCAGGACCGCCAGGGCGTCGCCCCACGGCCAGCGGTCGCCGGCGGGGCGGGGAACCGGGCCGTTGACCGCCTCGGCCAGCCCGACGTAGTCGCGCGCGTCCCGGACGGACGCCTCCCGCAGCGCCGGATCACCGGGGTGGTCCAGGATCTGGTCGACGCCCCGGCCGAGCATCACGTCACCGCAGAGGAACAACGTCAAAGATCGACGTCGCATGTCTTCATGCTATCCGCGCCGCGGGAACGACTCGGCTCCCGCTGGGAACGGGTCAGCTCTTGAGGAAGGCCAGCAGGGCCTCGGTGACCTCGTCGGCGTGGGTCCACAGCAGGCCGTGCGGGGCGCCCTCGATCTCCACGTAGGTGGCCTGCGGCAGCAGCCGGCGGAAGGGCCGGGCCGTGGCGTCGATGGGCAGGATGCGGTCGGCGGTGCCGTGCAGGATCAGGGTGGGCACGTCGATCTTGGCGATGTCGGCGCGGAAGTCGGTGAGCCAGGTGGGCACGCAGGCCGACGAGGCGTACGCCGACGCGCCGGCGGCGACGTACCAGCTCGCCTTGAGCGCGGCCTCGCTCAGCCGGGTGCCGAGGTTCTCGTCGGTGTTGTAGAAGTCGGCGTAGAAGGCGTCGAAGTAGGCGTACCGGTCGGCGGTCACGGCGGCGAGGATGCCGTCGAAGACCGACTTGTCGACGCCGGTCGGGTTGTCGTCGGTCTTGAGCAGGAACGGCTCGAGCGAGGCCAGGAAGGCGGCCTTGCTCACCCGCGTGGAGCCGTAGGTGCCCAGGTAGCGGCCGACCTCGCCGGTGCCCATCGAGAAGCCGACGAGCACGGCGTCGTCCAGATCGAGCTCACTCAGCACCATGTCCAGGTCGGCGGCGAAGGTGTCGTAGTCGTAGCCGGTGGTGGGCTGGCTGGACCTGCCGAAGCCGCGGCGGTCGTAGGTGATGACGCGGTAGCCCGCCTTGAGCAGCGCCGCGGTCTGCTTCTCCCAGGAGTGCCCGTCGAGGGGATACCCGTGGATGAGCACGACCGGCTGCCCGGAGCCGTGGTCTTCGTAGTAGAGCTGGATCGGGGTCGAGTTCTCGTTGCCAACGGTGATGTACGCCATGACGCTTCCTTCGAGGTAGGTGCTGTTGCGTTCGCCTGCCATCGCATCGTACACGATTACCTCGTGCGCGAGATAATCGGGAGCGCCGGACCTGGCGTAAACTCTTTCCATGACACCAGGCACACCGGGCCCGGCACCGGCCGACACCGCGCCGGGCGCGCTGTCGGAGCTGCTGTGCTTCGACCTCTACGCGGCCTCGCGCAGCCTCACCGCCGTCTACCGCCCGCTGCTGGAGCCCCTAGGACTCACCTACCCGCAATATCTGGTGATGGTCGTGCTCTGGCAGCACGACGGCAGCACCATTCGCGACATCGTCGACCAGCTCCAGCTCGACTACAACACCGTCTCGCCGCTGCTCAAGCGCCTGGAGTCGCGGGGCCTGCTCACCCGGCGGCGCAGGGCCGACGACGAGCGCACGGTGGAGCTCGCGCTCACCGACGAGGGCCGCGCCCTGGGGGCCGCGGTCTGCCACATCCCGGCCGCCATCGGCGAGGCCGTGGGCATCGACGCCGCCACCATCGCCGTCCTTCAGCGCACCCTGCGCCAAGTCACGGCCTCGGCGAGCGCGTACGCCGCCCGCAACGCCTGACGCCCCAGCCGAGGAGGTCACTCCCCGGCCGTCGCGGCCGGGGCCGCCCACGCCGCGTGCGCCGGAGCGCGGACACGGAAACCCGGCGGAGACGGGCCCGGCGCGGCATGCCACGCGCCAATGCGCGCGCACCCGCGAGACTTGACTCCCATATTCACTGCACCCGGCAAGACACCTTAAAGATGGCCCATCTCTCAAGCGGTCCGGTTCATCGAGAACCGCCGAAACCTCGAGCGGCGACGGGACGGACGGCCCACGCCTGCGCGGACCGCCGATCGACGCCCGCGTCCACGGGAGGTCAGGAGGCGGGGACGGTGATGATCAGCGCGTCGCCCTGGCCGCCGCCGCCGCACAGGCCGGCCGCGCCCGTGCCGCCGCCGCGACGGCGCAGCTCGTGGGCGAGGGCCAGCACGATGCGCGCGCCCGAGGCGCCGATGGGGTGGCCCAGCGCGATGCCGCCGCCGTTGACGTTCACCTTGTCCTCGGCCACGCCGAGCTCCTTGGACGACTGGAGCACGACCGCCGCGAACGCCTCGTTGATCTCGATGAGGTCGAGGTCGTCCACGGTCAGCCCCTGCTTGCCCAGGGCGTGGCGGATGGCGTTGGCCGGCTGCGACTGCAGGGAGTTGTCGGGGCCGGCGACGTTGCCGTGCGCGCCGATCTCGGCCAGCCAGGTCAGGCCCAGCTCCTCGGCCTTGGCCCGGGACATCACCACGACCGCGCAGGCGCCGTCGGAGATCTGGGACGCCGAGCCGGCCGTGATCGTGCCGTCCTTGGTGAACGCGGGCCGCAGCCGCGCCAGCGTCTCCACGGTGGTGTCGCCGCGCACGCCCTCGTCGGCGGAGACGACCAGGGGGTCGCCCTTGCGCTGGGGCAGGGTCACCGGGACGATCTCGTCGTCGAACGTGCCGTCCTTGGCGGCGGCCGCCGCGAGCTGGTGGGAGCGCGCCGAGAAGGCGTCCTGCTCCTCACGCCCGATGCCGAGGCGGGTGTTGTGCCGCTCGGTGGACTCCCCCATCGACACCTGGTCGAAGACATCCCTGAGCCCGTCGAACGCCATCGCGTCGACGATGTCGGCCCCGCCGTACTTGACGCCCTTGCGCAGGCCGGGGAGCAGGTGCGGGGCGTTGGTCATCGATTCCATGCCGCCGGCCACCACGATGTCGAACTCGCCGGCCCGGATGAGCTGGTCGGCCAGCGCGATGGCGTCCAGGCCGGACAGGCACACCTTGTTGATCGTCAGCGATGGCACGCTCATCGGGATGCCGGCCTTCACCGCCGCCTGGCGCGAGGGGATCTGCCCGGCCCCCGCCTGCAGCACCTGGCCCATGATCACGTACTGGACCTGCTCGGGCGCCACGCCGGAACGCTCCAGGGCCGCCTTGATCGCCAGGCCGCCCAGCTCGACGGCGGACAGGCCGGACAGGGAACCGAGCAGGCGGCCGATGGGCGTGCGGGCCCCCGCGACGATGACCGATCGCGACATGCCGGGCGGGGTGGCGGGAGAACTGGACACCAGGGCCTCCATGATGGGGTCTTCGGCGACTTTGCCACCATACCTACGACGCACCACCCGCCCCCAAGGCAGGTCTCTCGGAGCGCGCGCCGCGCGGCTCGCGAGAGACCCGCTGGGCATTCCGGCTTTCGCGGCCGGTCACGGACGGAGGACACGCAATGCTGCTGAGAATCGACCACGTGGGCATAGCCTGCGAGAATCTCGAGGAGAAGATCGCGTTCTACGAGTCGGCCTTCGGCGTGACCGTGGTCGCCCGGGAGGTCAACGAGGAGCAGGGGGTGAAAGAGGCCATGTTGCACGTGGCGGACGGCGAGGGCGGGGGGTCCTACATCCAGCTGCTCGAACCGCTGCACGCCGGGACGCCGGTCGGCAAGTTCCTGGCCAAGCGGGGTGAGGGCATCCATCATGTCGCCTATGGTGTGAGCGATGTCACCGCCGCACTGGAGGCCATCGGCGCCACGGGGGTGCGTTTGATCGACCTGCACCCGCGGCACGGCGCAATGGGCACGTCAATCGCGTTTCTTCATCCGAAAGATGTGGGAGGAGTCTTGACAGAGCTGGTCGAGTCCCCTCCTCGTCCGTCCTAGCTGACGAAACTTAACAATGGCTTATTCGTAACAAGTCGCGCAGAAAGTCGGACGGGACCTCCAATTCGGCAACACCGGAGTACGCTGGCCTACCATCCGGTACGTGGACCCGCCGTGGACGGGCGAGCCGGGCACGAGGACATCAGGGGCGAGCGGCAGCGCGCCCCTGCGAGCGAGTGCCTGGGCGCGCGCGCCCGCCGGCACCGGCCCCCGCATCGGATGTCCGCCCCCCGTCCGGCCCGTGTAGCCGTCTCGACAACCCAGGATCGAGCCTCATGCAGTCCGACATCGACGCCCAGCTGAACAATTTCTTTGAAGACGCCCCCACGCGGGAATTCGACGTGGTTCTCCGTGGCTACGACCGGCACCAGGTTCACGACCACCTCAAGCAGCTCGACACCGACCTGCGGCAGACTCGTGAGCAGCTCTCCGCCTTGCAACGGGAGCTGTCCGACTCCCAGCGGCAGCTGCAGGAGCAGGAGCGCCCGACCTACTCCGGTCTCGGCGCCCGCATCGAGCAGTTGCTGCGTCTCGCGGAGGAGCAGGCCACCGAGCTCGTCCAGGCCGCGCGGGCCGAGGCCAACGAGATCAAGGCCGCGGCGAAGGTGGACGCGGCGGACGTCCGGGCGGCGGCCGAGCATGAGGCCGCCGAGAAGCGCGCGCTGGCCACCCGTGAGACCGACGAGATGCGCACCATGGCCGAGCGGGAGGCCGAGGAGATCCGCTCGACCGCCAAGCGCGAGGCCGACGAGCTCACCTCGACCACCGAGCGCGAGGTCTCCAAGCTCCGCGCCACGGCCGACCACGAGGTCGCCGAGAAGCGCGCGGACGCCGAGCGCGAGATCGCCAAGCTGCGCACCACCACCGAGCGCGAGGTCGCCCAGCTGCGCGCCTCCACCAAGCGCGAGCGCGACGAGGTGCTCACCACGGCCAAGCGCCAGGCCGACGAGATGCGGGCGCAGGCCCAGCGGGTCCTGGAGGAGTCCGAGGCCAAGCGCGCCCAGGACGAGGCCGAGTTCGAGATCCAGCTCGCCGCCCGCCGCGAGGAGGCCGAGCGGCTGGAGGCCGAGCGTCACGCCACCGCCCAGGCCAACACCCAGAAAATGGTGGCCGAGGCCGAGCAGCGGGCCGCCACCGCCGAGCAGCGCGCCAGCAAGGCCACCCAGCAGGCCGAGCAGACCCGCCGCGAGGCCGACACCCACGCCAAGCAGCTGCTCGCCAACGCGCGCAAGAACGCCGACCAGATGGTCGCCGACGCCAAGGCCAGCGCCGACTCCATCGTGTCTGAGGCCAAGTCCGAGGCCGAGCGCAACCGGACCGTCGCCCAGCGCCAGGTGGACGAGCTGACCCGCCAGCGCGACAGCATCACCAGCCACCTCGCCCAGCTCCGCCAGCTCCTCGGCGGCGCCGCCCTGCCGGGCATGGACGAGGCCCCGGCGGTCGCGGCCCCCGCGCCCAAGCCGGCGCTGGCGGCCACGCCTTCGGTGAGCGAGAAGCCGAGCCCGGCCCCCGCTCCTCAGCGCGCCGCGGCCCCGGCCGAGGACGACTCCGAGTGGTGGCAGGAGTAACCAGCCCACCTGGCCGAGGCCGGCGGTTCGGGTAAGGCGCCCGAGTCCGCCGAGCAGGGCGAGGCCGGCGAAGGGGACGCAGGACGGTGGAGGAGAGCCTGGCGATCACGGGTCGCTAGGCTCTCCTTTGTTGTCCGCCCGTTTCCACGACCCCGACTTCCCCCGACGGCGAGGAGCAGACCGTGCGTGACCTTCCTCCGGACGCGAGGTCCGCGTCCGATGTTCCAGGGAGGGCCCAGGGCGCGCGTGACGCCCGTGCCGACGCCTCGGAGGTGACCGACATCATGCCCGCCGCGGCGCCGTCCGGCGGCCGCAGGGGACGGTCCGCGCAGAGCATGGCGTCCCCGGGACGCGAGTACGCCCCGCCACGCCGCACGGCGTCATCCTCACCCGAGCCGGTTCCCGCGCGCGAGTCGTCCTCCGCGCGCGAGTCGTCCCTCTCGGGGGAGTCGTTCTCCGCGCGCGAAGGGGTGCCCGGGCGCGGCATGGCGTCGCCGGGGCGCGCGGTGGCGTCGCCCGGGCGGCGGGGACGGGAGATGGCCGCCGCCGACGGCGCGGACGACGGCATGACGGGGCCCGACCTGCCGTTCGGCGCACCGGGCAAGCCGCTCACCCGGGGCCCGTTCCTGTGGGGCCTGACGGCGGCGCTGGGCGTGCTCACGGCCTGGGGGCTGGCGCAGGCGCTGGTCAGCTCGCGCAGCGTGATCGTGCTGATCGTGGTGGCGGCGTTCCTGGCGGTGGGGCTGAACCCCGTCGTGGAGGCGCTGCAACGGCGCGGCATGCACCGGCGCTGGGCCATCTCGCTGGTGTTCCTCGGCGTGATCGTGATGTTCGCGCTCTTCGGCCTGGCGATCGTCCCGCCGGTCAGCCAGGAGACCAGCGACTTCGTCGGCGCCGTGCCCGGGTACGTGCAGGGCCTGCTGGCCAACCCGACGATCAAGCAGCTCGACGCCGACTACCAGATCCTCGCCAACCTGCAGGGCTACATCACCAGCGGAGGTCTCGGCGCGACCGTGGCCGGCGGCATCCTGGGCGCGGGTGCGGTCGTGCTGGACGCGTTCTTCTCCGGCTTCACCCTGCTGGTGCTGACGCTCTACTTCCTCGGGTCGCTGCCGACGATCAAGGAGTACCTGCTCCTGCTGGTGCCTTCCAGCCGCCGCCCCCGCACGCGGGCCATCGGCGATGAGATCCTCGACGGCATCGGCGGGTACGTCGCGGGCAACGTGCTGATCTCGGTGATCGCGGGCGGGCTGTCGTGGCTGTTCCTGACGGTCGCCGGGGCCAAGTACGCGCTGGCGCTCGCGCTGGTCGTCGCCGTGACCGACCTGATCCCGCTGGTCGGCGCGACGGTGGGCGCGGTGCTGGTGTCGGCGGTCGGGTTCCTGCAGTCCGCTCCGCTGGGCATCGCCTGCGTGATCTTCTTCGTGGTCTACCAGCAGGTCGAGAACTACGTCATCTACCCGCGCGTGATGAGCCGCTCGGTCGACGTGGCGCCGGCGGTGTCGGTGATCGCCGCCCTGTTCGGCGGCGCGCTGCTCGGCGCGGTGGGCGCCCTGCTGGCGATCCCGGTGGCGGCCGCGGTGGCCCTGATCATCAGGGAGGTCGTCCTCCCCCGCCAGGCCCGGTTGTAGCGGCCGCCCCTGGACGGCTCAGGCGGTGGTGAGCCCGCCGTCGACGAAGAGCGCCTGCCCGGTCATGTAGGAGGAGGCGGGCGCGGCGAGGAACAGAGCAGGCCCGGCCATCTCCTCCGGCGTGCCCCAGCGGGCCATGGGGACGTTCGCCACCATGGCCCGCCCGGCGTTCTCGTCCTCGCGGAGGCTGCGGTTGAGGTCGGTGGCCGTCCAGCCCGGGCACAGGGCGTTGACCCGCACCCCGCTGCCGGCCCATTCCAGCGCCAGGGTCCTGGTGAGCCCCACCAGTCCGGCCTTGGCGGCGGCGTACGGGGCCATGAACGGGGCGCCCTGGGCGGCGATGGACGCCACGTTGATCACAGAGCCGCTCCCGCGCTCCAGCAGGTGCGGCGCGACGGCGTGGCACACCGCCATCGCCGAGTCCAGGTTGAGCTTCATGATCTTGTCCCAGCCGGACAGCCGCAGGTCCTTGAACGGGACGATGAAGTTGGAGCCGCCGGCGTTGTTCACCACGATGTCCAGGTGGCCGAACGCCTGGAGCGCCTGCCGCACGGCCGCCGCGGCGGCGTCCCGGTCGGACAGGTCGGCCGGGATGACGTGCGCCGACCGTCCCAGCGCCTCGACCTCCTTGGCGACCTGGGCCAGGGGCTCGGGCGAGCGCGCGACCAGGACCAGGTCGGCGCCCGCCTCGGCGTAGGCCAGGGCGATCGCCCTGCCGATGCCCCGCGACGCCCCGGTCACGAACGCCTTCCGTCCTGATAGATCGAACGCCCGCACGACCGCCTCCTCCGCTTGAACCGAGCAAGATTCTATGGGGCGAGCGCGCCCGGCGTCACGCCTCGGTCGGCAGCGGGAAGGCCGAGGGATTGACCCGCTTGACGATCTCGTCCAGCACGGTGCGCACGTACGGCTCGCCGACCCAGAGGTGCTTGGCCCCCTCCACGCCGACCACCTCGGCCTGCGGGACGGCCGCGAAGCGCCGGCGGGCCTCCTCCGGGCGCAGGTAGTCGTCGAACTCCGGCACCAGCGCCACCAGGGGACGACCGAACTCCGCCCACGCCGCGAGGTCGGCGTCGCCCGCCCGCTTGAGCGGCGGCGACAACAGGATCGCGCCCTGGACCAGCGGGTCGTGGCCCCACTTGAGCGCCAGTTCGGTGCCGAACGACCAGCCGAGCAGCCAGGGAGCGGGCAGGTCGTGGAACTCGGCGTACTCCAGCGCGGCGGCCACGTCGTAACGCTCGCCCTCGCCCTCGTCGAACGCGCCCTGCGACGTGCCGCGCGCGGAGGAGGTCCCCCGGGTGTTGAAGCGCAGCACGGCGACCCCGGCCAGTGCGGGCAGCCGGTAGGAGGCCTTGCGCAGCACGTGGCTGTCCATCATGCCCTCGGCCGTCGGAAGCGGGTGCAGGCAGATGAGCGTGGCCGCGGGACGCCCCTCGGGGGGCAGCGCCAGCTCTCCCACCAGGGTCAGGCCGTCGGCCGTGTGCAGCTCGATGTCCTCCCGCACGGCGGGCAGCACCGTCGACGAGCGGATCTCCAATGCGTACTCCTCAGGTAACGGTCGGGAGGCCGACCGGGCGGGCGACGGGCGATGCATCTCCGTCAGGGCAGTGACGGGCGGGACATGTCGGGCGGGGCGTGACGGACAGGGCGTCTCAGGCGGCGCGGGAGCCGGGAAGACGGGGCGGGCTCAGTAGCGGGAGCGGCCGGGGCCGCGGTCCACCCGCTTGCGCCAGCAGGCGGTGTGCCAGTGGCGGCGCTCCCCCTCTCCGCCGCTCCAGTTGGGCCAGCTCACCACGTGGGGCAGCCCCGCGCGGATCTCCTGGTCGCACCCCGGGCAGCGGTACATCTTGTCAGAGCCCGCGCCGGAGACGTTGCGGACCTTCCACTCCCCGTCAGGTCCCTCCTCCACCCGCTCCATGCCCCGCAGGACTCCGTCGAGCGGACGTGGCGCGACCGAGCCCCGACCCTCGTCTCTCGGGTCGGGACGGCGGGCGCGGCGGGGGCTCATATCGGCACGAACGTCGATGTGGCGGGTGTTCTTCCGTCACCGGCCCCGGATGCTCGTCACACCGGCGGTCACCAGGCGGTCGAGCAAGGGCGTGGGCGCGAAGAACGGCTCGCGGTACTCGGCGTACAGCGCCCGCAGGCCGTCGCGTACCGTGCCGAGGCCGATGGCGTCGAGGGTCTCGAACGGCCCGGCCGGGTAGCCGCAGCCCAGGCGCATGGCGGTGTCGATGTCCTCGATGGAGGCGTAGCCGGAGTCGTACATCCGGACGGCGTCGTTGAGGTAGGGGTAGAGCAGCGCGTCCACCACGAACCCGGCGCGGTCGGCGCACGGCACCGGGGTGCGCCCGAGCGCCTCCACCAGGGCGGCGACGGCGCGCGCCGTCTCGGGGGCGGTGATCGCCGTCGAGACCACCTCGGCCACCCGGTCGCCCACCAGGTGAAGCCCCGCCAGGCGCTCGGGACGCGGCAGCCGCGCGGCGTGCTCGACGACCGGGGTGCCGGACAGCGCGATCACCACGTCGGCCTTCTCCGCCTCGGCGTGCTCGACGCCCGCGGCCGCGAGCCGGGCGGCCAGATCTCCGGCGCCGTCGCCGAGCACGTGGACCGACCCGACCGCCGGCCCTGCCGGCCCTGCCGGCGCGGAGGCGGGAGGCCGGGCGGCGCCGGCGTGGTCGTGGAAGCCCCGGCCGCTCTTGCGCCCGAGCAACCCGGCGGTCACCAGCTCCCTGAGCAGAGGGGCGGGGGCGTGCACCCGGTCGCGGGTCTCCTGGAACAGCACCTCGCAGATCTCGTGGGAGACGTCCAGGCCGATCAGGTCGAGCAGCGTGAACGGGCCCATCGGCAGGCCGGCTCCGGTCTTCATGGCCGTGTCGATGTCGTCCTTGGCCGCCACTCCGCGCTCCAGCAGCGTGACGGCGTGGTTGAGATAGCCGAGCAGCAGCCGGTTGACCACGAACCCGGCCCGGTCGCCCACGGTGACCGGCGTCTTGCCGACGCGCCGCGCGAGCTCCGCGACGTCCGCGGTCAGCCCGTCCTCGGTGACCACCGTGCCGACGACCTCGACCAGCCGCATGACCGGGGCCGGGTTGAAGAAATGCATGCCGACGACCTGGCCCGGCCGGGAGGTGAACGCGGCGATCGCGGTGACCGACAGCGAGGAGGTGTTGGTGGCCAGGACGGCGCCGGGCCGGCAGACGCGGTCGAGGTCCGCGAACAGGGCGCGCTTGTAGTCCATCACCTCGGGGATGGCCTCGACGACCAGGTCGGCGTCGCGCAGGTCCGCCAGGGCGCCGGTGAAGCCGACCCTGGCGAGGATGTCGTCGCGCTCCCCGGGGGTCATCCTGCCGCGGGCGACGGCCCGCTCGGTGGACCGCCGGAGGTTGTCCCGGCCGCGCTCGAGCGCCGCGGCGTCCACCTCCACGCCGATCACGCTCAGCCCGGCCCGGGCGAAGACCTCGGCGATGCCCGCGCCCATGGTGCCGAGACCGACGACGCCGACGGTGTGGAACGTGCGTGCCATCCTGCCCTCCTGCCGTCCCTGTTCTGGCCGCAAGTCTCCCAGAGGCGTCCCCTCGCCCGTCCGACGGCCCCGAGAACGCGCCCCCCACGGCGGGACGGGCGGTAGGGTTGGCCGTCATGCGGCTGGTCATCGCGCGTTGCAGCGTGGATTACGTGGGACGGCTCACGGCGCACCTCCCGATGGCGCCCCGGCTCATCCTGCTGAAGGCGGACGGTTCGGTGTCGATCCATGCCGACGACCGGGCGTTCAAGCCGCTCAACTGGATGAACCCCCCGTGCAAGCTGCGCGAGGAGGAGGGGCTGTGGACGGTCACCCACGGTAAGACCGGCGAGCAGCTCGTCCTGACGATCGAGGAGATCCTGCACGACTCCTCGCACGAGCTGGGCGTCGATCCCGGCCTGCGGAAGGACGGCGTCGAGGCTCACCTGCAGGAGCTGCTGGCCGACAACATCGCCACGCTCGGCTCCGGCTGGACGCTGATCCGCCGGGAGTACCCGACGGCCATCGGGCCGGTGGACATCCTGTGCCGCGACCATCTGGGCGGCACCGTCGCCGTCGAGATCAAGCGGCGCGGCGAGATCGACGGCGTCGAGCAGCTCACCCGCTATCTGGAGCTGCTCAACCGCGACACCCTGCTGGCGCCGGTGAAGGGCATCTTCGCCGCCCAGGAGATCAGGCCGCAGGCCAGGGTGCTGGCCGTCGACCGCGGCATCGACTGCGTCACTCTCGACTACGACGCCCTGCGCGGCATCGAGCGCACCGACACCCTTTTCTGACCCGCGCCGTTCGTCACCGCCGGTCGCGTCCGGGCGGAGCCCTGCCCAGTTCCGGTTACGCACGACCGGACGGAACTCAACCCCAAATCTGTACATATATCGCGAAACCCGTCATTCACCCAGAACGCCGCCATTTATCGGGACAGTTCATAGAAGGAATGGCGCAGAACCACAGTCACCTCCTCCACATCCCGCCCGGCCTTGCCAGAGGTCCGCACCGTAAGGCTGTTCACCTTCACAGAACCGGACACCACACCCCACGCCGCCCCTGTGGCCATACGTTCCGCTATCGATGCATTACTCGGTGAATTACCTGTGACCCAGATGCAACGGAAGCACCCCTTGAGAGCGTCTAGATCATGCGAGTGAGGGCAGGTAAGGGCCGCGCTAACGCAATCCTTACCTGCCACGGGGTAGTTCATTATTCTCACCCGCGGTCACGGATGCTTCCCGGCCGAGATGGCACATGGGATACGAGGGGCATGTCCATGACCGCACGATTTGAGGGGTCTTCGGGGTGTTGACGAGGGGACGCAAGGCCGTCGCACGTGGGGCGGTGAAGCTGCTCGACCTGGTGAACGCGCGGCGGGCGCGGAAGGCTCCGCCACGGAGCACTCGATCGGTGCACATCCTGCTTTTACACGCCTACGGGATGGGCGGCACGATCCGCACCGTGCTCAACCTGGCCGCCTACCTGGCGCGCGAGCACGACGTGGAGATCGTCAGCCTGACCCGCACCAACGAGGAGCCGTTCTTCCCGATGCCGCCCGGTGTGCGGCTGCGCTTCCTGGACGACCGCATCGCCCCCCGAGGACGGCTCGCCGAGTTCCTCGCCCGGCGTCCGAGCAGGTTGGTCCCCGATGAGGAGAAGGCCTACCTCAACATGAGCCTTCTGACCGATCTGCGGCTGGCCCGCTACCTGCGCTCGCTGCGGGGCGGGGTGGTCATCGGGACGCGGCCGGCCTTCAACCTGGCCATGAGCCTGTTCGCGCCGCCGGAGGTGCTCACCATCGGCCAGGAACACGTCACCCTGGAGTCGCACGGCCCGCAGCTCCAGACCCAGATCAAGAGGCGCTACGGCAGGCTCGACGCCTTCACCACGCTCACCAGGGCCGATCTGAAGGAGTACACCAGGTTACTGAAGGGGAACCCGCCCGGGCGTCTGCTGCGCATCCCCAACGCCATCCCCGACCTGGCCGGCGAGGTGTCCTCCCTGGAGGAGAAGGTGGTCGTCGGCATCGGCCGCATCGTGTGGGCCAAGGGCTTCGACCGCCTGGTCAACGCCTGGAAGAGCGTCGCCGAGACCCACCCCGACTGGGTGCTGCGCATCTACGGCGGCGGCACCCCCGAACGCGAGGAGAAGCTGCGCGACCGCATCGACGCGGCGGGGCTGTCGGACAAGGTCGTCCTCATGGGCAGCACCCCCGAGATCGGCGTCGAGCTGTCCAAGGCGTCGATCTACGCCGTCAGCTCCCGCTACGAGGGCTTCGGCATGACCATCCTGGAAGCGATGAG
The DNA here is from genome assembly GCF_053602655.1 of Sphaerisporangium sp. NPDC004334. Lineage (NCBI taxonomy): Bacteria > Bacillati > Actinomycetota > Actinomycetes > Streptosporangiales > Streptosporangiaceae > Sphaerisporangium > Sphaerisporangium sp. NPDC004334. The sequence goes on from NZ_JBSGDZ010000011.1 coordinate 118,687, forward strand.
CAAGGGCGTGCCGGTGGTCAGCTTCAACTGCCCGCACGGCCCTAAGGAGATCATCACCGACGGCCACGACGGGCTTCTCGTCCGGTCCAAGAAGGCCGCCGCGCTGGCGGCCGGCATCTGCCGCCTGATCGAGGACGAGGAACTGCGGCGCGAGATGGGCGCCAACGCGCTGAAGACCGCCGCGTCCTACGACATGGAGGTGATCGGCGCCCAGTGGACGGCCCTGCTGGCCGAGCTGGACGAGCGCCGGCCGCAGCCCGAGTGCTCGCTCGGCACGCCGGTCTGACCCCGCCCTGACGCCCCGGAACCGGCCCCGCGGGCGCCGGCCCCGCAGGCGCCGGCGTCGCGCGGCGGTGTCCACCGAACGGAGGACACGGGGTCGGTTGTCCGGTGGTGCCGCGCGAGGTTCGGGCGGGCGATGCTCGAGGGCATGACGCAGACAGCTGTGAGGGTCCGCGGGCTGACCAAGCGCTACGGCGAGGTCCGGGCGGTGGACGGCATCGACCTGGACATCGCCGCGGGAGAGGTGTTCGCCATCCTCGGCCCGAACGGCGCGGGCAAGTCCACCACGGTCGAGATCCTGGAGGGGTACCGCAAACGGGACGCGGGCGAGGTCACCGTGCTCGGCGCCGACCCCGGCCATCCCACCCGGCAGTGGCGGAGCCGGGTCGGCATCGTCCTGCAGACCTCCAACGACACCGCCGAGCTGACGGTGCGCGAGACCGTCCGCCACTTCGCCGGCTACTACCCCGGCGCCCGGGACCCCGACGAGGTGATCGCCCGGGTCGGGCTGGCGGAGCAGGCCGGCAAGCGCATCAGGCAGCTCTCCGGCGGCCAGCGGCGCCGCGTCGACGTGGCGCTCGGCGTCGTCGGCCGCCCGGAGGTGCTGTTCCTCGACGAGCCGACGACCGGCTTCGACCCCGAGGCGCGGCGCACGTTCTGGGAGCTGATCGAGGACCTGGCCCGCGACGGCACGACGATCGTGCTGACCACCCACTATCTGGACGAGGCCGAGGCGCTGGCCGACCGGGTGGCGGTGATCGCCAGGGGCCGCATCGTGGCGCAGGACCGCCCCTCCACCCTCGGCGGCCGGGCCGCCGCCCGCGCGACGGTGGGCTGGCTGGAGGACGGCGAGCGCCGGCACCTCGAGACCGGCACGCCGACCGCGACCATCCTGGAGCTCACCGGCCGGTTCGGCGGCGAGGTCCCCGAGCTGACCGTGACCCGGCCCTCCCTGGAGGACGTCTACATGAACCTCATCGCGGAGACGGCCCGATGACCGGCGCCGTCACCGCCCCCACCGCCGCCGCTCCCCCGGCCGCACCGCCCCGCCTGCCCTCGGCGCTCGCGCTCGGCTGGTCCAGGGCCGGCGTGGAGACCCGGATGTTCTTCCGCGAGAGGGACGCCGTCGTCTTCACCTTCGCCTTCCCGATCGTGCTGCTGGCGATCTTCGGCTCCATCTTCTCCGACCGGCTCGGGGGCACCTCCATCACCGCCTCCCAGCTCTACACCGCGGGGCTCATCGGCGCGGGGGTCATGGCCGCGAGCTTCCAGAACCTCGGCATCGGCATCGCCGTCGACCGCGACGACGGCACGCTGAAGCGCCTGTCCGGCACTCCCATCCCGCAAAGCGCCTACTTCGTCGGCAAGATCCTGCAGGTGCTCCTGGTGGCCTTCCTTGAGGTCGCGATCCTGCTGGCCATCGGCGTGGCCGCCTACGACGTGCGCCTGCCCTCCGACCCGGTTCGCTGGGCGACCTTCGCCTGGGTCTTCGTGCTCGGCATCACCGCCTCCTCGCTGCTCGGCATCGCGGTCAGCGGCCTGCCGCGCTCGGCCCGCAGCGCCTCGGCGGTGATCAGCCTGCCGTTCGTGGTGCTGCAGTTCATCTCGGGGGTCTACATCCCCTTCACGCAGTTGCCGCAGTGGCTGGTCGGAATCTCCTCCTTCTTTCCGCTGAAATGGATGTGCCAGGGCTTCAGATCGGTCTTCCTGGGCGATCCGGGGGCCGTCCTGGAGATCACGGGCACCTACGAACTGGACCGCGTGGCCATGGTCCTGGCAGCGTGGGTCGTCGGAGGTCTTGCCCTGTGCCTGATGACGTTCCGCTGGAAGAGCCGCCGCGACGGATGACGCGACGGACGCTCACCGGCCCTCTCCCCACCCGCCCGGGCGGCCCGCCCCCTGACCGCCTCACGATGCCGCTCCCCGGCGGCCCCGTGGACACATCCCCCGGCGGCCGCGCGGTCACGGCCCCGGGCGGGCCGGCGGTCACGGCCGGCCCAAGACCCGGCGCGTCGGGCGGCGCGAACGGGCCGGTGGCCAACGCCTGGCAGATCCTGCGCGGGTGGGAGGCGCTCTACCTGCTCGCGTTCGTGGTGACCCTCGCGCTGGTGATCATGGACAGGCGCGCGGGGGACGCCGCCAAAGCCGTGGCCATCGGCTCCCTGTGCGCGTGCGCCGTCGCCTACGTGCTCGTCGGGCGGCGCGCGCTCAAGGCCCAGCGTCACTACGGCCGTTTCGGGTTGCTCTACGCCGGCTTCGCGATCGTGACGTTCGTCCCCGCCACGGTGATCGCCCCACCGTCGACGTTCGCCCTGTTCGCCCTGTGCCCGCAGATGTTCATGGCGCTGCCCGTGCGGTGGGCGGTCACCACCGTGCTGTTGCTGAACACGGCTCCGGCGATCCGCTTCGTCATGACGCCCGGCGTCCGCATGGACGACCTGGTCGGCTTCGTGGCCTCCGGTGTGGTGGCGGCGGTCTTCTCGATCATCGCCGGGCGGTGGATCACCCGCATCGTCAACCAGAGCGCCGACCGGGCCGAGCTGATCGAGGAACTGTCGGCCAGCCGGGCCGAGGTGGAGCGGCTCTCGCGCGAGCGCGGCGCCCTGGCCGAGCGCGAACGGCTGGCCGGGGACATCCACGACACCCTCGCCCAGGGCTTCACCAGCATCATCATGCTGCTCCAGGCGGCGGAGGCGCAGCCCGACCCCTCCCGGCACCTGACGCTGGCCATGCGCACCGCGCAGGAGGGCCTGGACGAGGCGCGAGGGCTGATCACCGTCCTGCGGCCGCCTCCGCTGGACGGGTCGAGCCTGGAGGAGGCTCTGGGCCGCATCGCCTCGCGCGTCGGCGAAGAGCTCGGCATCCCGCTGTCCTTCGGCGTCGAGGGCCGTTCACGGGCGCTGCCGCCCGGCGCGGAGGTCGTGCTGATCCGCGCGGCGCAGGAGGGGCTGGCCAACGTGCGCAAGCACGCCGGGGCCGCGTCGGCCGCGCTCGGCCTGACCTACCTCGACCAGGAGGTGGTCCTGCGCGTGAGCGACGACGGGGCGGGGTTCGACGGCCTGTCCCCCTCCGCCGGGTTCGGCCTGCGCGCCATGCGGGGCCGCGTCGAGCAGGCGGGCGGCACCGTGGACCTGGACACCGCTCCCGGGCGCGGCACCACGCTCACCGTCCGGCTCCCCCAGAAGGGCGGCATCGAATGATACGCGTGCTGATCGTCGACGACCACCCTGTGGTCCGTGAGGGCCTGCGGGGCATGCTGGAGGCCGATCCCGGCATCGAGGTGGCGGGAGAGGCCGGCTCGGGTCGCGAGGCGGTGGTGTGCGCCCGTGAGCTGTCCCCGGACGTGATCCTCATGGACCTGCGCATGCCGGGCGGCGACGGCGCCGGTGCCATCCCGGCGATCCTGGCCGCCCGCCCGGAGACCCGGGTGATCGTCCTGACGACCTACGAGACCGACCAGGACATCGTGCGCGCGGTCGAGGCCGGCGCGGCGGGCTACCTGCTGAAGGACACCTCGCGCGCCGACCTGGTCGCGGCCGTCTTCGGCGCGGCCCGGGGCGAGACCGTGCTGTCGCCGGCCGTGGCGACCAGGCTGGTGACCCGCATGCGGGCGCCGGCCGCCGAGTCGCTGTCGCCCAGGGAGACCGAGGTGCTGGCCTTGGTGGCGCGCGGCCTCACCAACGCCGAGGTGGGCAGGGCGCTGTTCATCAGCGAGACGACGGTGAAGACGCACCTGCTGCGCATCTTCGGCAAGCTGGGCGTCTCCGACCGCACCGCCGCCGTCACCACCGCGCTCACCCGCGGCCTCCTCTAGCCCCGCGCCGGCCCCTCGGGGCACAGGCCGCGAAGCCGACCGGGCACGGGTGCGACACGGACGCGAAGCCGACCCAGGCGCCGGCGCAGAGCCGGCCTGGCACAGGAGCGACACGGACGCGGAACAATGTTCGGGGCAGATGGTATCCGGTGCGGCGGCGCGGCTAAGGTGACCACAGGTCCCGGGTAGGGGCCAGCGTGGTCCCGGACGGGCGCATCCGGGCGCGAGCGCGGCCGTGAGGCCCGAGGAGGAGACGCCATGACAACCGCCACCGAGCAGGCCGCCTTCGACTCACTGAACCCCGCTACGGGCGCCGTCGTCGGCACCCACCCGCGCCACGACGCCGAGGCCGTCCACGCGGCCGTGGAGCGCGCGGGACAGGCGGCCCGCTGGTGGGCGGGGCTGGGCTTCGAGGCGCGCAGGCGCCGGCTGCTCGACTACAAGGCGGTGCTCGTCGCCAACCTCGGCCGCATCGCCGACCTCGTCCACCAGGAGACCGGCAAGCCGATCGGCGACGCCACGCTGGAGACGGTGCTGACGATCACCCACCTCGACTGGGCGGCGCGCAACGCCCGCAAGGTCCTCGGCCGGCGCCGCGTCTCGCCGGGCCTGCTCGGCGCCAACCTCGCCGCTACCCTGGAGTACCTGCCTCTCGGCGTGGTCGGGGTGATAGGGCCGTGGAACTACCCCGTCTTCACCCCGATGGGGTCGATCTCCTACGCCCTCGCCGCGGGGAACGCCGTGGTGTTCAAGCCCAGCGAGCTCACCCCCGGCGTCGGCGTGCTGCTGGCGGAGCTGTTCCGCCAGAGCGTGCCCGAGCACGAGGTGTTCCAGGTGGTCACCGGGCTCGGCGACACCGGGGCGGCGCTGGCCGCCGACCCCGGCGTCCGCAAGATCGCCTTCACCGGCTCGACGGCCACCGCCAAGCGGGTCATGGCCGCCTGCGCGGCCAACCTCACGCCCATGGTGGCCGAGTGCGGCGGCAAGGACGCGCTCATCGTGGACGCGGACGCCGATGTCGCCGCCGCGGCCGACGCCGCGCTGTGGGGGGCGATGTCCAACGCCGGGCAGACCTGTGTGGGCGTCGAGCGCGTGTACGTGGTCGAGGGGGTCTACGACGCCTTCATGCGCGAGCTCACCGAGCGGGCGCGGGCGGTGCGCACCGGTGAGGACTACGGGCCGATCACGATGCCCGCCCAGACCGAGGTGATCCGGCGGCACGTCGACGACGCCCTCGCCAAGGGCGGCACGGCCGTCGTCGGCGGCGCCGAGTCCGTACGGCCCCCTTACGTCGATCCCGTGGTGCTGACGGACGTGCCGGAGGACTCCAGCGCGGTGCGCGAGGAGACGTTCGGGCCGACGGTCACCGTGCGCAAGGTCGCGAGCGCCGAGGAGGCGATGCGCAGGACCAACGCGGTCTCCTACGGCCTGGGAGGCACGGTCTTCTCGGGCAACGCGCGGCGGGCCATGGAGCTGGCGCGGGCGATGCTCAGCGGGATGACGGCCATCAACTCGGTCATCTCTTTCGCGGGTGTGCCGTCGCTGCCCTTCGGCGGCGTGGGCGACTCGGGGTTCGGGCGCATCCACGGCGCGGACGGGCTGCGCGAGTTCGCCCGGCCGAAGGCCATCGCCCGCCAGCGGTTCCCGTTGCCCGGGATGACCATCACCTCCTTCCGCCGGACCCCCGCGGAGATGGACCGCCTTGTGAAGCTGATCACATTCCTGCATGGTCGACGCAAGAGGTAGTTGTCCTGATACTTCCAGAAAAACGATCTTGCGTCCATAATGATGGGTTCCTACGGGGCCAGCAGGACGCGAGGTGAGCAGTGGCGACCGGACGCGACTACCGCGGAATGACAGCGGAGCAGCGATTAGCCGACCGCAGGGAACGGCTGCTGACCGCCGCCTACACGCTGTTCGCCGGCGCGGGCTTCACCGCGACCACGATCGAGCGGCTGTGCGCCTCGGCGCGCATCTCCAACCGTGCTTTCTATGAATGTTTCACGGGTCGCGAAGATCTTATGCGCGCCGTGTACGACCGTTGCGTCGAGGAGACCATCCTCGCGGTCTCCAAGGCCATCGGCGAGGCGCCGCCCGACCCCGACAGCCGGATCTGCGCGGGCATCAGGGAGTACATCACCTTCGTCACCCGGGACCTGCGCCGCGCCCGCATCATGCACCTTGAGGTGCGGCGGGCGGGCGACATCCTCACCGCCCACCGGCAGCGCGCGGTCAAGGGCTTCACCGAGATCATCGAACAGAGCCTGGGAGACCTGCCGGACGGCCTGCCGGACCTGACCCACCTGCTCGCCCTCGGGGTGGTGGGCGCGCTGCAGGAGCTGCTGATCGAGTGGGTGCTGGCCGAGGAACGCCCGCCCCTGGACCACCTCATCGAGACGGCCGTCCACATCTTCCGCCGCTCCTTCGGCACCTGAGCGCCCGGCGAACGCCCGAGCCGTACCCGCCCGGCGCCCCCGACCCGCGCTCCTGGACCGTGCTCCCGGGCCCTGCTCCCGGGCCCTGCTCCCGGGCCCGCGCGCCCCCGGCGCGCGGCGGACGCGTGACTAGGCCACCGCGGCCACGGGCAGCTCGACCCGCAGCACCCGGTGCAACCGGGTGATGGCGAGCACCCGCATGACCCGCGGCGGCACTCCCCGCAGGACGAGGCGGCGACCCGCGCGTAGCGCACGGCGATGCGTGCCGACGAGAACCCCCAGGCCGGCCGAGTCGATCATCTCCAGGCCGGAGAGATCGACGAACATGTCACCCTCGCCGCTCTCGACCGCCTCGTGCAGGCGCGGCCGCAGCTCCGCGACGGTACCCACATCGAGCCGGGACCCGACGTGGACCTCCTGGCAACCCGGACCCATCCGGCCTCGCATGCCGCCTCCTCATGTCCGGCGACCTGTCGAGGCCGCATCGTCTCCCTGCCCGCTTCGGCGTGCCTCATGCCTCGCTCCTGGTGAAACCGCACGTCGCGGGCGTCCGGCCGAGCACCGCCGCACGCGCGCGGCCCGCGCGGGCAGGCGGATCGGGCACCCGGATTACGCTGGGCGGCATGACGCGAGCTGACAACGACAAGCCGGTCGTCCTCTCCAAGATCTATACGCGCACGGGAGACGACGGCAGCACGAACCTCGGCGACATGAGCCGCACGCACAAGACCGACCCCCGGCTCGCCGCCTACGCCGACGTCGAGGAGGCCAACGCCGCGATCGGCGTCGCCATGGCCATGGGAAACCTGCCCGCTGAGGTCGCCGAGGTGCTGTCCCGCGTGCAGAACGAGCTGTTCGACGTCGGAGCGGACCTGTGCACGCCGGTCACGCCCGACCCGGAGTTCCCGCCGCTGCGCGTCGAGCCGTCGTACGTGGAGTGGCTGGAAGCCCAGTGCGACCGGTTCAACGAGCGGCTGAAGCCCCTGCGCAGCTTCATCCTTCCCGGCGGCACCCCCGGCACGGCGCTCATGCACGTCGCCCGCACCGTCGTCCGGCGGGCCGAGCGCACGGCCTGGGCGGCCCTCGCGGCCCACGACGACGTCAACCCGCTGACCGCGACCTACCTCAACCGCCTGAGCGACCTGATGTTCATCCTGTGCCGCATCACCGCGGACGGCACCGAACTCCTCTGGAAACCCGGCGCCACCCGCTGACCCCAACCCCCGTCAAGAAGAACCACAGCCGGATCCCCCGAGCCCGTCGCACGATTCCAACGGATCGGCCAAGGAACCCGCTCGGGGCGCGGCGGTGTTCTGAGGAGGAGAGAGCGAGTGCGAGGAACGAGCGCTCGTGAACGACGACGAAGGACGCCGCCTCAAAGGCGCCCCGAGCTCGCCGAGCGGAGCGGGGCGAATATCACGCCGCGTCGAGGTGGGCGCTGGGTGGGGCGGACTCGACCCAGGCGAGGAAGCCGGTGAGGGCGTCCTCGCTCATCGCGAGGGACACGCCCGCGCAGTCGACGGTCCAGTAGCCGGCGGGGCCCTCGTCGCCGGCGAGGGGGCGGCGGGTGGAAACGGTGAGGCCGCGCCTCGCGATAGCGTGGCGCGGCCTCAGTCGCAGTCCCAGGAAAGGGATCCAATGGAGCTCTCCGCCCGCGTAGCGGGCCACTCCGCTCCTCCATGCGCGGTCTTTGGTCCGCAGACTACATACGACGTTCCCGCGGGATCGTGCCAGCAGCACCCCGCGCAGAACGATCAGGGCGGCGATGACCACAACGCTCACCAGTATGTCAAGCGCCGCCATTGCCGCCCCCACGTTCATGTCGGTGTATTTATCAGACCTCTTCGCCGGCCGCACGCAGCCGGGCCCGAGCACGTTTGGCCTCGATCTGGGCCTCGGCGTCCTCGTTGTCGGCCTCGACGGAGGCGAGCGCCCGCTGGAGCGCGTCGCGCGCCGACGCGACGTCCACCTCGGAGCCGAGCTCGGCCGTCTCGGCCAGCACCGACACGTCGTTGTTGGCCACCGAGATGAAACCGCCGTGCACGGCGGCGATGACGTCGTCACCGTCGCCGCGCCGGATGCGCAGGACGCCGCCCTCGACGAGGACACCGAGCACGGGCGCGTGATTCGGCATAATACCGATCTCGCCGTCCACGGTCTTGGCAATCACCATGTCGGCCTCGCCGGACCAGATCTCACGTTCCGGCGACACCACTCCGATGCGGAGCTTTGCCATCACACACCTTCCTCGAATGCCGGTACGGCGCGACCGTACCGGCATTCCGTCGTCAGCGGGCCAGTTCCTTGGCCTTGGCGATGGCCTGGTCGATGCCGCCGACCATGAAGAACGCCTGCTCGGGCAGGTGGTCGTACTCGCCCTCGCACAGACCCTTGAAGGAGTGGATGGTCTCCTCGACCGGCACGAACTCTCCCGGCTGGCCGGTGAACGCCTCGGCGGCGTACATCGGGTGGGACAGGAAGCGCTCGATGCGGCGGGCCCGCTGCACGGTGACGCGGTCCTCTTCGGAGAGCTCGTCGATGCCCAGGATGGCGATGATGTCCTGCAGTTCCTTGTACTTCTGCAGGATGCGCTTGGTCTCCTGGGCGACCCGGTAGTGCTCCTCGCCGACGACCTGCGGGTCGAGGATGCGGGAGCTGGAGTCGAGCGGGTCCACCGCGGGGTAGATGCCCTTTTCCGAGATCGGCCGGGACAGAACGGTCTGCGCGTCGAGGTGCGCGAACGCGTTGTGCGGGGCCGGGTCGGTGATGTCGTCCGCGGGGACGTAGATCGCCTGCATGGAGGTGATCGAGTGACCGCGGGTGGAGGTGATGCGCTCCTGGAGGACGCCCATCTCGTCGGCCAGCGTCGGCTGGTAACCCACGGCGGAGGGCATGCGCCCGAGCAGCGTCGACACCTCGGAACCGGCCTGGGTGAACCGGAAGATGTTGTCGATGAACAGCAGCACGTCCTGCTTCTGGACGTCGCGGAAGTACTCGGCCATGGTGAGGGCCGACAGGGCGACGCGCAGGCGGGTGCCCGGCGGCTCGTCCATCTGGCCGAACACCAGGGCGGTGTCCTTCAGGACGTCCGCCTCGTCCATCTCCAGCCACAGGTCGTTGCCCTCGCGGGTGCGCTCGCCGACGCCGGCGAACACCGACGTGCCGGAGAACTTCAGCGCGACGCGGCGGATCATCTCCTGGATGAGGACGGTCTTGCCGACGCCGGCGCCGCCGAACAGGCCGATCTTGCCACCCTTGACGTACGGGGTGAGCAGGTCGATGACCTTGATGCCGGTGGGCAGCATCTCGGTGCGCGACTCCAGGGTGTCGAACGCCGGCGACTTCCGGTGGATGCCCCAGCGCTCGTTGACCTGCAGCGACGCCTTGTCGGTGTCCAGCGGCTCGCCGAGGGCGTTCCACACGTGGCCCTTGACGACGTCGCCGACCGGCACCGAGATGGGGCCGCCGCTGTCGGTGACGGCGGCGCCCCGCACCAGGCCGTCGGTGGGCTGCATGGAGATGGCGCGGACCAGGTTGTCACCCAGGTGCTGGGCGACCTCCATGGTCAGCGTCTTACTCTCGCCGCCGAGGGCCACCTCGACGGTAAGGGCGTTGTAGATGTCCGGCATGGCCTCGACGGGGAACTCCACGTCGACGACGGGACCCGTGACGCGGGCCACACGACCTACGGCGGTCGCGACGGTCTCAACAGTCATTGTGGTTTCTCACTCTTTCCCCGCAGAGGCGTCGGCGAGCGCGTTCGCTCCACCGACGATCTCGCTGATTTCCTGGGTGATCTCGGCCTGACGAGCCTGGTTCATCTGCTGGGTGAACGCGCGGATGAGCTCGTTGGCGTTGTCGGTCGCCGACTTCATCGCCCGGCGACGCGAGGCGTGCTCCGAAGCGGCCGACTGCAGCAGCGCGTTGAAGATGCGCGACTCGATGTAGCGGGGAAGGAGCTGGTTGAGCACCTCGCCCGCGGTCGGCTCGAACTCGTAGTACGGCAGCGGGCCCTCGGCCGGCTCTTCGGTGGTCTCCTCCACCTCGAGCGGCAGGATGCGCTTGACCTGCACCTCTTGCGTCAGCATCGAGACGAACCCGGTGTAGACGACGTGGATCTCGTCGATGCCGTTCTCGTCCTCGAAGGCCGAGACCAGCGCGCCGGCGATCTCCTTGGCGTGGGCGTAGGCGGGGCTGTCGGAGAAGCCCGACCATTCTCCGCTCATCTCCCGGCTGCGGAAGCGGTGCCAGGTGATGCCCTTGCGCCCGACGACGAACGGCTTGATCTCGATGCCGCGGCCGCGCAGGTGACCGGCCAGCGCCTCGGCCTCGCGCAGGATGTTGGCGTTGAAGCCTCCGGCGAAGCCGCGGTCGCTGGTGACGATCAGCACGCCCGCCGTGGACGGCCGCTCCTTGGCGACCGTCAGCGGGTGGTCGATGTCGGCGCTGTTGCTCAGGACGGCCGACACCGCGCGAGTGATCTCGCGCTCGTACGGGACGGCCGCCTCCATGCGCTGCTGCGCCTTGATGATGCGGGACGAGGCGATGAGCTCCTGGGCGCGCGTGATCTTCGCCGTGGACCTGACCGACCGGATCCGCCGCCGCAGCAGTCTTAGCTGGGCACCCATGGGCTACTTCTTCTCGGTCGGGCGGACGTGCTTCACGATCTTCTCCTGGCCGACCTCGTCCGCGCTCAGGGCCTCGACGGGCTCGTCCTGCACCAGCATCTCACCGGAGGAGGTCTGGAAGCCCTTCTTGAACTCGGTGATCGCGTCCTTGAGGGTGGTGACGGTGTCGTCGCCGAGCTCCCTGGTCTCCCGGATGGCGTCCAGGACGCCCTTGTAGGAGGTGGAGAGGGTCTCCAGGAACTCGGTCTCGAAGCGCCGGATGTCCTCGAGCGGGACGTCGTCCAGCTCGCCGCTGGTGCCGGCCCAGACCGAGACGACCTCCTTCTCCACCGGGAACGGCGTGTACTGGGGCTGCTTGAGCAGCTCGACCAGACGGGCGCCGCGCTCGAGCTGGGCGCGGGAGGCCGCGTCCAGGTCGGAGGCGAAGGCCGCGAAGGCCTCCAGGTCGCGGTACTGCGACAGCGACAGGCGCAGCGTGCCGGCGACCTTGCGCATCGCCTTGATCTGCGCCGAGCCGCCGACTCGGGACACCGAGACACCGACGTTGATCGCCGGGCGGACGCCCGAGTTGAACAGGTCGGTCTCCAGGAAGCACTGACCGTCGGTGATGGAGATCACGTTGGTCGGGATGAACGCCGAGACGTCGTTGCCCTTGGTCTCGATGATCGGCAGACCGGTCATCGAACCCGCGCCGAGGTCGTCCGACAGCTTGGCGCAGCGCTCCAGCAGACGGGAGTGCAAGTAGAAGACGTCGCCGGGGAACGCCTCGCGGCCCGGCGGACGGCGCAGCAGCAGGGACACGGCGCGGTAGGCGTCGGCCTGCTTGGTCAGGTCGTCGAACACGATGAGCACGTGCTTGCCCTGGTACATCCAGTGCTGGCCGATGGCCGAACCGGTGTAGGGCGCCAGGTACTTGAAGCCGGCCGGGTCGGAGGCCGGGGCGGCGACGATGGTGGTGTACTCCATCGCGCCCGCCTCCTCCAGGCGTGCCCGGACCTGCGCGATCGTCGAGCCCTTCTGGCCGATCGCGACGTAGACGCAGCGGACCTGCTTGGTCGGGTCGCCGGTGGCCCAGTTCTCGCGCTGGTTGAGGATGGTGTCCACGGCGATCGCGGTCTTGCCCGTGCCGCGGTCACCGATGATCAGCTGGCGCTGGCCGCGGCCGATCGGCGTCATGGCGTCGATCGCCTTGAGGCCGGTCTGCAGCGGCTCCTTCACCGGCTGCCGCTGGACGACGGAGGGGGCCTGCAGCTCGAGCGGACGACGCCGCTCGGCCTCGATGGCGCCCTTGCCGTCGAGCGGGTTGCCCAGCGGGTCGACCACGCGGCCGAGGAAGCCGTCGCCGACCGGCACGGACAGGACCTCGCCCGTCCGGCGGACCGACTGGCCCTCCTCGACGCCGCTGAACTCGCCCAGGATGACCGCGCCGATCTCGCGGACATCCAGGTTCAGCGCCAGACCGCGCGTACCGTCCTCGAACTCCAGCAGCTCGTTCGCCATCGCGGAAGGAAGGCCGGAGATGTGGGCGATGCCGTCGCCGGCGTCGACGACGGTCCCGATCTCCTCGCGCGCGGCGCCTTCCGGCTCGTACGCCTGAACGAAGCGCTCAAGCGCGTCCCGGATCTCGTCCGGCCGGATCGTCAGCTCCGACATCTCTTTTCAGTCTCCCTAATCATCGGCCGCCCTGACACTGCTAGCCGGCCAACCGGCGGCGGACTTCTTCAATACGTCCTGCGATCGTGGTGTCGATCAGCTCGTCACCGAGCCGGACCGAGAACCCACCGAGCACCCGCGGGTCCACCTCGGTGTTGAGGTGGACGTCCCGTCCGTAGGTGGTGCGCAACCAGGCGGTGAGGCGCTGCTTCTGCGCGTCGGTCAGCGGGACCGCGCTGCGCACCACGGCGACAAGTTGCTGCCGCTGCTCCGCCACGAGCTGGCCGTACTCCTCCAGCCCACGTTCCAAACTACGTCCTCGCGGGTGCAGCACGAGCTGCGTGACCAGGCGCAGGGACGTCGGCGCCACCCTGTCGCGCAGCAGGTCGGCGACCAGCCCCCGCTTGGCGTCCGCCGGGACGGCGGGGTCGACCAGCGCCATGCGCAGCGCGGGGTTGGCCTCGACGATGCGGCCGAAGCGGAACAACTCGTCTTCGACGTCGTCGAGCCTGCTCGCCGACTCGGCCTCGGCGGCCGAGGCGATGACGCTGAGCCGCTCCAGGGCGTCCGACAGGTCGGGCGACCTGGACCACCGCGCCGAGACGGCCGCGATGACGGTCTCCAGCGCGGCTTCGGCGATCTTGCCGCCGAGCAGGCCGCGGACGACCTCGGCCTTGCGCTCCACCGGGCGGGCCGGGTCGGCGAGGTTGCGCCGCAGCCCGTGCTCGTTGTCGAGCAGGACGGCGACCGCGCCGAGATCCTGCGCCAGCCGACCGAGGTCTGCCGAGGCCGCGACCGCGTTGAAGCGCTCTTCGACCTCGGCGAACGAACTACGGCTCAGGCCCCTCATCAGCGCACCGCCGCCTCGCCGGCGGACTCCAGCTCATCGAGGAAGCGGTCCACGACGCCGCTCTGCCGGGCCTGGTTCTCCAGCGACTCGCCGACGATGCGGCTCGCCAGCTCGATGGACAGGCGGCCGAGCTCGGCGCGCAGCTGGGTGAAGGCCTGCTGGCGGTCGGCCTCGATCTGGGCGTGCGCCGCCTCGATGAGACGGCGCGCCTCGGCCTGGGCCTCCTCGCGCAGCTCGGCCTTGATCTGCGCGGCCTGCTCGCGGGCCTCCTCGCGCATGCGGGCGGCCTCGTGACGGGCCTCGGCCAGCTTGGCCCGGTAGTCCTCCAGCGTCTGCTGGGCTTCGGCCTGGGCCTCCTCGGCCTTCTTGAGGCCGCCTTCGATGGCCTCGGTCCGCATCTCCAGGGTCTTCTGGATGCGGGGCACAAGGAGGCGGCCGATGAAGAACAGAACGACCAGGAACGACACCCCGCCGATGACCATTTCGGCCAGGTCAGGCAGGAGTGGGTTGGTCGCTTCCTCTGCCGCTAGCGCGTACATGAATGCCGCCTTCCTTCAGAGCCGGTCGTCTGTCAGGCCCGGAAGGCGAACGCGAGCGCAATACCGATCAGCGCGAGCGCCTCGGCGAAAACGAAGCCCAGGATCATGTTCTGACGGATCAAGCCGTAGGCCTCCGGCTGGCGGGCGATGGCCTGCACGCCCTGGCCGAAGATGATGCCGATGCCGATGCCGGGGCCGATCGCCGCCAGGCCGTAACCGATGGAACCGAGGTTGCCGGTCACTTCGGCGAGAACAGCAGCAGACATGCGTGGTTTTCCTTTTCTATCGACCAGTGGGTGTGTGCCCACCGGAGGTGTCGGGCGGGGCTAACGGAAGGGGTGCCGCAGAGGGCGGGTCTCAGTGGGCCGGGTGCAGCGCGTCGTTGATGAACATCGCCGCGAGCAGCGCGAACACGTAGGCCTGCAGCGCCTGGATGAAGATCTCGAAGGCGGTCAGCAGGATGGTCATCGCGACGCCCAGGATGCCGAGCGGCGCGCCGAGCGGAGTCAGGTTGGTGGCCAGGAAGTGCCAGCCGACCTCGGAGAACAGCGCGATGATCAGGTGGCCGGCCATCATGGTGGCGAACAGCCGGACCGCGTGGGTGATGTGGCGCAGGAAGAAGGTCGAGATGAACTCGATGGGCGCGACCAGCACGTAGATCCAGCCGGGCAGCCCGGGGGGGAACATCACGTTCTTGAAGAAGCCGATGGGCCCCTGGTGCTTGATGCCCAGGTACATCACCAGCAGCCAGACGAAGATCGACAGGATCGCCGGGTAGCCGATGCGCGACATCACGGGGAACTGGATGAAGATGACCGACCCGAACAGGTTCATGACCAGCACGAACAGGAACAGGGTGAACAGCAGCGGCATCCAGCGGTCGCTGTCCTTGCCGAGGTTCGGCCGGGCGATCTGCTCGCGGACGAACTGGTAGGCGAGCTCACCGGCGTTCTGGAACCCTCGCGGCACGAGCTTCGGCCGGGAGAACGCGAAGTAGGTGAGCACCATGACCAGCAGCGTGCCGACCAGCGCGAGGAGGGCCGGCTTGTTGAACCAGGCCTGACCTTCGACGAGCGGCGGCCAGTCGAAAATGCCGAGCCCCGGAGCCTGGAACTCATCGGAGGCGAGAGGCGTCAGCGTGGCGCTCACTCGTCATTCCCTTCGTCGTGTTGATCGGTCAAGTGGCCATCCGGTGACCTCGCCGCGGACGGGCGGACCGGATGAGAAGTAGAAAGAGGGCGAGGAGGCCAGGGCTCGATGGCTCCGACAGATGTTCCCCGACCTTGTTTACCGCGCACGCGACAATAGCAGGCGCGGCTGTGACTAGTCATATCGAGCCAGCCTCGAGAGATCGTCATCTCGGGGGCCCGACGGTGACCGGCCGAACCTCGTCTGCCGATGAGAGTGTAAGGGAAGCGGCGGTGCGGAGCATGACGGCTCACCTCTTCTCCTCGACCTGGCCGGGAACTTTGACCTCGGGATCGACATAGAGCATGCGAAGACGCAGGAAACCGCGCGCCTCGCCGATGGTCCAGCAGATGGTGCAGGCGATGACGGTCAGGCTGAACGACTGCGGATCCCACGTGGTGGCGTCGGCGAAGCGTTCGAGCAGCACCGCGAGCAGCAGGATCTTCACCAGGTAGGTGCCCATCGCCGCGGCCATCATGATCGTCGGAGAGATGCGCGCGGCGTAGGCGACGGCGATCAGGCTGATGGTGAAGAAGGCGACCACGACGAGCACCCCGATGCCCGAGCCGAGCGCGCCCTTGGAGCCCGCGAGGAACGCGGCGGCCACCACAGCGATCAGGCCGACCAGAGCCGTCGGGATCACGGCCGCTCTGAGTATTCGGAGATCGTTGTCCTGCATCGGTGCTCCAGGGCATAAGTTGTCAAGCGAGCGATTGCTACCTTACAGGGCTGGCGTTGCCCGGGCCTTGCCGGGCCCACTGCTAGTGAAAGATATCACAAGCTCAGGGAGTGCCGCCTTTACCTGCGCTTTCGTGCAGGTGAACGCCCGGGCGAGAGCAGAAGATGATCTGCGCGCAGGCCCGGATGCCGGCTCGGATGCAGGCCGGGTCAGCCGCTGGTGGCCGTGACGTGGGAAGCGCCTGCCGTCCCGGGCACCGATGGGTCCTCGGCCGCCGGCCCGGCGTCGGGAGCCGGCCCCCGGCGCGTGGCGCGGACGCCGCCACCGCGCCCGCCCCGGCCGGACCGCCACAGGGGAAGGCCCATCATCACCAGCACGGCCAGCGCCAGCAGCACGACGACCGGGAAGACGATCAGCGGCACCCCGCCGACCGACAGACCCACGACCGTCGCGGCGAACAGGAACGTCCACGCGTACATGATCAGCACCGTGCGCCGGTGCGAGTGGCCGATCTGCAGCAGGCGGTGGTGCAGGTGGCCGCGGTCGGGCGCGAACGGCGACTTGCCGTAGGACGTGCGCCGCACCACCGCCATGATCAGGTCGGCCAGCGGGAGAACCATCACCGCGAGCGGGAGCAGGATGGGCAGGACGACCGGGAAGCGGTTGATGTCGCCGGCCGCCCCGTTGTAGTCGACCGTGCCGGTCACCGTGACGACCGAGGTCGCCAGCACCAGGCCGATCAGCATCGCCCCGGTGTCACCCATGAAGATCTTGGCGGGGTGGAAGTTGTGCGGCAGGAAGCCCAGGCACATGCCGATGAGGATGGCCGTGATGGCCGCCGTGATGCTGAGGCGCCCCTGGTCGAGGCTGTCGGTCAGCGCGACGGTCCAGGCGAAGGTCGCCATCGCCGCGATGCAGACGATGCCCGCCGCCAGGCCGTCCAGGCCGTCCACGAAGTTCACCGCGTTGATGGCGACGACCACCACCATGATCGTGATGATCGTTGTCAGCGTGTTGTCCAGGCTGACCGTCTGGCCGTTCGGCAGCGGAATCCACAGCAGGGTCAGCTTGAAGGCGACCAGCAGCCCCGCCGCGGCGATCTGGCCGCCGAGCTTGACGAAGGCGTCCATGCCCCACCAGTCGTCCAGGAAGCCGATGACCACGATGACCCCGCCCGCGAGGGCCAGGGCGATGACCGTGTGGCCGTCGCCCATGCGCGGGTCGGCGAGCTTCTCGCCGATGTGGTCCAGCCGGCTCGCCACGAACAGCCCCGCGAGCATGCCGGCGTACATCGCCAGGCCGCCCAGCCGAGGGGTGCGGACGGTGTGCACGTCTCTCTCGCGGATCTCGGGCGCGGCCCCGATGCGCAGGGCGAAAACCCTGACCAGCGGGACCAGCAGGTAGGTGACCACCGCTGCCACCGACGCCATGAGGAGGTATTCGCGCACAGACCCCAGTTTCCCGGATTGTTCGGTCAGATGTGACCGGAAAATTACACAGAACTGCACATTAACCACGTGGATATGCCGGGTGACCCCGCGTGAGCTGCGTCACCCTCTCGGCCACCGACGCTATCGCACCCGGATGACGCACGGCCTGCGCCACCATCGATCCGATCTCCTTCATCTCGCTGACCCCCATGCCCTGCGTCGTCACGCACGGTGTGCCGACCCGGATGCCCGAGGTCACCGTCGGCGGTTCCGGGTCGTAGGGGATCGCGTTGCGGTTGAGGATGACGCCCGCCCGCGCACAGCTCTGCTCGGCCGCCGCGCCGGTCACCCCGACGCCGCGCAGGTCGATGAGCGCCAGATGGGTGTCGGTGCCGCCGGACACCGGGCGCATGTCCTCGGCCGCCAGCGCGTCGGTCAGCGCGCGGCAGTTCACGATGACCTGCGCGGCGTACGCGCGGAACTCCGGCCGCAGCGCCTCTCCGAATGCCACCGCCTTGGCCGCGACCGCGTGCATCAGCGGGCCGCCCTGGGTGAAGGGGAAGACCGCCCGGTCGATGCGCGAGGCCAGCTCGGAGGTGCACAGGATGCCGCCGCCCCTCGGCCCGCGCATCGCCTTGTGCGTCGTGAACGTCACCACGTCGGCGTGCGGCACCGGCGAGGGCACCGCCCTGCCGGCCACCAGGCCGATGGTGTGCGCGGCGTCCACCAGCAGCCACGCGCCCACCTCGTCGGCGATCCCGCGGAACACCGCGTGGTCGATGAGCCGGGGGTAGGCGGTGGCGCCACAAATGATCATCTTCGGCTGGTGCCGCAGCGCGAGATCGCGGACCTCGTCGTAGTCGATCATCTCGGTGTCGCGCCGCACCCCGTAGGCCACCACGTCGAACCAGCGGCCGGAGAAGTTCACCTTGGAGCCGTGGGTGAGGTGGCCGCCGTGCGACAGCGCCATCGCCAGCACCGTGTCCCCCGGCCGGAGCAGCGCGGCGTACGCGGCGAGGTTCGCCGACGCGCCCGAATGCGGCTGGACGTTGACGTGATCGGCCCCGAACAGCGCCTTCGCCCGCTCGATCGCCAGCAGCTCGGCCCGGTCCACCACCTCGCAGCCGCCGTAGTACCGCCTGCCCGGGTAGCCCTCGGCGTACTTGTTGGTCAGCGTGGACCCGAGAGCCGCGATGACGGCGGGCGAGGCGTAGTTCTCGCTGGCGATCAGCTGCAACCCGCCGCGAAGCCGGTCGAGCTCGTCGAGCAGCACCTGCGCCATCTCCGGATCGCGCCGCCGCAACTCCCCGAAGTCGGGCCCATAGAACTTTCCGTCACCCCGTCCACCCTGAACAGAAGCGCGAGAGCCACCTCCCCCTTGCGCCGGTTCGCGCTCAGAACGCGCATCGTCGGCGGGGGCGCGCTCTGGACGCGCATTCGCGGCGAAGTCTTGGACAGGACGCGCATCCGGCGCGGAGTCGCGGTCAGGGCGGTCGCCCGGGCCGGGTGATTCGTGGTCAGGCCGTCTCGCGTGCATGGCTGGCTCACCACTCCTTCCCCTCGCACGGACCCGCGCGTGGTAAGGACACCGATCTCCCCACTGTAAGCCCGCCCTCATCGCCATCCGCACCCACCGACGATCGGCGATCGTCCCGACCGGCCGCGAGCCCGGACCGGCCGACCGCCCCGACCGACCGGCGGTTCGGATCGGCCCCGGTTCTAAGCGGCCGGCGGTTCTGAGCGGCCGATAGCGTAGGCCGGCCGATGGTACGAACAGATGCTCCGGGCAACGACCGAGCGGGTCGGCTACTGCGGGTCGGCCACTGAGCGGGTCGGCCACTGAGCGGGTCGGCCACTGAGCGGGTCAGCTGTAGGCGTGGGGGGCGCCGGCCGCGACCGGGACCCAGCGCGGAGTGTCCGCGGCCTGGTCGCTGATCGCCGAGAGCACCGACTGGCGGTACATGCTCAGGCGGTTGCGCCACTCGCTCATGTCCTGGACGTAGCGCTCGGCGACCGGCGCGTCCCAGACATCCCTGCTGCGGGCCATCTGCTGCGCCTTGTCCAGCGAGGTGGTGAGCTGCTCCAGCATCGGCATCACCTGCTGCCACAGGTCGATGAGCTTCTGGTACTCGGGGTTGAACCGCCAGCTCGTCGCCTGCCCGTCCGGGCTGAACGGGTCGGCCGAGCCGGGCGGGCTCTCTCCGGGCTGGAGCGGCTGCGGAGCCGGGGGATCGGCGTACATCTCTGGCGGCCCTCCTTCACGAACCGGACGACGGATCGAACCTGCCCCGCGACGACGAACCGGAGTCCCCGTCCTCGTACAGGCCACCGCCCCCGTCCTCATACGGGTCACCGGCCCCATTCTCGTACGGGTCACCGGCCGCGAACGTGGCGGCGTGCCCTCCGTAGGCGCCGAAATGGCCGTGACGGGCCTCACCTTCCGACGGCGAGTACAGACCCGACCGGACCTGCTCACCCGGCTCCACGTGCCCCTGTAGAGCCTCATGGCCACCCTCAGCGACCCCGGAAGCCACCGGACCGGAATTGCCGGCGGACGTCGACGAAGCGGCGTCGGCGGACGAGTGGGGCGAGTCCGGCGGAAGCGGCGCTGACGGCTTGGCCGTACCGGACGGCTCGTGGGGCTGGATGTGGCCGACATGACCATCCGGGTGCGGATGCCCCGGGTGCGCCCCGTCCGGCGGCACGATCACCGGTTGGTCCATCGGCGGGATCTTGTCCATGTTCTGCACCAGCCAGCGCAGGTACTCCCCGCTCGGCGGCTTCATGGTCACCTCGACGACACGCACCCCGTCGACGTCGATCACCCGCGTCCGCTCCTGCGAGGTGTCGATGTCATGAGGATTGTCCACCTTAGGGGTATCAAGCTGCCCATCCCCCACATCCGGCCCCTGCACCGGCCCATCAGGCCGCTGTTCCACCCCATGCGGCTGCTGATCAAGGCCCGACGGCTGGTACTGATCAGGAACCGACGGCTGCTGATCCACCCCATTCGGCTGCTGGTCAGGAACAGGCGACTGCTGCTGCGGCGCGTCGGGGCGCTGATCCACCGCGCTCGGCTGATGATCCGGAGCCGACGGCTGATGCTGATCCGGCGCACTCGGCTGCTGCTGCGGCGCGTCGGGGCGCTGATCGACCGCGTTCGGCTGCTGGTCCGGCGCACTCGGCTGCTGATCAGGGACCGACGGCTGCTGATGCACGCCATCCGGCTGCTGATCGGGTCCAGGCGACTGCTGCTGCGGCGCGTCAGGACGCTGATCCACCGTGTTCGGCTGCTGGTCCGGCGCACCCGGTTGTTGGTCGGGGGTCGAGGGCGGCTGATCCGGGACAGGCGACTGGTGCTGTGGCGCGTCGGGACGCTGATCGACTGCGTGGGGCTGCTGGTCGGGCGTGTCGGGCTGCTCGGGAGGAGTAAGGGGAGCCTGGCTGTCCGGGCCGCCCTGCGGGTTGCCGTCAGTGGGCTCGACGTACTGCGGCTCGCCTCCCTGAGGCCCCGAATCCACACGGGGCGTCGGGTCGTGCTTAGGCGCAGGATCGTGCTTAGGCGCAGGATCGTGCTTAGGCGCAGGATCGTGCTTAGGCGCAGGATCGTGCTTAGGCGCAGGATCGTGCTTAGGCGCAGGATCGTGC
>NZ_JBSGDZ010000011.1:139929-292185 GCF_053602655.1 Sphaerisporangium sp. NPDC004334
TGCTTAGGCGCGGGATCGTGCTTAGGCGCGGGATCGTGCTTAGGCGCGGGATCGTGCTTGGGCGCGGGGTCGTGCCGTGGGGTGGCGTCGGGCTTTTCGGCCTTTGGCGGCTGCTGCTTTTCGGTCTTCTCCTGCTGGTCGGGGTGCGTGTCGACCTTGTGAGTCTTGTCCTGGGGGTCGGACGTCGGCGCATCGTGCTTGTCGGCCTTCGGCGCGTCATTCTTGTCGTGCTTGTCGGCCTTGGGCGCGTCGTTCTTGTCGTGTTTGTCGTGCTTGAGGGCGTCGTCTTTGTCGATCTTCTCGACCTTCGGCGGGCCGCCCTTCTCGTTCTTGGCCTTGGGGGCGTCGTCCTTGTCGCCCTTGTCGGACGTGGGATGCCCGTCCTGGTCGGCGGTATGGGTCTTGTCGTTCTTGTCGTTCTTGTCGTTCTTGTCGTTCTTGTCGTCGTGTTTGTCGGGAGCCTTCTGGCCCATGTTCTTGGGCCCGGTCACCGTGTCGTTCTGCTTCACCTTCTTCTCGAGCAGGACGACCCGGGCGCTGACATCACGGACGAACGCCTCGCCGGCGTCCGCCACCTGGGCCGGCCGGTACGTGGTCGGCACGGAAAGGCCGGCGGCGCTGGTCAGCTGGGTGACACGGCCCTCGACGCCGCGCATCTGCTTGCCCGCGCGCCCCACTTCGGCCAACAGCTCACGGACCAGCTTGGGGTCCATTCCGTCCAGCTTGCCCATGGGCGTCTCCCGTGGTCGTGACCGCCGCTCCTCTGGTGCGCCTCCAGAGAAGACTCGCGCCCGCTCGCAGCCATGCTCTCTCGCCATCGGCCGTCGCTCAAGAGCACAGACGCACCTCACGCTACTGAGGCATCTCGACCCCGAGTCCGCACGATAGCCATACGGCATGAGTCACGGCGGTCACAACCCGGCCACCGCCATCACGGGCGCTTGTCGGACCGGCCTTCGTCGCCCGTGTGCGTCTCCACGCCACCCGTGATCGCCCTGTCGCTCTTGGCGGTGTCGTCACCCTTGAGGGTGTCGTCGGGCTTCTCGGTCTCGTCGGGCTTCTCGGTCTCGACGGACGCGGTGGTGGCGTCGTCGGACGTGACGGCGCCGCCGGGCTTCGCCGTCTTGTCGGATGTGACGATCTCGTCGGGCTTGGACGTGTCTTCCGGCTCGGCCTCGCCGATGGGCTCGGCGGCCTCGGCGAGGGCCTGCCGCGCGCCCGTCAGGCCGGAGACGTCGGTGTCAGGGGCCGCGTCGGTGGCGACGTACCCGATGACGCCGCGCAGCTTCTCCACCGGGATGGCGCCCTGGCGCAGCACCCGCGGGACGGCCGTCGTCAGGTCGATGATCGTCGAGGGCGTGGTGTCGGCGCAGGCGCCGCCGTCCAGGTAGACCGCGACGGACTCTCCAAGCTGCTCCTCGGCGCCGGCCGCGGTCGTCGCGGGCGGCGCGCCCGACCGGTTGGCGCTGCTGACCGCCATCGGACCGGTCTCCTTGAGCAGCTCAAGGGCGACGACGTGCAGCGGCATGCGCACCGCCACGGTGCCCTTGGTCTCGCCGAGGTCCCAGTTGAGGGAGCGGCTCGCCCGGCAGATGATCGTCAGGGGCCCGGGCCAGAAGGTGTCGATGAGGTCCTGCCCGTAGGTGCCGAGGTCCTCGATGAGGGCGGTGGCGGCGCGTACGGTGCCGACCAGGACGGGAACGGGCATGTCCCTGCCGCGTCCCTTGGCCTCGAGGAGGGCGTTGACGGCAAAGGGCGTGAAGGCGTCGGCCCCGATGCCGTAGACGGTGTCCGTCGGGATCACCACCAGCTCACCGGCCCGGATGGCGGCCGCGGCGTCGGCGATGCCCGCGGCGCGCTGCTCGGCGGTGGAACAGTCATAACGTCGGCTCACGACTTGTCATCCTCCCACGTGGGCGGGCCGGTCAGAGCCGGGATCCCCCGCCCTGCGATCATTCTTGGCCGTAGCGGGCCGTGACGAACCGGTCGCGGCCGGCCAGGTCGGCGTGGTCGCGCGCGTCCCGCCAGCCGCGGTCCTCCGAGAACTCCAGATAGACGGCCGACCCCTGCTGGTCGGCGTGCTCCACCGCGACCAGGCCACCCGGGCGCAACAGGCGCCGGGCCGTGCGCTCGACGGCCCGGACCTCGTCCAGACCGTCCTCCCCCGAGCCGTACAGGGCCCGCGAGGGGTCGTAGTCGCGCACCTCGGGGTCGCGCGGCACAGCCCCCGGCGGGATGTAGGGCGGGTTGGAGACCACCAGGTCCACCTGGCCGTTCAGCTCGGGAAGGCAGTCGGCGAGGTCCTCCGGGTGCAGGGAGACCCGTCCCTGCCCGTGCTCGACGATGTTGCGCTTCGCCCACCCGTAGGCCACCGGGTCGACCTCCACCGCGTGCACCTGCGCGAGGGCGACCTCTTGGGCGATCGACAGGGCGATGGCGCCCGACCCCGTGCCGAGGTCGACGACGAGGGGCGATGCCACGTCCATCTCGCGGAGCCGGTCGATGGCCCAGCCCGCCACCACCTCGGTCTCGGGACGCGGCACGAACACCCCTGGGCCCACCTCAAGCGACAGGTAGCGGAAGTAGGCCCGGCCGGTGATGTGCTGAAGCGGCTCGCGGGCCTCACGCCGCGCGATGCCCTCCCAGAAAAGCGCGTCGAACTCCGAATCGGGCACCGTGTGGAGCTGGCCGCGCCGTACGCCATGGACGAACGCGGCGATCTCCTCGGCGTCGGTGCGCGGTGAGGGCACCCCCGCCTCGGCGAGCCGGGCGGTGGCGAGGGCTATCTCGTCCATCAGCAGCGTCATGGGAGTTTTCGTGAAGGGCGTCGGCGGTGTCGTGGTCGCGTCCGGCTGCGTGCCGGGGGGCGGGGCGGGCGAGGTCACGTGGTCAGGAGTGCGCCGCGAGCTTATCGGCCATCTCGGCGTCGGTGAGGGCCTGGATGACCGCGGAGAGGTCACCGTCCAGCACCTGGTCGAGGTTGTACGCCTTGAAACCTACGCGGTGGTCGGAGATGCGGTTCTCGGGATAGTTGTAGGTGCGGACGCGCTCGGAGCGGTCGACCGTGCGCACCTGCGACTTGCGCTCGGCCGAGGCCGCGGCGTCGGCCTCCTCCTGTGCGATCGCCAGCAGCCGCGCCCGCAGGATACGCAGCGCGGACTCCTTGTTCTGAAGCTGGCTCTTCTCGTTCTGGCAGGAGACGACCACACCGGTCGGCACGTGGGTGATGCGCACCGCGGAGTCGGTGGTGTTGACGCTCTGGCCTCCGGGGCCGGAGCTGCGGAACACGTCGATGCGCAGGTCGTTGGGGTCGACCTGGACGTCGACCTCCTCCGCCTCCGGGTACACCAGGACGCCGGCCGCGGAGGTGTGGATGCGGCCCTGCGACTCGGTGACCGGCACGCGCTGGACCCGGTGGACGCCGCCCTCGTACTTCAGACGGGACCAGACGCCGTCGGAGCCCTTGCCCTTCACCGCGACCGTGACGTCTTTGTAGCCGCCGAGATCGGAGTGCTGGGCGTCGATGATCTCGGCCTTCCACCCGATGCGCTCGGCGTACCGCAGGTACATGCGGAGCAGGTCGCCGGCGAAAAGCGCCGACTCCTCGCCGCCCTCACCCGCCTTGATCTCCATGATGATGTCCTTGTCATCGTTGGGATCACGCGGGATGAGCAGGTGTTTGAGCCGCTCTTCGAGCGGGGCGACGCGGCCCTCCAGTTGCACGGCCTCCTCGGCGAACGCGGCGTCCTCGGCGGCGAGTTCCTTGGCCGCCTGCAGGTCGTCGCGGACACTCTCGAGCTCGCGGTAGGCCGACACGATGGGGGTCAGCTGCGCGTAGCGCTTGCCGAGGGTGCGCGCCTGGTTCTGGTCGGCGTGCACAGCGGGATCGGCGAGCCTTTGCTCAAGCTCCGCATACTCGTTGAGCAACTCGTCGAGATTCACCGTGCGTCCTTCTTCCTTCACCACCGGCTTGCTGCACCACCTGGGCCCTCTACCAAGAACGCCGACCCGGGCATCGCTCCCGCGAGCGGGAGCGATGCCGAGCCGGCGTCGGGCGCGGAGCTACTTGCTCGCGGGCTTCTTGCCGAAACGCTTCTCGAAGCGGGCCACCCGGCCGCCGGTGTCCAGGATCTTCTGCTTGCCCGTGTAGAAGGGGTGGCAGGCCGAGCACACGTCGGCGTGGATCACGCCGTTCTTGGCGGTGCTGCGGGTGGTGAAGCTGTTGCCACAGCTGCACGTCACCTGGGTGGTGACATAGTCCGGGTGAATGTCGGGCTTCATCTGTAATCCTCTCTGGCGCGGCCGCCGGGTCGCCTTGGTCTCACGCGGTCAGGTGACACGCGGACGGGCGGGAACCGGAACCGCCGAATGGGTCGGCTACCAGTGTGCCAGATCCTCCAACCTCGCCAGGCCATCGCGCATTCCCCGGCGAGGGCTGGACCCGGCACCTGTCCTCGGGCGGCCCAGGTGACCCGCCGAGCCTAGGCCCCCGGACACCGCCGCTGCCCACAAATGCCCCACAGGACCGCAAAAGTTCGGTAACAGTGCCGAGCGCAGCCCCCCGTCACCCCTCGCACCTGGGCCTCGGACACGACGAAGACAGGCGGACGAAGAGAAACGTGACCGCCAGGATGAGGTCCGCCCAAGGCGAGGAGTGGCCGAGGACACGGCGGCGGATCACCGGCATGGGACCCGCAGGAGAAGGCGAGCACGGCAGCGGCGTGGCGGCGGTCGCCGGGATCAGACGCGGCGGAGGTAGGCGAGGACGGCGAGGACGCGGCGATGGTCATCGGGTGTGGGGTCGAGGCCCAGCTTGCCGAAGATGCCGGAGATGTGCTTCTCGACCGCACCGTCGCTGATGCCGAGACGCGCGGCGATCGCGTTGTTCGACCGGCCCTCCGCCATCAGCGCCAGCACCTCCGACTCCCTGGCGGTGAGGGAGTCCAGGGGCTCGTGGCCGCCCCGGCGGCTCAGCAACTGGATCACGACCTCCGGGTCGATGACCGTCCCGCCGCCCGCCACCCGGCGTACGGCCTCGAGGAACTCGGTCACATCGGCGACCCGCTCCTTGAGCAGATAGCCCACCGCGGCGGCGTTCCGCCCGATGAGCTCGGCGGCGTACCGCTCCTCGACGTACTGCGACAGCACGAGCACCGGAAGACGAGGCAGCACGGACCGGGCCTCCAGCGCCGCGCGCAGGCCCTCGTCGGTGTGGCTCGGCGGCATGCGGACATCGACCACCGCGAGATCGGGCCGGTGCGACCGTACCGCCTCGACCAGCCCGGGCCCGTCGCCCACGGCGGCCACGGTCTCGATGCCGCCGTCACCGAGCAGCCTGACCAGGCCTTCCCGCAGCAGCACGGAGTCCTCCGCGATCACCACCCGCACCCGTCCACCTCCATCCTCACCTTCACCTCAGGCCGCACGACCCCTCTAGCGCGCCGCAGCCGAGATCACCGCAGTGACCCGCACCGCCATGCCTGCCGGCCGCCGCACTGAACCCGCGCGCCCGCTTCGTGACGGGATTATCCGGCTCAGCCGGCGCCGGTTCGCCGGCCACCGGACCGCGTGGGCCGGTGCACCGCGCCGGTCGGTGGGGAGGTCACCATTCGCAGGGTAAGGCCGCGCGGACGAGAGTGGGGCCGCCCGGCGGGCTTTCGACGGTCAGCGTGCCGTCGATGGTGGCCGCGCGGTCGGCGAGGCCCGCGAGGCCGCCGCCCGGCCGCGCCCCGGCACCGCCCACCCCGTTGTCGCGCACCTCGACCACCACCCGCTGCTCCTGACGCCCCACCCGGACCGACGCCTCCGTCGCCATCGAGTGCTTGGCGATGTTCGCCAGGGACTCGGCGACGATGAAGTAGGCGATGCTCTCGACGGCCGCGGGCGGACGATCGGCGATGTCCACCGACACCGTCACCCGCACCGGGGCCCGGGCGGCCAGCGCCGACAGCGCGGCGTCAAGGCCTCTGTCGGTGAGGATGGCCGGGTAGATGCCGCGTGCCAGGTCGCGCAACTCGGCGATGGCGGCCTTGGTGCCCGCGTGGGCCTGCGCGAGCAGCCCACGTGCCTCGTCGGGCTCGGTGTCGAACTTCGCCTGCGCCCTGCCGAGATCGAGCACCACCGCCAGCAGCCGCTGCTGGGCGCCGTCGTGCAGGTCGCGCTCGATGCGGCGGCGCTCGGCCTCGGCGGCGTCCACACCTCTGGCCCGGCTGGCCTGCAGGTGCCTGACCCGGGCCTCGTCGCCCGCGCCGAGCAGCGCCCCGGCCAGCATGCCGTGGATCCACGCCATGCCCCGCACGACGTACAGCGTCACGCAGAGCAGGGCGAGCCCGGCCGGCACCCAGGGCAGCGCCTCGGGCCAGGTGTCGATCAGAAGGCGCTCGCTGACGCGGGTGGGCACGCCGAACAGCACCAGGATCGGCTGCGTGATCAGCGCACCGGAGACGACGCCCAGCGTGAACGTCGCCAGCGACTCGACCAGCCCGAGGGGCAACAGCAGGAACAGATAGCCGAGATCTTTGTAGGTGGCGGGGTCGGCGAAGAGCCGGCGCAGACGAGCCAGGACGCCCCCGCCTGCCATGGGCTGGTAGGGATCACGGATCGTCACGCCGAACGCCAGGCGGAGCAGCCGCCGTTCGAGCATGGCACCGCCTCGCCAGACGAGCATGGTGAGCACCAGCAGCGGCACGCCGACCCAGATGGCCACCGTGGCGAAGGAGAGCGCCAGACCGGTCAGGAGGATGACGAACCAGGTGACGCCCCAGAACATGCTGAGCAGCAGATAGGGCACCGCGCGCCAGGTGAGGGGATCGACGAGCAGCCCGAGCGGGCCACGCGCGCCGAGCGGCACCCTCAGCCGCAACGGCGGGCGCCCGGACGCCGTCTCGCCGGCCATGGCATGCCCTCCGATCCGAATCGCGTCATCGGCGACGGCCCGTCCGGCCGTACGGAAAGAGCCTGCCAAGCCCGCGGGCTCGGCGCCATGGAGATGGCACCAGGAGTGGGGTGTGGCCAGCCCTACCTTCGGCCCTGCACCTGAGCGCCGATCGGCGATGAGGCGGATGGGTGAGCCGGTACCCGGCATGGGCGGAGGCCCCGGAGACCACGACCGCGATCCTCGGGCCGACGGGTTGACCGGGTCACCGGCACGGACGGAGTGCGGCAACACCCCGCCGCCCTCGGGTGGACCGGGTCACCGGTACGAGCGAAGAATCTGGGAACACCACCGCCATCCGCGGGCCGACGGGTGAACCGGTCACCGGCACGAAGGAGGCAGGGCCACACCACCGCCGTGCTCAGGTGGACCGGATCACCGGCACGGACAGGAGAGAGCAGGAAACACGACCGCCGCCCTCGGACGGGGTCCGGGGCGGCGGAGGTGGGGTGGTCCGGCCGGTTGCCGCGCCCGCCCTGGGAGGCCCTGGTCGGCAGGCCGGTCCTTCCGGCCGGGGCCGGACAGGGACGGGCTGTGACGTGGGCGTGCCCAGGCGGGGCGGGCCGGTCAGTCGCGGTCGGAGCTGACCGTGGTCTTCTGGACCTGGAGCAGGAACTCGGCGTTGGACTGCGTCTCGCGCATCTTCTCCAGCAGCAGCTCCAGAGCCTGCTGCATGTCGAGGGCGTGCAGCACGCGGCGCAGCTTCCAAACGATCTGCAGCTCGTCCCTGGACATCAGGATCTCTTCCTTGCGGGTGCCGGACGCGTCGACGTCCACCGCGGGGAAGATGCGCTTGTCGGCCAGGGAGCGGTTGAGCTTCAGTTCGGCGTTGCCGGTGCCCTTGAACTCCTCGAAGATGACCTCGTCCATCTTGGAGCCGGTCTCGACCAGCGCCGTGGCGAGGATCGTCAGCGAGCCGCCGTTCTCGATGTTGCGGGCGGCGCCGAAGAACCGCTTGGGCGGGTACAGGGCGGTGGAGTCGACACCACCGGACAGGATGCGCCCGGACGCCGGGGCCGCCAGGTTGTAGGCGCGGCCGAGGCGGGTGATGGAGTCGAGCAGGACGACCACGTCGTGGCCCAGCTCCACCAGCCGCTTGGCGCGCTCGATGGCGAGCTCGGCGACGGTGGTGTGGTCCTCGGCGGGACGGTCGAAGGTCGAGTGGATGACCTCGCCCTTCACCGACCGCTGCATGTCGGTGACCTCTTCAGGACGCTCGTCCACCAGGACGACCATCAGGTGGCACTCGGGGTTGTTCCGGGTGATCGCGTTGGCGATCGCCTGGAGCACCATCGTCTTGCCGGCCTTCGGCGGGGAGACGATGAGACCGCGCTGGCCCTTGCCGATGGGCGCCACCATGTCGATGATGCGCGTCGTCAGGATGTTGGGGTCGGTCTCCAGCCGCAAACGCTCCTGCGGGTAGAGCGGCGTGAGCTTGGAGAAGTCGGGGCGGTTGCGCGACTGCTCGGGGTCCATGCCGTTGACGGTGTCCAGCCGCACCAGGGCGTTGAACTTCTCACGGCGCTCGCCGTCGCGGGGCTGGCGCACCGCTCCGGTGATGACGTCGCCCTTGCGCAGGCCGTTGCGGCGGATCTGCGCGAGCGAGACGTACACGTCGTTGGTGCCCGGCAGGTAGCCGCTGGTGCGGACGAACGCGTAGTTGTCCAGGATGTCGAGGATGCCGGCGATCGGGATCAGGACGTCGTCGTCGCCGATCACGGGCTCGTTGCTGTCGAAACGGTCGCGCCCGCGGCGGTTGCGCTCCCTGAACCTGCCGCGGCGTCCGCGGCGGTCGTCGTCGCCCTGCAGGTCACGGTCCTGATCGCGGCCCTGGTCACGACCCTGGTCGCGCGTCTGCTGGCGTCCCTGGTCGCGGTCACGGTCACGCGACTGGTCGCGGTCGCGGGTCTGGTCGCGGTCACGTGACTGGTCGCGGTCGCGGGTCTGGTCGCGGTCACGGGACTGGTCGCGGTCACGCCCCTGATCGCGGGTCGGCTCGCGGCGGCCCTGGGCCTCGCCCGCGTCGGCGGCGCGCTGCTCGGGACGGCTGTTGTCGTTGCGGTTGTCGGGACGGTTGTCCCCGCGGTCACGACGGTCGGCGCCACGGCCGCGGCGCTCGCCGCGCTCACGACGGGACTCGCCGCGCTCGGGACGGCCCTCGGCCTGCGGAGCCTCGACCGGCGTGGAGACGGCGGCCGGGGCGGCCGGGGCCTGCTCGGGAGCCTGCGTCTCGGCCACGGGAGCGCGCTCTTCGCGGGTCTCGACGACGGCCTCGACCGGCGCGGGGCGGGAACGTTCCCGACGGGTACGGGCCGGGCGCTCGGCCACCGGCTCGGCGGCGACCGCGGGAGCCGGGGCGGCGACAGGCTCGGCGGGGGCGGCAGGGGCGGAGGTGGAGGCACCGTCAGCAGAAACGCCCTGCTTTTCCTGGATGGCCGCGATCAGCTGGCTCTTGCGCATCCGTCCGGTCCCGCTGATGCCGAGGCTCGACGCGAGAGCCTGCAGCTCGGGCAGCACCATGGCCGCGAGGCCGGTGCCGGAGCGACGGCGCGGCTTGGCCGCGGCGCGGGTGGGGGTGTCGCCGGCGGCCGACGGCGCTGCGCCGGGGGCGTCGGAGAGGAGTTCGGTGGTGTCGCTCAACTAAAAGGTCCTTCCCAGGGGTCGGGCGTCGGCCACGATCAGCCAGGCGTCCCGGTGGTGCGACCCGGCGGGACAGACCGGGTCGGGCTGGACGAAGCTCTAAGGTGTCGGTAAACCGGTGCGTCGAACCGGCCCGTGGCCGTCACCGTCGAGATTCGTGAGCCGTTGGGGGCCCGGGGGTCGCCCCCCGGCTGGTTACCGCCGACCAGATGTCGATGTCAGTCGAACGCGCATGTCCCCGATTACGCCGCTCCTCGACGCACCAACCGGATGTGGAGCAACCGGAGGCGATGAATTCGGGAAGCCCGCTGTGCGGCCTGTGTCTTGCGACCCAAGGCGCGATCCAGCGATGTATGGCTGACAAGCACGCACCCGCAACGGGGGCATCTGGTGCGGCTATCAGCCTAACATCACCAGCGCACACTGCTATTCCCTGAAGGTCGAAGATGCATCAGCGTGTCTCGGGAGATTCAACGCTCGCGCCGGACCGATCGACGTCCAATGGCTGGATGTGCCAGTCACTACCCACTTCCGACGCGATCAAATCATGGGTATCCGCCGTTCCGAACACCAGAACCGTAGGACCGGCTCCGGAGACGACGGCGGGAACCCTTGCCACGCGGAGACGTTCTACCAGATCGGCGGTGCCCGGCATCGCAGGCGCGCGGTAGGCCTGGTGGAGACGGTCTTCGGTGGCGGCGAGCAACAGCCCGCTCTCGGGTCGCTGGGTGAGCGCCGCGATCAGCAGGGCCGCGCGTCCGGCGTTGGCCGCCGCGTCGGCGTGCGGCACGTCCTTCGGCAGAAGCCCGCGCGCCTCCTCGGTGGAGAGCCGGGTTCTCGGCACGCACACCACAGGTCGGACGCCCCCATGCGGGCTCAGTTCCAGCTTATGCGGTGTTCCGGACAAGTCGCTCCACGCGATCGTGAGCCCTCCTGACAGGCAGGGCGCGACGTTGTCGGGATGCCCCTCCATGCGCGTGGCCAGCGCGAAGACGTCGTCGTCGGAGAGCGAGGGCGCGGCGAGCGCACGGGCGGCGAGGATGCCGGCGCAGATGGCCGCCGAGGAGGATCCGAGGCCGCGCGCGTGCGGGATGCGGTTGTGACACCGCAATCTCAGGCGCCGCGGCTGCGGCGCGCCCGCGAGATCGAGCGTTGCACGGACGGCCCTGACGATCAGATGGCCCTCGCCGGTGTCCAGCTCGCCCGCGCCCTCGCCCTCGACGTGGACCTCGACGCCCGGGCCGTCCCCCTCGGCGCCCGGCGCGTCGTCGAGGACCGAGACCTCGACCTCGTCGTACAGGGTCAGGGCGAGCCCCAGAGAGTCGAAGCCCGGCCCGAGGTTCGCGCTGGTGGCGGGCACGCGGACCATGACGGTGCTGCTCGGTGACATGCGTTTCCTCAAGGGATGGGGTCGATCTCGGCCGATCATACGACCGCGCCGCGCGTCATGCGCCGCAGGGTCACCGCGGGGTCGCCGCCGGGTCGCCGCCGGGGCGGCCGTGCGGTCACCGCCCGGCGGGTCGCATGGGAACGGCCCCTTCGCGGGGCCGGTCCATGTGGACGGAGGGGTCCACCGGCCGGACCACCGGCGGGTGGGTCTCGGGGCGGCGCCCGGTGTGTCAGGCGAGTTCGAGCGCGGCGGCCGCCGCGAAGGCGTCGACCGGGATGGTGAGCGGGGTGGGCGCGCCGGAGATCGCCCAGTCGGGGTCCTTCAGGCCGTTGCCGGTGACGGTGCACACGACGCGCTGGCCCGGGCGGACCAGCCCCTGCTCGTGGGCCTGCAGCAGGCCCGCGACGCTCGTCGCCGAGGCGAGCTCGACGAACACGCCTTCCTCCTGGGCGAGCAGTTTGTACGCGGCGGCGATCTGGCGGTCGGTGACGGCCTGGATGTCGCCCCCGGACTCGTCGCGCGCGGCCTCGGCGAGATGCCAGGAGGCCGGGTTGCCGATGCGGATGGCCGTGGCGATCGTCTGCGGATGGGTGACCGGGGCGCCGTCGACGATGGGCGCCGCCCCCTTGGCCTGGAAGCCCAGCATGCGCGGGGTGTGGGTGGCCGCCGAGCTCTCGGCGTACTCGCGGTAGCCCATCCAGTAGGCGGAGATGTTGCCCGCGTTGCCCACCGGGATGCAGTGGACGTCCGGCGCGTCGCCGAGGGCGTCCACGATCTCGAACGCCGCGGTCTTCTGCCCCTGGAGGCGGTGCGGGTTGACCGAGTTGACCAGGGCGATCGGATAGTTCTCGGCGAGCTTGCACGTCATCTCGAGGCAGTCGTCGAAGGAGCCGTCGACCTGGAGCAGCCGGGCGCCGTGCACCAGGGCCTGCGCCAGCTTGCCCATGGCGATCTTGCCGCGCGGCACGAGCACCGCGCAGGTGAGCCCGGCCCGGACGGCGTAGGCGGCCGCGGAGGCGCTGGTGTTGCCGGTGGAGGCGCAGATGACGGCCTTGGCGCCCTCTTCGAGGGCCTTGCTGATGGCCACGGTCATGCCGCGGTCTTTGAAGCTGCCTGTGGGATTGAGGCCCTCGACCTTGAGGTACACCTCGCAACCGGTGAGCGCGGAGACGCGCCTGGCCGGGACCAGCGGCGTGCCGCCCTCCAGCAGGGTGACGACGGGCGTCGTCGTGGTCACGGGGAGCCGGTCACGGTATTCCTCGATAAGGCCACGCCAAGCCCTGAGCATCGTCACTCCTCCCGCGCCCGGCCCGGGTCGAGCGGGCACGACGGCGCGTAACCATGGGGTCCCGCTACCAGCGGTATCAGGCACCGAGTCTACGCAGGCGCCGGGCGCCCCCGCGCCTGTTGTCCACAGGGTGGACCACTCCGGCGGCCGCACTTTCCATACTCGGGCAAGGTGCGCCAGGGATACACCGGGTAGCGGTCAATATCGCATCCCTGAAGAACCCCGGAAAGCTCACTGTCTCTTTAACCTCTTTTGCCTCACAATTGGGGCAAGACCCGCCATGCCGGAAGGAAAACGTCGCCGTGACCGCCGCGAGCAGAATCCGGGCCGGGGACGACCGCGACCGCCTGCACTGGCTCCTGGACCACCTGCCCGCGAGCCGTCCCGGCCGCCCGGTCTCCGTCCTCGACCTGGGCTGCGCCGAGGGCGAGCTGTCGTTCCTGCTCGCCGAGCGGGGCGACAAGGTGACCGGCGTCGACCGTGACCCGCGGCTGGTCGCCGAAGCGCGCCGGCACGCCGGCCGGCTGTCCGCCGACATCGCCGCGCGCGTCGAGTTCGAGGTCGGGGACGGGCACGCGCTGGACGGCGTTCCCGACGAGAGCTTCGACGCGGCCGTGGCCGGGGAGATCCTCGACCGCGTCGGTGACCCCGTCCAGGTTCTCGAAGCCCTCCACCGCACCCTCCGCCCGGCCGCGACGCTCGTCTTCACCGTGCCCTACGGCGTGAACGAGGCCGTCCTGCGCCTCGCCCGCGCCGTCGGCGACCATGCCGAAGACCCGGGCGACACCGGGGAGGACGAGGCCGAGCGGCGGCGGGTCTTCTACCACGGCAGCCTGCGCCACCTGGTGGAACCGCTGTTCGAGATCCGCGAGCTGACCGTGCTGCGCCACCACCTCGCCGGGGTCGCCGTCCGCAGGGACGAGCCGCGCGGCACCCCGGGGTTCGCGCTGAGCCGGGCCGAGACCGCGTTCCTCCAGCGCGAACGGCACCTGCACGGTGAGATCGCCGAGTTGCGCGCCCTGTGCGCCGAACTGAGCGAGCGCGAGGCCACCCTGACCCGCGCCGGGCAGGAGTTGCTCGGCCGCAACGCCCAGTTGCGCGCCGAGGCGACGCGCCTGCTGCAGCGGATGCGGCATCTGGAAGGCCGCCTCGCCGAGTACCGCGAACTGATCGCGCGCCTGCGCCGCTCGCGGGCGTGGCGCCTGATCACCGCCTACCGGCGGGTGCGTTACTCCTCGGTTCGCGAGGCCCCGCCCGCCGCGCAGCACCCCGTGGCGCTCGCGGCTCCCCCGTCCGCCCGGCGCGCTTTGCCCGGCCGGACGGAACCCTGAGCCGTACCACCCGTTCGTGGGCCGCGTCCCCGCACCGAAGATCTCATCGGCCGCGGAGCGACCGGATGCGGTTGACGAGCTTCCGCGCGGCCGGAGGCGGGGACGACGGCTGAGCGCTCGCCGGCTGAGCGCCGGACGGCGGCTTCTCGGCGGCCGGTGAAGGCAGGGGCCCGGAAGGGGACGACGGCGATGACGCCGGGGCGGACGAGTCCGCCGGGACGCTCGAAGGGGCCGTCTTCCCGGGTTGCGTCCTCGGCCGATCGGCCGGCGCCGGCGGCCAGAACTTGGCCGCGGGAGCGCGATGCACGCCGTGCGTCCGCTCGATCACCGCGTCGAGGTCGTCGCCGGGGCCGGCGAGCAGGCGGGCGCGGTTGACGGCGTCGGTGCGCTCCAAGCGCGCCGTTCTGCCGTCGGGGAACTCCACGACCAGCAGCCCGGCCCGCTTGTCGTTGATCATCCTGATCATGACCTCGAGCGAGCGGCGGTGCAGCGGCACCTCCACCGGCCCGGTGTAGCGGAACGGGACGGGCGCGGCGTCTCGCGCCGGGGCCGGCGCGAGGAGCACCCCCTCGTCGTGCCGGAACTGCTCCTGGACCAGCCGCAGCTCCAGGTCGGGATCGTCCAGCACGCGGTGGCGGCCCTCGGTCAGCCGGTCCCACGGCGCGACGAGCGTGACCCGCACGTCCGGCAAGGTGCCGCCGAGCGCCGCGGCCACGGCGGCCCGCACCCGCGGCTCGGCGTGCCCCTCGGCCTGGAGGACCACCTCGACGTAGGGCACCAGCCAGCGCCGGCCCGGCTCCTTGCGCAGGTCGCGGCGCAGCGGGACCCGCTGGGCCAGATAGGGGGCCACGACGCGGACGATCGTGTCGGTGTCGACGCGCTGGGCCGGCAGGCCCAGGTGGACGGCGCGCGCTTCCATGTCGGGCACGAACACGGCGCCGGTCATGGCGAGCCGGTAGGCGAACTCGGTGTCCTCGCCCCTGAGGACCCGCGCGTCGAAACCCCCGGCTCGCGCGAACAACGCGCGACGGAAGGAGACGGTGGGCCCGGTGCAGACGTGATAGGGGTTCTTGCTGGTCCGCAGCCCGTCCAGCCGCCTGATCGTCGCCTCCGTGGAGCTCGGGACGGCCGTGGACAGGTCGAACAGCCCGTCGAAGTCGCCGTCGCGCACGGCGGCGTGCACCTGCTCGGGGGTGCGCGCCTGCTCCTCGACGAAGACCTTGGCGCCGATGGTGACCACGTAGTCGGCCAGATGGTGCCAGCGCATGAGCGCCTCGATGTGCTCGCGGCAGATCACCATGTCGGAGTCGAGGCGCTGGACGATCTCGCCCTCGGCCAGGCGCGCGCCGGTGTTGATGGCGTGCGCGATGCCCCAGCCGCCGGGGGCGCCGGGCACCAGGCGGGTGCGCTCGGGGCGGATGCCGGGCAGGCGCAGCGGCGGCTCGCTGCCGTCGTCGACGACGACGACCTCCATCAGGTGGGAGGGGTAGGTCTGCGCGGCCAGGGCGGCGAGCGTCAGATCGAGCCGGTGCTGCCCGCCGTACGCGGGGATGACCACGCTCACGGGCAGGGACGGCGTCCACGCGCCGAGCGGCGGCGGGATGAGCGGCGAGTAGTCGTTGTGCCGGATCACCGGCCGCGCGGGACCGCCGGCGCCGTTCGGGGAGGCCGAGCCTTCGCCGCCATCACCGGTCACGTTCGTGGAGGCGGTCAAGATGATCGCTCCTTCGTCGGTTCCGTTCGCCGCCGGAGCCGACATTACCCAAGGAAGCTGGGAGGTTCATGAGAGGCCCGGGCGCGGTCACCTGCCGGTCTTCCCTCCCTGCGCGGATCATGCGCGGCCCGCGCCATCCGACATGCGCCCTTACCGCGCCGGCCGCCTCCGAGTGAACCTCCAGGGCGCCACCCCCGTCGCGTCGCCGGCCTCCGGCCGATCGCCGCTCCCCCGCCCGTCATCCACTCCCCCGCCCGACGCGCCGTCCGCCTCCCGCTCCCCCCGAAGCGCCGTCCACCCACCCGGCCGACGCGCCGTCCGCTCACTCGCCCGTAGCGCCGTCCGCTCACTCGCCCGCGCCCGCAGCGCCGTCCGGCTACCCGCCCGCGCCCGCAGCGCCGTCCGTCTTGCCGCTCGCATCTGCGGCGCCGTTCGCCTTCACGCCTGTGCCAGGAATGCCATCGGCCTTCCCCCGCACGCCCGAAGCGCCGCCCGCCTGTCGGCCCCCCGTGCCGTTCGCGGGCTCGTCAGGGATCGTCACGGGCGACGACGGGCCGTTCAGCGGCTCGCTCGGGGCCTGGGCGGCGCGGCGCACGGAGATGCGTTTGATCATGGTGCGCAGCCGGCCCGCCTTGAGCCTGGCCACCTCCCGGCGCAGCCCGCCGACCTCCCTGCGCAGGTCGACGGCGCTCTTGCGCCAGCGCCCCGCCTCCTCGCGCCACTTGGCGACCTGCCCGCGCAGCCGCTCGGCCTCCTTGGTCAACCTGACCACCTCGGCCTCGGTCTCCAGCCGGGCGCGGTAGGCCATCCGGCGTCCCTTGGCGGGCACGGCCTGGGACGCGGGGACGAACCCGAGCGTCTCGCCGTCGATCCACAGCGCGCCGTAGACCTCGTCCACCAGGTCGTCCACCAGGTCGTCCATGGCGGGACCCGCGAGGGTGGAGGAGGGCTCGGCGGCCAGGACGAGCGCGGCGCGGGCGAAGGCGGCGCGGCGCTCCAGGCGAGCCGTGGCCAGCTCTTCGGGGGTCTCGGCGAGCAGCACGCCGACCAGGCCGTACCCGTCGTCCACCGCCAGGTCAAGCAGCTTGGCCAGCGTGTCCTCCTCCGGCACCCACCCGGCCGGCAGGCACAGCCGGAACGGCGCCACGCGCGGAGCGCCGCCCGAGGCGAACCGCACGCGGCCGTCATGGGCGTAGTGGCCGAGGATGAGCGCGAGGTTAAGGCGGGGATCGGTGAGCGGCGCGCGGCGCTCGGGCTCCAGCGTGTCCCACGGCCCGGTGACCAGCACCGACACGTCCGGCAGGGTGCCGGACAGGACGGCGTCCACGGTGGCCCGGGTGTCCTCGTACCCGGCGGCCTCGACCACGACCTCCAGGTACGGCACC
The DNA here is from genome assembly GCF_053602655.1 of Sphaerisporangium sp. NPDC004334. NCBI lineage: Bacteria > Bacillati > Actinomycetota > Actinomycetes > Streptosporangiales > Streptosporangiaceae > Sphaerisporangium > Sphaerisporangium sp. NPDC004334. The sequence goes on from NZ_JBSGDZ010000011.1 coordinate 156,612, forward strand.
TTCCACTGGCGCGCGGGATGGGCGCGGAGCCAGCGGTACTGCGGGATGCGGTCGCCGATCAGGGCGTGGCTGACCCGGTCGATGGGCTGCTTGTCGCGCATGCGCATCGACGGGCCGAGGTGGTAGCCCCGGGCGAGCGGCTCGGGGACGAACACCGCGCCGGCCTGCGCGAGGCGGTATCCCATCTCGGTGTCCTGGCCGAGGATGAGCTCTTCGTCCATGGGGCCGGCCGCGTCGATCAGCCGGCGGGCCACCGAGGTCGCCCCGCCGACGTGCAGGCTGAAGGCGCGGTTGGGGGTGTCGGTGAGCCCGTTGGTGCGCTGCACCAGATCGACCAGCCACTCGTGCGGCTCGGCGGGCTCGAACAGGACGGACAGGTCGGCGGTGGCCGCCACCGCCCCGGGATCGGGCAGCGGGGCCGCGGTGAACCTGAGGTAGCTGGTCACGACGAGGTAGGGGGCGAGGTGGTGCCAGCGCATGTGCGCCTCCACCTCGTGCCGGTCCGGGACCACGTCGGAGTCGAGCCAGTGGACGACGTCGCCGGTGGCGGCGGCCAGGCCGGTGTTGCGGGCGTTGGCCCGGCCGGGGACCTCGCAGACGACCAGCCGGGTGGCGGCCGGACGGATCTCCGGCAGGCGCAGCGGCGGGCTGCTGCCGTTGTCCACCACGACGACCTCGGTGAGCTCGCCGGGGTAGGTCTGCGCGGCCAGCCCGGCGAGGACGAGATCGAGCTTGTCCTGGCCGTTGTAGGCCGGCACGACGACGCTGACGCGAAGGCTCGGCGTCCACGCGCCGAGCGCGGGCGGGTCGAGCACGGTGTAGTCGTTGCCGCGGACGCGCCGGACCGCCGGACCGGCCGCCGCGGGCGCCGTGTCGTCGGGGCGCAGGGGCTGGCCGCTCATCGGGTTCCCAGAAAGTGGCGGGGCACGGGGCCGCCGGGACGGGTCACTGCGTCTCCAGGATGCGGCTCGGCCGGAAGCCGCGCCATTGGTTCGCCGAGACGCGCAGGAAGTGCGCGAGGGGCAGCTGCCAGGTGTGGCCGGCGGCGAGCGCGCGGCGCAGGACGTAGCCGAGCCCCTGGGTGCGGTAGATGCGGGCTCCGGCGGCGTGGGCGGTCTTGAGGAGCTGGGCGTCCACCCCCCGCGACACCCCCTCGAACCCGCCGATCTCGTGGTACTTCTCACGAGCGAGGAAGATGGTACCGCCGGCCACGTGGTCCGACCAGACCTCGCTGGTGTAGTCGGTGCGGCGCACGGTGACCTTCAGCGGCTCCAGGTAGAAGAACTCGGCGGCGGTGCCCACGATGTCGGCCCCGCTGTAGGCGCGGGCCATGAGCAGGTCGGCGAGGTGCTCCGGGGAGTACCAGTCGTCGTCGTCCCATTTGGCGATGTCGTCGCCGCCCGCCTTGGCCGCCACCTCGTGCAGCACCTGGCCGAACGGCGTGGCCTCGTCGGCCTCCACCAGGGTCAGCGGCAGGGGGAACCCGGCGACGGCGCGGCGCACGTCCTGGTGGGAGGCGGGGACGCCGTGCAGCCCCAGCAGAACCTCGACCTGGACGTGCCGCTGACGCGCGATCTGGGCGAGCGCGGAGGTGAGCAGGGCGGGCCGCTTGCTCGACATCACGACGCTCACCGTCGGCAGAGCCGGCGCGGCCGTCACCGCGGGGACGGCCGGCGCGGGCGGCATCGCGAGGGCGGCCGCCGCAGCCGCGGACGCGGAGCCGCGCGACCCCGCCGTCCCGTCGTTGCCGTGGCGCAGGACGTGGCGCCGCAGGCGGAGGCTGTGCTCCTCCCTGCGCAGATCGCTCACCGAGCCCACCGAGGGGTCGCGCGGGCCCGGCGCCCAGGAGGCGAGCAAGCCGGCGAGGACGGGATCGGCCTGCTTCATCCAGGCGGGCGCGTCGTCCGCGTGGAGGGGCACGCCCGCGCGGGCGAGCGCGCGGATGGTCTCCAGCGCCCCCGCGATCTCGGCCGGGCCCGGACTCCCGGACGCCTCCTCTGCACCGCCCGCGGCCTGCGGCCAGCGGACGCGCAGGCCCGGAAGGGCGCGGAGCGGCACGATGTCGGCCGCGGTCAGCGGCGCGTCGGCGGGCCGTCCGGCGAGCACCGGCCGGGCGCCCGAGAACGACAGCTCGCCGGGATCGGCCGTCGGCGTCCGCACGTAGCCGAGCGGTGTCGGGTCGCCCTCTGCCAAGGCCTCACCTTTCAACTGCCGGCCCCGCCGGGGGGCGGCGGGGGAAAGACGCCCAGGACCGCGCGGGACAGGGGCGCCGCACCGCGCCGAGGTCCCGCGAGGATGCGCGGAACGGCGTCCCCGGGCGGGCCCGGGTCAGGGCGTGTCGTCGCCCTCGACGCGCATCACGCTCGTCACGCCTCTGACGATGTCGAGCTCGCGCAGCCCGTCTATTGTGGCCGAAAGCGCGGCGTCACTGGCCCGGTGGGTGACCAGGACGAGCTGGGCGTCGTCGCCGTGCCCCTCCTGGCGCACGGTCTGGATGGACACGTCGTGCTTGGCGAACATGTCGGCGACCGTGGCGAGCACGCCGGGCTTGTCGGCGACGTCCAGCGACACGTGGTAGCGGGTGACCGTCTCGCCCATCGGGTGGACCGGCAGGTCGGCGTAGGTGGACGCCTGCGGGCCGTGGGTGCCGGCCAGGCGGTTGCGGGCCACGGCGACCAGGTCTCCGAGCACCGCCGACGCCGTCGGCGCGCCGCCCGCGCCCTTGCCGTAGAACATGAGCTGCCCGGCGGAGCGCGCCTCCACGAAGACCGCGTTGTAGGCCTCGCGTACCCCGGCGAGCGGGTGGCTCCTCGGGATCATCGCCGGGTGCACCCGCACGCCGACCGAGCGGCCGTCGTCGGACCTGGCGCAGATCGCCAGCAGCTTGATGACGTAGCCCATGGCCTTGGCGCTCGCGACGTCGGTCGCGGTGATCTCGGTGATGCCCTCGCGGTGCACGTCGGCGGCCGTCACGCGGCTGTGGAAGGCCAGCTCGGCCAGGATGGCGGCCTTGGCGGCGGCGTCGAAGCCCTCGACGTCGGCGGTCGGGTCGGCCTCGGCGTACCCGAGCGACTGGGCCTCGTCCAGGGCGTCGCTGAACGAGGCGCCCGTGGAGTCCATCTTGTCGAGGATGTAGTTGGTGGTGCCGTTGACGATGCCGAGCACGCGGCGGACGTGGTCGCCCGCCATGGACTCGCGCAGCGGCCGGAGCAGCGGGATCGCCCCGGCCACGCTGGCCTCGTAGTACAGGTCGACGCCGTGCCGCCCGGCCGCGCCGTGGAGGGTGGCGCCGTCCTCGGCGAGCAGGGCCTTGTTGGCGGTGACGATCGACTTGCCGCCGGACATGGCGGCCAGCATCAGCGACCGGGCCGGCTCGATGCCGCCGATCACCTCCACGACGATGTCGATGTCGTCCCTGGCCACCAGGGCCTCGGCGTCGGTGGTGAGCAGGGCGGGGTCGACGTCGCCGTCGCGCTTGCGGGCGAGCCTCCGGACCGCGACGCCCGCCAGCTCGAGCGGCGCCCCGATGCGGGCGGCGAGGTCGTCGGCCTGCTCGTGCATCAGCCGCACCACCTGGGAGCCGACGACGCCGCAGCCGAGCAGCGCGACCTTCAGCGGCGTGCGCGGCTCGCCGGGATCGCCCGGCCTCTCGTGCCTGCCCCGGGCCCCCGGGGCGGCCGGGACCTCCGCGCCGGGCGTGGCCGCCGCTCCGGATCCCTGTGGCCCCTCGGGCTCGACCGGTTTCATACTTGCCCCCTCAGCAGGTCGTCCTCGGTCTCCCTGTGCATGATGACGCGTGACTCGCCGTCCTTGACCGCCACCACGGCGGGCTTGAGGAGGTAGTTGTAGTTGTGCGCGAGCGAGCGGCAGTACGCGCCGGTCGCCGGAACCGCGAGCAGGTCTCCGGCGGTGACGTCCTTCGGCAGCCACACGTCGCGCACCACGATGTCGCCGCTCTCGCAGTGCTTGCCGACCACGCGCGACAGCATGGGGGCCGCGTCGCTGGCGCGCGAGGCGAGCACGCAGGTGTACTCGGCCCCGTACAGGGCGGTGCGCAGGTTGTCGCTCATGCCGCCGTCGACGCTGACGTAGGACCGCAGCCCTTCGACGTCCTTGACCGTGCCGACCTCGTAGACCGTGATGCCGCCCGGCCCCGAGATGGCCCGCCCCGGCTCGACGGTGAGCCGGGGGACGGGCAGGCCGGCGTCCTCGCAGACCCGGGTCACGATCATGCGCAGGTTGTCGGCCACGACCTTGATGTCGGGCGCGTCGTCGCCGTCGACGTAGGCGATGCCGTAGCCGCCGCCGAGGTCGAGCTCGGGCAGGACGACGCCGTGCTCCTCCTTGATCTGCGTCAGGAGCACGGCCAGGCGCCGGGCCGCCACCTCGAAGCCCGCCGTGTCGAAGATCTGGGAGCCGATGTGGGAGTGCAGGCCGACCAGTTCGAGCTGCGGCAGCGCCAGGATGCGGCGGACGGCCTCGGCCGCCGCGCCGCTGTTGAGCGACAGGCCGAACTTCTGGTCGTCGTGGGCGGTGGCGATGAACTCGTGCGTGTGCGCCTCGACGCCCGTGGTGACCCGAATCTGGATCTTGGGACGGACGCCCAGCTCCTCGGCGAGGTAGCCGACGCGGGCGATCTCCTGGAAGGAGTCGACGACGATGTGCCCGACGCCCGCCGACAGCGCCCGCTTGAGCTCGGCGTAGGACTTGTTGTTGCCGTGCAGGGCGATGCGCTCGGGCGGGAAGCCGACGCTGAGCGCCACGGCCAGTTCGCCGCCGCTGCAGACGTCCAGGCCCAGGCCCTCCTGGTCGACCCAGCGGGCGACCTCCTTGCACAGGAACGCCTTCCCCGCGTAGTAGACGTCGTCGCCCGGGAAGGCCGCCTTGTAGTCGCGGCACCGGGAGCGGAAGTCGTCCTCGTCCACGATGTAGAGGGGGGTGCCGTACTCGCGGGCCAGGTCGCGGACGTCCACGCCGGCGATCGTGACGGCCCCGTCCGCGCGGCCGGACGTTCGCGGCCAGATGGTGGGGGCGAGCGTGTTCAGGTCGGCGGGGGCCTGCGGAGGGCGCTCCTCGGGCAGCACTTCGGCGTGCCGGTCACCGGCGGGATGGGCGAATCGACTCACCCGAACGAGGCTATCCGACCCTGTGATCCCACCGCGCCCTGTGCCCACCTGGCGAGACGGCGATAAGGAAGATCTTCCGCGCGGCAGGCCGCAAGGCGTACCACTTCCGGCTATTTGCCGCTTTTAGTCATATTTTGCCCGGCGGGGTCTGCCCGAGTTCCGCGAGCTCCTCCCCGAGCACCTTGCGGACGGCTCGCGCCATCCACAGGCGCGCGACGTGCGTGCCGGTCGGCGCCTGGTCGCCCATCGGGATCGCCGGGGCGTGCTCGAACGCCTCGTGGTAGGCCCACGCCAGCCGTTCCAGGTACGCCGGCCGGCCGGAGTCGCGCCCCGCCCGCCTGCTCGGCAGCTCGGCCAGCACCCGCAGCACCGCCCGGTCACGCCGATCGTCGAGCGACTCACCCCGGAAAGCCGCCCGCGCCCCCTGACTTTCCCCCGGCACCCCCGCAAGGCCCGGCTCCGCCTGACTCTCCTCGGACGCCCCCGCATCAGGTGCTCCAGCGTCGGACACCGCCGCCTCGGACGCCGCCACCGCCTCGGACGCCACCGCAAGGCCCGGCTCCGGCCACAGGGCGGCGCCCAGGCCGAGGTCGCGGGCCCAGCGCTGGACGGAGCCCGCGCGCACGTAGGCGTACCGGACGGCGAAGCCGGGATTGCTCCAGCCGCGCGGCCGGTCCGGCCACGGCGCCGTCAGCGGACCGCCATGCGCCGGCGCCGGGGGCGGCGGCTCGGCCAGGATCTCCGGGACGATCATCCCGGGCACCGCCACCTCGATCACCAGGAAGCCGTTCGGCCGGGCCTGGACCGCCCGCACGCCCGGCACCGACCGCAGCCGCGCCGCCAGCCCCTCCGCCACCTCGGGCACGGGCCGCCCCGCCGCCCGCCGGAGCGCCGCCGTCGAGACGTACACCGCCTCGCGCTCCCAGGACCCTTCAGGCACGGGTGGAGTGCCGAGCACGGCACGCAGCGCCGCCACGATAGGTCGCACAGAGCTCAGGCTACGGGGCCGCCACCGGCGCTCCCCGCCCCCGCCGCCGCCGGGGCGTCCGTGGCGGGCGCCGCCGCCAGGCGCAGCGCCTCGCGGATCACCGCGGCCGGGTCGCCGAGGTGGTAGACGCGCTCGGACGGCTCGATGCCGTCCAGGAACTCCTGGTAGCGCACGGCATAGACCAGGTGCGCCAGCGGCTCGGCGAGGGCCAGCGCCCTGGCCGGATCGCACCCGGGCACCTCCGACGCCCACGCGTCCGCCCACGCCCGGGCGGCGGCCGGGCGCGCGGCCCGTGGCAGGAAGTCGCGGATGCGCAGCCCGTCCAGCACCGGATCGCCGAAGTGCGCGTCCGCGAAGTCCAGGACGCGTGGCGGGCCGCCGTCTCCGCGCAGGTTTCCCGGGTGGAAGTCGCCGTGCACGATCGTGGCGGGCAGCCCGCACTCGGCGAGCAGCGGCCAGCGTTCGACCAGCTCCAGCGCGCGGCCGACCTCCTCGGCGGTCAGCTCCCGGCCCACGTCTCCCTCGAGCAGGTCGCGCACCAGCCCGGCGACCACCGGCCCGCGCCGGTCGTCGAGGACGAGCCGGTCGTCCCAGGCGACCCTTGAAGGCCCTGCCGCATCCCCGGCGCGGTCCTCCCCGGCGCGGGTTTCCCCGGCGCGGGTTTCCCCGGCGCGGGGCTTCCGGGCGCGGGCCTCCCGGGCGAGGGCCGCCTGCGCGGCGACCAGGCGGGCCACCGCGCTGGTGACGACGTCCTCACCGGCGTCCCAGCAGTCCTCACCGGGCACGTGGTCCAGCAGCACGCGTCCCCGGTCGGCCGCGATGACGGCGGGGACCAGGCCGGGGTCGTGGCGGGCGAACGCGGCGATCACGGCGGCCTCGTCGGCGGCGAATCGGGGGGTGGTCTTCAGCCAGACCGGGCCCCGATCGGTGGGCAGGCGGAACAGCCCGGCCAGGTTCCAGGTGCGGCGCTGCCGGATCGGCCCGTTCAGGGGACGACCGGCGCGCGCCAGCGCGTCCGCGGCCCAGGCGAACGCCTCGCGCAGCCCCTCGGCCCGCGCCCACGGCGCGCGCAGCTCGTGCTCCCCGGCGATGGCGGCGAGATCTACCCGTACCGACTCCGACTCCGACTCCGACTCCGACCTCGATTCCGACCTCGATTCCGACCTCGACCCCGAAGCCGACGCCGACGCCGACGCGGCGACCGACCCCGACGCCGAGACCGGCGTCACGTCACGCCCTATACGCCGCCGAACCTCGACCCCGGGCACCCATCCACCCTCCGCACCGGCGGGCCGCTCCGACGGCTGCGCGCGCTCAGGTGACTCCGACGCCTCGACGTGCACGGGCCGCTCCGCCGCCGGGAGGCGCGCCGGTCGCTCCAGCGCCTCGGCGTGGTAGACGGCGTGGCCGTCACGGCCGCCCTCCCCGCCCTCGACCCGGAGCAGGCGCAGCACCACCACCTCGGCCCCGAGCATCCGCCGCAGGTGGCCGAGCACCTGCTCGACCTCCGCCCACCAGGGGATGTCCACGGAGAAGGGCCCGGCCAGGCCGAGAACCTCCTCGCCCAGGGTCACCCACGCGCTGACCGTCCGTCCCATCCGGCCAGTCTGACCCTCTCCCGGTCCGGCCGGCGACCGAATATCGCGGCACGGAGCCGTTCATCGGCACGCGGCGCAAGGAGCTCGGGGGCGAGGACGGCGACCGTCCTGCCGTGAACCCCGATCAGTCCGTCGCGGCGGAGCCGGGAAAGGGCCCGGATGACCGTCGCCCGCGCCCCCGGCAGGTCGGCCATGACCTGCCGGGTGCCGGGCAGCGTGAGAGCTCCGGCGCGCTGCTCGTCTTCGACGTGGAACGCGCCGAGTTGGAGGAGATCCTCGGCGACGACCCGTACTACCGGACGCCGGCGTCGGGGTGACGGCCGTGCGGGAGTGATCGCCGGTCGTCGGCCCCGCCGCCTGACGGCGCGGCCGACCGCTCACTCGGCGAAGGTCTTGCCGGTTTCCAGGAGGGTCTTGAGTTCGCTGAGGACCCAGGCGTGGCCGCCGCCCGCGCCGTGGTCCTCCCACTGGCCGGCGACCAGCGCCGCGAGCCTGGGGGCGCCCGCCAGTTCGTGGGTGAGGGTCAGGGAGCAGACCCCGCCCGGCAGTTCCTTGATCTCATGCGTGATCACGGTGGCGCGCTCGCCGGCGATCTCGGGGTCCATCAACATGCGGAAGGTGGTGACGAGCTTGCGGGGCGGGTCGGCCGACACGACCTCCCCCTCGATGACCACGTCGGGAACCTCCCGGCCGCCGGCCGCGCCCGCCGCCTTGAACTGCTCGGTGGCGCGCACCTTGTACGCGCCGCCGGGGCGCAGGTCGTAGTCGGCCAGGCCGGTGTAGCCGTACCGGGCGGTCCACTCGGGCCTGGTGATGGCCTCCCAGATGCGCTCGGGGGTGGCCTTGATGTAGACGCGGTAGACCTGGGTGTCCGCCGCGCCGGGCGTGGGGGTGGTCATGCCCGGTCCTCCGGTTCCGCGTTGCGATCGACGAGCGCCGTCATCAGACGCCCGGTGTGCTTGGCGGCCCACCTGTCGTGGAACGGCCGGATCTCCACTGATGCCGGCCGCCGTGACCGGCCGCACGGCGAACCCGTGACCGGGGTCATCGGGCGTCGTAGGCCGTCCTCGACTCAAGGATGCCGGAGGCGTTGTCCTCCGCCCACCCGGCCAGGGTGCGGACGACCTCGAGCAGGCTGTGCCCGCGCGCGGTCAGCGCGTAGTCGACCCGCGGGGGTTTGGTGTCGTAGACGGTCCGCGTCACCAGGCCGTCGCGCTCCAGCCCCTGGAGCGTCGCGCTGAGCATGCGTTTGGTGATGGGTTCGCTCATCCGGCTCAGCTCGTTGAACCGCCGGGTGGTGTCGCCGAGCTGGCAGATGACCACGACCGACCACTTGTCGCCGATCCGTTCGAGCACGTCGCGGATCAAGGCGCGGCGGGTGTGCTCGGACAGGGCGGCGTCGTCCGCCTGGGTGATCGGATGTGCCATGACCAGGAGTATACGAGAGGTACCAGGTTCCGCTCCTGAACGGTTCTCCCGGCGATACCAGGTCATGGCGAAGTGCCTTCTTGCCGCCTTCACCACATCGATGCAACGGTACGAACAACAGACCAGGTATACATCGAGAACCACGAAGGAGCTGGGACTTTGCGAGCGATCGGGGTGTACGAGTTCGGGGGACCTGACGTGCTGCGGGTCGTCGACCTCACGGAACCACATGCCGGGCCCGGTCAGGTCCGGGTACGGGTGCACGCCGCCGCGGTGAACCCCGCGGACACGCTGCTGCGCTCGGGCGTGCATGCGGGGGCGTTCGCCGGAACGCCGGCCCCGTACGTCCTCGGGATGGACATCGCCGGGGTGATCGACGAGATCGGCCCGGGTACGAGGACCGATCTGTCCCCCGGCCGGCCGGTGATGGCGATGGTGGATCCACTGCCGCCGGCCGCGGGCGGCTATGCCGAGTACGTGGTCCTGCCGGCCGGCTGGGTCGTCCCCGCACCGGCGGGGGTCGACCACCCGGCGGCCGCGACGCTGCCGATGAACGGGCTCACCGCGCTGCTGGCGCTCGACCGTCTGGCACTGGCCCCCGGCTCGGTCCTGGCGGTCACCGGGGCCGCCGGCACCCTCGGCGGGTACCTGGTCCAGATGGGCAGGCACGCGGGGCTGACCGTGGTCGCCGACGCCGCGCCCGCCGACGAGGCCCTGGTCCGCCGGTCCGGCGCGGCCGACGTCGTGGCCAGGGGGGCCGATGTCGCCGAACGCATCCGGGCCCGGTATCCCGATGGCGTGGACGCCGTGGCCGACACGGCGCTGATCGGCCCGCGCCTGCTGGACGCCGTACGGGACGGTGGCGCCTACGCCCGGTTCCGCAGCGGCGACGAACCCGGCGGGCACCGGTTCGACGACGGCGGCGCGGTCTCCGTGCGGGCGGTCTTCGTCCCCGACTACGCGGGGCGGACCGACAAACTGCACCAGATCCGCCGGCTCGCCGAGTCGGGTGTGCTGACCCCGAGGGTCGCGGCGACCCTCCCCGCCGCCCAGGCCGCCGACGCGCACCGGTCGCTGGAGGCCGGCGGTGTGCGCGGCCGGCTCGTGCTCGCCTTCTGACCTCCACCGACTCTCACCGACTCTCAGCGGGGAGCGGCCGGCGTCCTTTCGTGAACCGCCCCGGAAGTCCGAGCCTGTGGGAGACCTGGCGGGTGCGGGGTCCGACCCTGGCCGGGGAGACAGAGGACCCCTCGGCGCCGCCGCGATAGCCTCGTGCCTGGAGCCGGGGACAAGGAGTGGTCGCGATGAGATGCCCGCTCACGAGAACGGCGTCCGTCATGCCGGCCGCCCTCTCGGCGGCCCTGCCGGCCGCCCTCCTGGCGGCAACCCTCGCCGGATGCGGCGCCACCACGACCGGAGCCGCCGCCGGTGCCGTCCCCATGCCCGCCGCCCCGCGCCCATCCGCGCCGTACCCCGCGGACGGCCCGCAGGGCGGGTCCCCCACTCCCCCGACCGGCTCTGCCGCGGCCCCCGGCACTTCAGGCACCATCGGTACCTCCAGGACCGGCGGATCTTCCTCGACCGGTGGCGGCCGGGACACCGCCTCCACCGACTCGGGGGGCGAGCCCCGCCGGCTGGCGGCGCAGTGGGAGTCGTTCGGAGGGTTCGCGGGCACCCGCAGGGACCTCACCCCGCCCAAGATCGCGGTCTACGGCGACGGGCTGGTGGTCGCCGACGCCGAGCGGCGGGTGACCGTGAAGCCCGCCGAGGTGACCGCCCTGGTGCGCACCCTTCGCCGCGATCTCGGCGGCCAGGCCGCCACCCCGTCCCCCACCGCGGGCCCGCGCGTCTCCGACGCCATGACGACGGTGCTGGCGGTGCGCAGCGGCGGCACCATGCGGTCGGTCACCGCCTACGCCCTGCAGGAGACCCGCTCCCAGCACGGCTATCCGGCCGCCCTCTACCACGCGCTCGACACGATGAACGGCCTGGCGGCCCGGGTGGCCCGCAGGTCCTCGCCCTACACCGCCGGCCGGGTTCTGCTGGTGGCCCAGCCCCGTCCGGGCGAGAGCGGCGCGCCGTGGCCGGGTCCCGTCCCCCAGCCCTCGGCCACGAACGAGTCGATCGCCATCAGGCACCTGTCCGGCGCGAAGGCCCGCGCCGTGGTGCGCCTCGTCCACCGCGACCCCAAGAAGGGCGCCTGGCCCCTCTACCGCGACCACCACGACCACACCTACGCCCTCTCCTGGCGATACCTCCTCCCCTCGGAGTGACGAGGCGGGCGAGCACCGCCCGGGGGCGGAGTTGTCGGTGGCGGTGGGCATACTGCGGGGCATGGAAGCCCGGATCTCTCTCATCACCCTCGGCGTCGCCGACCTCGCGCGGTCCTACCGGTTCTACAAGGACGGCCTGGGCCTGCCGACGAGCCGCACGCCCGAGGAGGGCATCGTCTTCTTCCAGACCTCGGGGGCGACGCTCGCGCTCTTCCCGTACGACGAGCTGGCCAAGGACGTCGGCCCAGGCTGGGAGGTGCCGCGGTCGAAGTTCTCCGGCATCACCCTGGCGCACAACGTCCGCGAACGCCACCAGGTCGACGAGGTACTGGCCCTCGCCGCCGCCGCCGGCGCCGAGATCGTCAAACCGGCGGAGGACACCTTCTGGGGCGGCTACTCCGGCTACTTCACCGACCCCGACGGCTACCTGTGGGAGGTCGCCTGGGGCGCCTTCCCCTTCAACGACGACGGCTCCCTCCAGGTCACCTGAGCCGCCCGTCGACGCTCGCGCCCTCCGGCGGCGACCTGTCGCCGCCGTGCCGTGATCTTCGGGTCCAACGGTCCCATGGCCGTCGAGGAGGACCATGCCGACCGCGCCGGGCTGAACCGGCGTCACGCCTGTCCGACTGACACCCGGGGAACTTGGGAGGAAACACCTAAAAATCCGGCATTATCCACATATGGTGTGATGCCTGGTCATTAGAGACAATCGTCCCCGCACTGTTGATCAACTGCAGGGACCCCCTTGAAACAACCACATCGACGCTGGAGCGTGCCGGCGATCGCCGCCGTGTCCGTTCTGGCGCTGTCGAGCCCGGTCACCGCTTCGGCGGACACCTCCCGCGCCCCCTCCTCCTCCACCGGCACGGTCTCCGAGGGTGTGCCGCCGGGCACCCACTCGGTCACCCTGATCACCGGGGACATCGTCACCACCCGCCCGTCCTCGGAGCCTGGACGGTCCGGCGGCACGGTCGTCGTCCGCGGCCCCGGCGGATCCCCCGCTGAGGCCCGGGTCACCGAGTCGGGGGGCGACCTCTACGTCTACCCCGAGTCCGCCCTTCCGTACGTGGCCCGCGGAATCCTGGACCGGCGGCTGTTCAACATCACCGACCTGGTCGCCGACGGCTACGACGACGCGCACCGGCCGCGGTTGCCGCTGATCGTCGCCTACGCGCAGGACGCCTCCGGTCTTCGCGCGAGCGGCCCGCCCCCGGGCGCCACCCGGGTGCGGGACCTCGCCGGCGTCCAGGGCGCCGCGCTCTCGCAGGACCGCGCCCGCTCGGCCGACTTCTGGAGTGCGGTCACCGCCGCCCCCAAGGCCGCGCGTGCGAGCTCGCCCTTCGCCGGCGGCATCGCGCGCATCTGGCTGGACGGCCTGGTGAAGGCCGATCTCGCCGACACCACCGCCCAGATAGGCGCCCCCGAGGTGTGGGCGGGCGGTGACACCGGGCAGGGCGTGGACGTCGCCGTCCTGGACACCGGCGTCGACACCGGCCACCCCGACCTCGCCGGCCGCCTGGCCGCCACGCGCAGTTTCGTGCCGGAGGAGGACGTAGAGGACCACAACGGGCACGGCACGCATGTCGCCTCCACCGTGGCCGGCACGGGTGCCGCCTCCGGCGGCCGGGAGAAGGGCGTGGCGCCCGGCGCCGAGCTGCACATCGGCAAGGTGCTGTCCAACGGCGGCTCCGGGATGGACTCCTGGGTGCTGGCCGGCATGGAGTGGGCCGCGGTCGACCAGCACGCCAAGGTGATCAACATGAGCCTCGGCTCGGACGTCCCCTCCGACGGCACCGACCCGCTGAGCGCGGCGGTCGACCGCCTCAGCGCCCAGACCGGGGCGCTGTTCGTGGTCGCCGCCGGCAACACCGGCGCCTCCTACAGCATCAGCGGCCCCGGAGCGGCGGACGCGGCGCTGACCGTCGGCGCGGTCGACTCCACCGACGCGGTGGCGTCCTTCTCCAGCCAGGGTCCGCGCGTCGGCGACGGGGCCCTGAAGCCCGAGATCACCGCCCCCGGCGTCGACGTCCTCGCGGCCCGTTCGCGGTACGCCCCCGAAGGCGAGGGCGACTACCAGACCCTCAGCGGGACCTCCATGGCCACGCCGCACGCGGCGGGCGCCGCGGCCCTGCTGGCCGCCGCCCACCCGGAGCTGGACGGCCGCCAGTTGAAGGACCTGCTGACCAGCACCTCCCGGCCGACCCCGTCGTACGACGCGTTCCAGGGCGGCAGCGGCCGGCTGGACGTCGCGGCGGCCGCGCACGCGGGCGTCTTCGCCTCGGCCACCGCCTTCGCCGGGCAGGTGAAGGCCGGCGCCTCCGGCGCGGTGGACCGTCCGGTGACCTACACCAACACCACCGCGACCCCGGTCACCCTCGATCTGGCCGTCGCGGCGCCGAGCGCCCCCGATGGCATGTTCCGGCTGTCGGCCGGCCAGGTGGTCGTGCCCGCGCACGGAACCGCCGCGGTCACGGTCACGATCGACGGCTCGCGGGCGAGTGGCAACGAGCGCTACAGCGGCCAGGTGCTGGCGACCGGCCCGGACGGGCACGTGGCCGCGCACACCGCCGTGTCCCTGGGCGACGTGGCGCACAAGCTCACCATGGTCCTCAAGGACGCGCACGGCGAGCCGATGCCGGGGGTGGTCCAGCTTCTCAGGTCCGGCCAGGACCTCCCCGAGTTCTGGGTCATCGACGAATCCGGCACGGCCGAGACGTACCTGCCCAACGACGTGTACTCGGTGCTGGCCTTCAAGGCCGTCGAGGGCGTGCACGGCCCGAGCTCGCAGGGCATGGCGCTGCTCGGCGACCCCGAGGTCAGGATGGACCGGGACACCACCGTCACCCTCGACGCGGGGAAGATCCGCCGGGTGGACATGACCACCCCGCAGAAGACGGAGATCACCTACCAGCGCCTTGAGTACTTCCGCTCCATGGGCGGCTGGTCGTGGCGCGACTACATGGAGGTCCAGACCAGCTACGACAGCCTCTGGGCCCAGCCCACGACCGACGAGGTCACCCACGGCGACTTCTACCTGGCCGCCCGGTGGCGCAAGGAACTGCCCGCGCTGAGCGTCTCCAGCCGTACGACCGACTTCACCGACGTGCTGCGGCAGGACTCGGTCACCGCGCTGCCCGAGGGCCGCTACAAGCTGCCCGCCGTCTACGCCGGTGACGGCGCGAGCGCGGACTACGCCGGCCTCGACGCGCGCGGCAAGGCCGTGGTGGTGCGCCGCACCGGCGCGATCGCCGACGCCGACCAGGCGGCGGCCGCCGCGCGCGCCGGCGCGAAGCTCCTGCTCGTGCGCAACGACGAGCCGGGACGGCGCGTCCGTCCCTACAACGCCGACCCGCTCACCCCGGCCCCGATCGACGTCGCGCTGCTCAGCACCGACGAAGGGGACAGGCTCATCCAGCAGGTCCGCGACGGCAGGGCGACGCTCACGGTGGAGTCGCGGCCGGTCAGCCCGTACGTGTACGACCTCATGCGCACCTGGCACAACAAGATCCCCTCCGACCTGGTCGTGCAGGGCGGTCCGAAGAACCTGGCCAGAGTGGACGTCACCTTCGCCGGCCCCGGTCCGGAGCGGGGAGGCGGCGAGTACCGCTTCGACTGGCCGTCCTACTCCGAGTGGGGCATCGGCACCACCATGCGCGAGCCGGTCAAGGGGCGGCGCGTCGACTGGGTCTCCACCGGCGCCGCGAACGCCTGGGGACAGGAAGCGTACGTCGACGGGCTGATCTACCAGATCGAGCCTCGGGCCACCTACCGGCCGGGCAGCACCCGGTCGCAGGAGTGGTTCAAGCCGATCGAGCGTCCCCACCTCAACGACAACTACAAGCTCCCCAGCCGCAGCGGGAACTGGCTCAGCCTGGACGTCCCCGGCTACGGCGGCGCCGACCACGTCGGCATGTCCATGGACTACCAGCTCAGCCGGCAGACCCTCACCCTCTACCAGGGCGAGACCCGGCTGGCTCAGGGGACGGGCACCGTCGTCGGCGGGACGGCGCCCGCGGACGACCGGCTGCCCTACCGGCTCGTCGTGGACAACAGCCGCGACGCGGCGTTCAGCCCGTACTCCTCCACCACCCACACCGACTGGACCTTCGTCTCGCAGGCCCCCGCGCAGCAGGACGCCCAGGCGGTCCTGCCGCTGATCCAGCTCGACTACGAGATCGCCACCGACGACGCCGGCAGGGCGGCGCGGAACGCCACGCTGTCCGTCTCCGCCACCGCACTGCCGCGCGCCGCCGGAGCCGGGCGCATCGGCCCGGTCACCCTGGACCTGTCCTACGACGACGGCCGGACCTGGCACCGCGTCACCTGCGACCACGACGGCCGCTACCGCCTGTCCGCCCCCAGGACCGCGTCCTTCATGTCCCTCAGAGCCGGCGCGAAGGACTCCGCCGGCAACGCCGTCACCCAGACCATCACCCGAGCCACCGGCCTGCACTGACGCCGGAACGGAACACACCGGCAGGGCCCGCCATCTCCGAAGAGGCGGGCCCTGCCCACCCGCCATCCGATCCGACCGCCCAAGGCGACTGAACGGAAAGCGGCAGATCAACAACGGAGGCCGGAGCGCGTTCCCCGGGACGCGGGGTGAGACCTATCGGATCGTGCCGTCCGCCCACTCGGAGAGGGACTTGAGTTTGTCCTCCGAGGGCGACCCGGTCGCCGCCGAGTAGAGGATCAGCCACATGCCCGGGTCCGTCGGCGGAACCAGCGACTCGTAGTTGAGGGTCATGATGCCCACCTGCGGGTGGTGCATGCGTTTCGTCCCGTGGGTGTGCTGGTAGACCCTGTAGTCCGCCCAGAATCGGGCGAACTCCGGCGACCGGCTGCCGAGGTCGTCGACCAACCGGCCGAGGTACGGGTCGTGCATGCCCTGACCGGCGGTGACGCGCAGGATCGCGACCATCTGCTCGGCGATGGTCGCCCAGTCCGGGTAGACCTGCCGGGCCTTGGGGTTGAGGAACATCCAGCGGAGCATGTTGCGGCCGACGTCCGGAGCCGTGAAGTCGTCCAGCAGGACCTTGCCCATGCGGTTGATCGCGACGACGTCCAGACAGGGACCGTGGAGCACGGCGGGAACGGGATCGAGGGCGTCGAGCATCATGCGCAGCGCGAGCCGGGCTCGTGGGCGTTCGGCCGAGCCGAGATCGACGGCGGGCCCAGAGGCGGTCCTGACCAGGTCGAACAGGTGCCGCCGCTCCAGCGGATCGAGGTGGAGGGCGTCCGCGACGGCGGCCAGCACCTGGCTGGAGACGTTGGAGGCACGACCTTGTTCCAGCCGGGTGTAGTAGTCCACGCTCACGCCGGCCAGCAGCGCGAGTTCCTCGCGGCGCAGACCTTGCACGCGCCGACGCTCGTCCCGCACCGGCAGGTTCACATCGGCGGGACTGAGACGGGCACGCCGGGAGCGCAGGAACTCACGAAGCTCCGCAGTAGTGGCCACACCTCATTATCCGGGACTCCTCCCACCACAAGACCGAGAGGCCCAGGATTCGGGCGATCTGGGTTGAAACCGCTCCCACCGCCCGCCAGATCGCCGCTCTCTGGCACGCGCCCGCCGCTGTCACGGCGTGGCGGCGTGATCCGCACCGCTCGGCGCGCGCATGGGGCGGCGTCGCCCGCGAGGGTGGTCCCGCCAGAACCAGGTCGGGCAGAACTGGGCCGAGCGGGGCCAGGTACTCCGTTGTCACCGCGGAACGGCTGCCATTGACTGGCACATGCCCCCGTCGACCGCCTGATCCGCCGAACGGATCACACCGCCGCGGGACGGGATCTCCCTCACTCGAAGGCTCCAGGAGTTCGTCATGCCGATGCCGGTCAACCCACCGAAAGCCCCCACCAGCCCCTTCGCCTCACTTGGGGGCCACCACGTCGGGATCCGGGTCCCGGACTTCGACGCCGCCAAGACCTGGTACACCGAGAAACTGGACTTCCGCGTCCTGCACGAGTGGCCGTACGGCGAGCTTCGCCTGGCCTACCTGAGCCCGCCGAACGACGACGACTTCCATGTCGAGATCCTCGCGGGGCCGGTCCAGTTTCCCAAGGAGGTCCTCGACGACCTGGAAGTGAGCTTGAGGCACGGCGGCTACCAGCACGTGTGCCTCCACGTCGACAGCGTCGACCAGACTCGTGCGGAGTTGGCCCGCCGGGGCGTCGACCTGGTCGGCGAACCGTTCGTGGTGGCAGAGA
This sequence comes from Sphaerisporangium sp. NPDC004334, assembly GCF_053602655.1. NCBI lineage: Bacteria > Bacillati > Actinomycetota > Actinomycetes > Streptosporangiales > Streptosporangiaceae > Sphaerisporangium > Sphaerisporangium sp. NPDC004334. Next base: position 174,229 of record NZ_JBSGDZ010000011.1, read on the forward strand.
TCAGCCGCCGCCTGGCGTTCTTCCGCGACCCGTGGGGCAACATGTTCGAGTTGTCGGAGACACTGCCCGGCGCCGGAGCCTGACCCCGGCGGGCTCCACCGAAGCGCAGTGATCGTCATGGTCGGGCGGTCAGGGGACGGTGACCACGATCTTCCCCGCCGGATGCCCCTGGGCGAGGTGGCGGATGGCGTCGGGGGCGCCGGGGAGGGGGTAGGTGCGCTCGATGACCGGGGTGACCGCGCCGGACTCGATGAGACGTGCCAGCTCCGCGAGGTCCTCGGCGCGCTCCTTGGAGATCAGGCCGCGTAGCCGCCGGCGGGTGAACACCGACACCAGCGGCGCGCGGAGCTGACGCGTGTAGCCGCCCAGCAGCCCGCCGGCGTCGTGGCCGCCGCCGGCCAGCACGAGCGTCCCGCGCGCCGTGAGGGCGCGGCACAGCAGCGACAGCGGCCGGCATCCGGCGGTGTCGATGATGGCGTCGTACCGCGGGCCGTCGCGGTCGACCTCCTCACGCGTGTAGTCGATGACGTCGTCGGCGCCCAGAGAGCGGACCAGATCGGCCTTCGAGGCGCCGCACACGCCGGTCACCCGCGCGCCGAACGCCTTGGCGATCTGCACCGCGAACGACCCGATGCCGCCCGCCGCGCCGATGACCATCACCCGCTGCCCCGGTCGCACGGCGGCGGCGTCGCGCACACCCTGCAGTGCCGTCATCCCCGAGATGGGCACCGCCGCCGCCTGCTCGAACGACATACCCGGCGGCTTGGCGGCCAGCCGTCCGCAACTCGCGGTCGCGTACTCGGCGAACGAGCCGCTGCGGCAGGTGCCGAACACCTCCTGTCCGGGCCGGAACCGGGTGACGCCGGAGCCGGCCGCCGTCACCACCCCGGCCAGGGCGAGACCCCGCACCCCGACCTTGGGGGCGCGCAGCCCGAACGCCGCACGCGCGGCGTAGGGCCTGCCCGTCATGCAGACCCACACGCCCGGGTCCACACCGGCGGCACGCACCTGGACGAGCACCTCGTCCTCGGCAGGCGACGGGCGGTCGATGTCACGCAGTTCCAGCACGTCGGCCGAGCCGTACACGTCCTGGGTGATCGCCTTCATGACGTCTCCTCCGGAGAGTCGGGGTACTGGAACACGTCGTCGAGCGGAACGCCGAACACGCGCGCGATACGGAAGGCCATCTCCAGGGACGGCGAGTAGCGGCCCTGCTCGATGGCGAGGATGGTCTGCCGCGTCACGCCGATGCGCTCGGCGAGCTGGGCCTGGGTCATCTCGCCGTGCTCGAAGCGCAGCGCGCGGATGCGGTTGGTGACACGGGTCGCCCTCACCATTGCGGGAAACCCCCGCGGTACAGGCCGATCTTGGCGATGTTGCCGAGGACGGCCGAGAGGGTGAAGCAGAGATAGATGACGTTGGCGATCCAGAACTGATGCCATCCGGCCATCGCCATGAGCATCGCCGCGACCCCGCCGATGACGACGAACGACTGGCCGATGTGGTCACCGCGGTGGCCGATCTCGCGGTCGCGCACGTCCTTGGCACGGGACGCGCCCGGCGTCAGGGCGCCGAGGACGATCTCGGCCACGATCGCCCCGGCGATGCTCGCGCCCACAATCCACAGCAGGACGGTGGCGTAGGGCACGTCGGGTAAGGCGCGCCCGTCCGCGCGTCCCAGGACGATGACCAGGTACACGGCGTACGAGATCACGGCGGCGAACAACCGGATCCACGCGCGCTTCTCCTCGAGCGTCATGACCAGCCCTCTCAGATGTTAAGAATCTTTGACACCTCCAATGTAAGTCATCCTTGACCTCATGTACAGAATTTTTTACACGCCGAAGCGGCATCGACCCGGACGAGGTCTGATGAAGGAGCGTGAGCACCCGCCGCCGGCGGTCGGGTCGTTCAGGCCGAGGCGCCGCCGAAGGCCGTTTCGTTGCCGTCCGGGTCGCGATAGGTGATCTTGCGGACCCCGTTCGAGTAGGTCTCCCGAGCCGCGGGATCGAGCCCTCGCTCGGCGATCTGGGCGACGCGCGAATCGAGGTCGTCGACGAACAGCGTGTTCCTGGCGTGCCCGGCGTGCTCCGGGCGGGCCTCGATGTACACGTAGCGATGTTCCGCCAGTTCCCACACGGCCTCGGTGTCGTTCGGGAAGAACGCCGGCGGGGAACCCAGCAGTCGCTCGTACCACTCCAGCGCCGCCGCGTAGTGGGTGACCGGGATTCCGGCGAACAGGTCGAGAGCCATGCCGCGATGATAGGAACCGACTACGACAGTCGGGCCCCGCGATGTGCGGTCAGAGCAGGGCCAGCCACGACTACGGCGAATCTCGGCGAGCCGGTGACCGCGAACCTCGGCGAGGAGCTCCTGCTTGCCGGATCGCACGGCCTTCTCTCCACCTGCACGTCCGACATGCTCTGACCGAATGTCCGCTATCGCACATAGCCACTCATCGTCGCCCTTCCTTCTCCACCGCGTTCCTTCAGACAGATCCCGTAACGCTGCTCAGCCAGTCGAAGGACGGAGCCACCCGAGGCATAGGCGTGAAAGGGCGGAACAACACCAGCCAAGGCCCTAGGACGCCGCCCAGCGCTCCGCCGCCGAGCAGAGCGACCGACTGGAGCCCGTTCCTCAAGACGGCAGGTCGTGATGGCCGATCACCGCACGGGTCCAGCATGACGCCATGCGAGCGGAGCGCGGATCCGCCTCACAGGGTGCCGATCGGGGGTCGAAGGGGGCGGAGCCCCCTGGGGGACACAGCCCGAGACGGAGTGCGCGCAGCGCGCGTAGGGGAGGACCTCATGCCTGGAAGCGGCTAGATCAGGGCCAGAGGGTGGGGTTGGACGTAGCCTTCGAAGTGGGCGGAGGTGAGGAGGCGGCCTTCGGTGGAGGGGCGGCGGCAGAGGTAGGAGAAGCGGTCGGCGGAGTAGACGCGGACGCCGTCGGTGCGGCACTGCCGCATGAGGACCTCGTCCCATTCCTCTGACATATCGGCGATGCCGAGCTCGACCAGGGCGGGACGGCGGGCGAGCAGGGTGGCGCCGCCGAGTTCGGGCAGGAAGCGGTGCTCGGCTCCGGGCTGGCGCAGCAGGGTGGCGCCGGTGCCGGCGATGTGCGCGTAGAAGGATGCCTTGCCGACGATCTCGGCGTCGACGGCGGCGAAGTACCGCGACAGGTCGGCCAGGTAGTGCTCGCCGTACAGGTCGCGGGGGTCCAGGACGGCCACCAGGTCGCCGTCCGCCAGGCGCAGTGCGCGGTCGAGCGCGGCGCCCCGGGTCAGGGGCGAGCCGGCCGCACGGACGATCAGGTCCTCGAATCCCGGCGAGCCGGCCACCCCGGACAGGCCCGCCTTCCGGGGCGAGTGGGCCGTCTTGGACAGACCCGCCTTCTCGGGCGAGTGGGCCGTCTCGGACAGGTCCGTCTTTCCGGATGAGTGCGCCGTCTCGGGAGAGCCGGTCACCGGGGGGTCGCCGAAGGGGTGTCCGGACCGCTGGATGCCGGAGAGGCGGTCGCGGACGGCCTTCTCCACGACGGCGGTGTCCAGGCCGTCGGTGACGATGACGAGCTGACCGGGGGCGTGGGCCTGGCGTTCGAGCTGGGCCAGCAGGTTGTCCAGCTCGGCCGCGCCGAAGACGGCGGCGATGGCGGTGACGGCGGCGGAGTTGCGCACCGAGGCGAGCCCGGCGGTGTGCAGGATCGGGTCGAGCAGCGGGGTCACCGGCACGGTGGAGCGCCAGGCCAGGTGGGCCTCGGAGGCGCACTCGGCCTCGGCGGCGAGGTAGTCGCGGACGGAGTCGAGCGCCGCCGGCAGTGACGCCTGGTCGACCGGGGCGGTGAGCTGCATGATCGGCGTACCGCAGGCGGAGACCTCCTCGACGGTCCGCGCGTCGGCGTCCGGCCCGGCGAGCACCATCGACACGGCGCGGTAGGCCGTCAGCAGGTCGTCGTAGGTGGCCTTGGGGGTGACCAGCGGCCGCCACCCGGCCTCCGGCGGCACCTCTGCGGCCTCGGTGGCCGTGCCGAGCAGGCCCACCCCGTGCCGTCCCTCGGCGGCAGGGATCTGGTTGTGAACCCGCGGCTGCACGGCGTGCGGCAGGATGCCGACGCGGTCGTGGCGCAGCGCGGCGCGCCATTCGCGCGCCCTGGCCTCGGAGGTGGCGAGCACGTGGTCGAAGTAAGAGGCCATCGGGACGGCGGTCGAGACGGGGCCGGCGGAGTGCCAGAAGATCGTGCGGATGCCCCTGCGGGAGCACTCCTCGACCAGGTCGCGCAGCCCGCGGGAGCGCCCGGCGAGCTCCTCCAGCCACCGGCCGCCGTTGCCCTGGCGCGGCCCGGCCTGGACGGACTCGACGAACAGCAGGTGCGGCCGGTGCTGGTCGAGCATGGCCTGCCAGTTGTCCGGGCCGAAGTTGGTGACCTGCCGCCACTCGTACCGGAACAGGGCCTCGGACTGCCGGTCCACGATGGCGGCGACGGTCAGGTACGGCCGGGTCAGCGGGCCCTTGGGCACGACGAAGCCCTCGGCCATCGCCGTGGAGACCTCGGGGCCGGCGGTCTGCGGCGTGACGGCCGCCACCGGCGCGGCTTCGACGGCGGGCGGGGTGGGGGCGAAGTCGGAGCGCCTGGGCGCGGGACGCTTGCCGACGGGGGCGCGCAGGGTGCGGGCGACCTCGCCGGGGTTCTTGGTGTGGATGGCGTCGCCGAGCTTGGACCACCGGCTGGCCTGCACCGACTCAAGGCGCCACTGGGCGACCTCGGTCTGGTACTGCTGCTCGGCGAGGTTCTTGGCGAGCTGGGCGACCTGCCGCTCGGCGGTCTTCAGCCTGGCCTCGGTCTCGCGCAGGCGGGTGAGCGCCTCGGCCTCCGAGACGGCGGCGCGGGCGAGCCGTTCCTGGTAGTCGGCCAGCAGGCGGGTGAGCTCGGCCGCGCCCGAAGCCGCCGCCACGGCCGCTTCGAGGGCCCGACGGGTGCTCTCCAACTCTTCACTCATGCCATCACCGTGTCCCCAGACGTCGAGCAAGAATAATCGCAGATCCGGCCCGACCATCTCGAACCGCCGCAAGTCCGTACACTCGGCAGGTACTCGCTGAGGGGAGACGTCACAGTGCGCAACGGGAAGTGGCCGGAGTACGCCGCGCGGCCGTACGTCTGCGGCGCCATCGGCGCCTACGACCCCGACCGGCTGCGACTGCTCGCCGGCGCGGGCCCGGCCGTGCGCGAGGTGTACCGCGCCGCCGGGGCCGCCCTGCTGAGCTCGGCCCCCGTGGCCCCCTACGCGGCCCCGCCGAGACCGCCCACCGGCCAGGACGCCGGGCAGGACGCCGCCCTCGCACCCCCGGCGAGCGGCGGGGCGCGGTTCGCGTGGGCGGAGGGCCGGCCGTCCGGCGCCATGCCGTGGTGGGCGGTGGCCGAGACGTGGGAGACGCCCGGCCTGATCGACGAGCCCGACACGGTGACCCTGCACACCGGCGCCTTCGGGCTGATCGACGTGTACTACCTGACCGAGCCGGGCCCCGAGGGCGACGCCGTTTACTTCGCGGGCAACATCGAGCCGCTGCTGGCCCTGGCCCGCCGGCCGCACGAGGTGAACTGGGACGCCTGGGCGGCCATCTTCAAGCTGACCTATCCGCTGCTGGAGGACACCCCCTACCGGCAGGTCAGGCGGCTGCCCGGCGCGACCGCCCTGGTGTGGTCCCGCTCCGCGCGCAGGATCGGCGTGGACAGGCGCGCCCCCCGCTGGGTGCGCGAGGAGCCCTTCGACCGGGGCGTCACCGGAGGGGACATCGTCGCGCTGCTGCACGAGGCGCTCAAGCCCTTCGACGACCGGCCGCTGCTGGTGCCGGTGAGCGGCGGGTACGACTCGCGGCTGCTCGCCTCGGTGGCGGTGGCCCGCAAGATGGACGTGGTGTCCTGGACGACGAGCCCGGACGACGGGCTGGACAACGACATCGACTTCGCCCGCCACGTCACCCGCGAGCTCGGCATCCCGCACCGGGTCGTCCCGCAGGACGCCGCGGCCTACCCCGGCGAGGCGCGGTGGGCGGCGCGCAGGCTGGAGTACCTGACCAGCCACCACGCCTGGTACTCCCCCTTCGCCCGCGAGGTGCACCGGGCGGGGCGGGCGGTCGTGGACGGGCTGGCGGGCGGGCCGCTGATGAAGAACTTCCTCATCACCGCCGACGCCGTGGGAGCGGGCACCTCGGCCGACCGGCAGGCCGCCCTGCTGTCCGCGCTGGCGACCGGCGAGCCGCACGTCCCGATGTTGTCGGACCGGGCGCTGGCCTTCGTGGACGACCGGGTGGGCGCGGCGTTCGGCCAGGCGACGTCCATGCTGCGCGGGCACCGCTCGGAGCTGCCGCTGAGCGTGCTGCACACCCGCACCGCGCGCGGCATCGCCCGTTCCCCGGTGAACCTGGTGGGCCCGGAGATCACCCCGGTCTTCCCGTTCCTGCACCCGGAGCTCTTCGACGCCGCCCTTTCGGTGCCGGTGGACCGCAAGGAGGGCGGGCGGTTCTACCGGGAGATCCTGACGGCGGCCAACCGGCGGGTCGCCGCCCTGCCGTCGACCAACGGGGCGCTGCCGCACCGGCGGGTGCCGCTGCGCTCGAACGGCCCGGCCGCGCGCGAGTGGAACCACCGCATGCTGGTGAAGGCCGCGACGGTCCCCGGGCTGATGTCGGGCCCGATGCTGGAGGCGGTCGAGCGGGGCCCGGACGCCCTGACGGCGTTCGGGTCGTGGAACTCGCGGTTCTGGCTCCGTGGATTGGTGCTTTTCGGTTCCTGGCTGACCGACTACGAGGACGCGCTGGGCGACCTCACGCCACCGTGGGCGCAGACATTGTGAACCGTTTCACCAATACCGGCGAATTCCGCGTCCCATCAGCGGGGACACGGAGGGTGGCGGCCGAAATACGCGAGCATTCGAGGGAGTGCGGTCGATTACGCGGTTGGCACGCTGGGTGACCTCCGCTGATCGACTTCGAGGGACCCTAATGGCCTGCTAGTCTTCGGCGAAACAGCGCCGAAACACGCTGAGCACCGAGCCACCCCTTCGGTGACGGCGTCGGGCGGGAGCCGCAGGGATGACGGCTCCGTCGGCGCGAGCCCCTGTGTGTTCTACCGCCCTACTCCCTTGATGCGAGCGATACCTATGAGCGCTTCACCATGCCCGGAATCCGTTTCCGAAGACTTCATCTCATCCGACCCCCGGTGGTACAAGAGAGCCGTCTTCTACGAGGTTCTGGTCCGCGGCTTCCGTGACTCCAACGGTGACGGCACCGGCGACCTGCGCGGGTTGATCGAGAAACTCGACTACCTGCAGTGGCTGGGCGTCGATTGCCTGTGGCTGTTGCCCCTGTACGAGTCGCCGTTGCGCGACGGCGGCTATGACATCGCCGACTACATGAAGATCCTCCAGGAGTTCGGCGACCTGGCCGACTTCGTGGAGTTGATCGAGCAGGCGCACAAGCGGGGCCTGCGCATCATCACCGACCTGGTGATGAACCACACCAGCGACAAGCACCCCTGGTTCCAGGCGTCCCGGCACGACCCCACCGGCCCCTACGGCGACTTCTACGTCTGGTCGGACGACCCCACGCGCTACCCCGACGCGCCGATCATCTTCATCGGGGCCGAGGAGTCCAACTGGACCTACGACCCGGTGCGCGGGCAGTACTACTGGCACCGGTTCTTCCACCACCAGCCCGACCTGAACTACGACAACCCCGCCGTCCAGGACGCCATGCTGGAGGTCCTGCGGTTCTGGCTCGACCTGGGCATCGACGGCTTCCGCCTTGACGCGGTGCCCTACCTGTTCGAGCGCGAGGGCACGGCCTGCTCCGGCCTGCCCGAGACCCACACCTACCTCAAGCGGGTCAGGGCCGAGGTGGACCGCCTGTACCCCGACCGGGTGCTGCTGGCCGAGGCCAACGGCTGGCCCGAGGACGTCGTGGAGTACTTCGGCGACCCGACGACCGGCGGCGACGAGTGCCACATGGCCTTCCACTTCCCGCTGATGCCGCGCATCTTCATGGCGGTGCGCCGTGAGTCGCGCGAGCCGATCTCCGAGATCATGTCGCGCACCCCCAAGATCCCGGAGAACGCCCAGTGGGGCATCTTCCTCCGCAACCACGACGAGCTGACCCTCGAGACGGTGACCGAGGAAGAGCGCGACTACATGCACGCGGAGTACGCCAAGGACCCGCGCATGCGCGCCTACCTGGGCATCCGCCGCCGCCTCGCGCCGCTGCTCGAGAACGACCGCGACCAGATCGAGCTGTTCACCGCGCTGCTGCTGTCCATGCCGGGCTCCCCCGTCATGTACTACGGCGACGAGATCGGCATGGGCGACAACATCTGGCTGGAGGACCGCGACTCGGTCCGCACGCCGATGCAGTGGAGCCCGGACCGCAACGCCGGTTTCTCCGGCGGTGACCCCGGACGGCTGTACCTGCCGGCCGTCATGGACCCGATCTACGGCTACCAGGCCGTCAACGTCGAGGCCCAGATGAAGAGCGGCTCGTCGCTGCTGCACTTCACCAGGAAGATGCTGGCGGTGCGGCGGGAGCACCCGGTGTTCGGCACCGGCGCCTACACCGAGCTGTGGTCGCCGAACTACAGCGTGCTGGCCTTCGTCCGCGAGGAGGGCGACGACCGCATGCTGTGCGTGAACAACCTCTCCAAGCACCCTCAGCCGGTCGAGCTGGACCTGCGCCGGTTCACGGGCATGACGCCGGTCGAGTGCCGGGGCGGGGTGAGCTTCCCGGTCATCGGCGAGCTGCCCTACCTGCTGACGCTGCCCGGGCACGGCTTCTACTGGTTCTCACTCACCCGCCCTTAGAAGACGGCCCTGAAAGAGTGGGAGAAGCGCCGACGCCTTCTCCCACTCTGAGGCGGACCGGCCTCGGGCGCCGGGCCCGCGGGTGACGAGCCCGCGGGTGACGGCCCCGCCGGTGACGGCCCCGGCCCGCGCTCGTCGAAGACGAGGCCGACGCGAGGGCGCCGGCCGTCCCAGGATGCGGCGGGTTACGGCTTGCGGGCGACGGCGCCGCTGAAGGTGTAGTAGGTGGCCGAGCGCTCCCAGGACTCCCCGGGTTCTGCGCGCCAGTCCGCGAGCGGCACCAGGCCGGGCTCCAGCAGCTCGAAGTCGCCGATGAAGCGCATGAGCTCCTCGCGGGTACGCCACCTTCCGGTGCCCAGGTGCTCGTTGAAGACCTTCTCCATGATCTCGGCCTGCTTGTGCGACTCGGGGTGCTCGTCCTGCGCGTCGAAGAAGTTCGACATGGCCAGGAAGCTGCCCGACGCGAGCGGGTCGCGCAGCCGGGCGGCGATGCTCCACGGGTCCTCGTCGTCGTTCAGGTGGTGCAGGATGCTGAACATCAGCAGGCCGACCGGCTCGCTGAAGTCGATGAATTTCCGCAGCGTGGCGTTGGCGTAGATCGCCTCCGGCTCACGGACGTCGGCCTGGATAACGGTGGTGGTGTCGTTGGTGGCCAGCAGTGCCCGGCCGTGCGCGAGGACGATCGGGTCGTTGTCCACGTAGACCACGCGCGCCGCCGGGTCGACCTCCTGGGCGATCTGGTGGACGTTGCCCTGGGTGGGCAGGCCGGATCCGAGATCGATGAACTGGCGGATGCCCTCTTCGGCGGCCAAGTAGTGCACGACCCGTCGCAGGAACCGCCGGCTGGCCTTGCCGGCCTCCTTGGCGTCGGGGACGATGCGCAGCGTCATCTCGCCGATCTGCCGGTCGACGGCGAAGTTGTCCTTACCGCCCAGGAAGAAATCGTAAACACGGGCGATACTCGGCTTGGAGGTGTCTATTTCGGGCGGCAGAGCGGCATCGTCGCTTTTGGCCCAGTTCCAGTCTTCACGATCGGACACGCTCATCCCCACCCTGTCTCCACCGGCCCGCGAGACGCACCGGGATCGAGGCATATGTTAGCGCGCACAACCAGATTTATCCGGATATCGCCACTGAGTCACCGATAACCTCCCGAGGTCGGGGAAGAAAGGGTGGCCACCGGCGATCGAGTCGCGGGACCCGCTCTAACGCGGGGTCACCGGGACCCTGGCGCGGGCGGCCTTCCGGGCGGGGATCAGGGCCACCAGCAGGGACGCCCCGATGGCCGTGACCATGGCCAGCAGCAGCGTCGCCGGCCCGGGCGCCCGTCCGATGCCCGCGCCGATGCCGCTGGCCGCGCCCTGCAGGTCGATCAGGCCGGAGGAGACCAGCGCCCCCGCCGCCGCGCCCACGCCGACGCCGAGCGCCACCAGCAGCCCCGTGCCGGTCACCAGCGTGCCCATGACCTGGCGTGGGGTCAGGCCCATGGCCTTCAGCACCGCCAGGTCCCGGGCGTGGTCGCGCAGCCCCACGGCGCTCGCCGTCAGCAGGTTGGCCAGTCCCAGCAACGCCAGGACCGCGACGAGCGCCACGATGATCACCCGGATCACCGACAGCCGGTCGGCCGGGTTCACCGCCTGCGACACCTCAAGGCCTTGTTCCTGCAGGCGGGCGCGCACGCCGGCCGGCTCGGCGCCGTGCCGTAGCGCCAGGCTGTAGTACTGCGGCGGCAGCGCGTCCTTGGGCGCCAGGGTGTCCAGCGGCACCGAGAGCACCTCGCCGTCCTGCTCGGGCTCCAGCACCCGCCCGACGATGCGGACGATCAGCGGGGTGCCGCCGATGGTCAGCCGGGTGCGGTCGCCGATGCGCACGTGCAGCAGGTCGAGCAGGCCCTGCCCGGCCACGGCCTCGCCCCGGTCGCGGTACAGCCGGCCCTCGACCACCGAGTACGGGTAGGGGTCGGTGACCGTGCCGAGCGCGCGGGTGCGCACCGTGCGCGTCTGCCCGGGGACCAGCGCGTCGACCTCCGTCCCCGGATAGGCCGCCACCACGTCGGCGTCGGCCAGCGCGCGCTGGCCGGCGTCCGTCGCGGGCACGCTCCCCGGCCGGACGGTCAGGACGGCGGCCTGGCCGACCTGTTCCGGATGGGCCTTGAAGCCGTCCAGCGTCGCCCAGACGCCGAGACCGATGGTGATCAGCATCATCGGGATGGCCAGCCCGAACGCCGTCAGCAGCGCCGGCAGCCTGCGGGTGAAGGCGTCCCTGGCCCCGAGCACCAGCGCCGGCGGCAGCCGTACCAGCAGCGCCAGGCGGGCCATGCGCGACAGATGGCCGCGCGGCGGGGTCACCGGCGCGGCCGGGAGCGGCGGCGTGCGGCCGCCGCGCCAGGCGGGCAGCCAGACGGCGATCAGCACCACCAGCGCCGTGCCGAAGGCGATCGCCAGCAGCGGCGCCGAGGACAGCGGCACCACCACCGTGTCCGCCAGCGCGTAGGCGGTGATCAGCCGGCCGATCAGCACCCCGGCCGCGATGCCGGCCATCCCCAGAGTGCCGTGCTCGACGACGAGCATGCGGACGACCTGGCGGCGGGTGAACCCGAGGGACTTGAGCGTCGCGATGTCGCGCCGCTGGGTGAGCACCCGCGCGCCGGTCGCGTTCGCGATGGCCAGCGCCGCCGCCACCAGCCCGGCGACGCCGAACAGCGCCAGCAGCACGCCCAGCAGCCGGTTGTCCAGCTCCATCGACGCCTGTACCTCGCGCCAGGTCGACACGCGTTGCACCTGGCCGGCCAGCTTGGTGATCGTGCGCTGGACGATGAGCGAGGTGTCGTCCGGGTCGGCCAGGCGAAGGCCGGTCACCGACTCGCTGCGCCCGAGCGCCGGCTCGACCTGCTCCAGCGTCGCGGCCAGGGTCCAGGCGACGCCCGGCGTCCATTCGGGGTAGAAGCCCTGGTCGCCGCTCTCGGCCAGCCCGATCACCCGCAGGCCGTGCGTGGCGCCGTTCAGGCCGATGACCGTGAACGGGCCGCCGGTGCGCAGCCCGGCCGCGCGGGCGAAGGAGCGCTCGACGACCACGCCGTTGGCGTCTCCCGGGTCGAGCCAGCGGCCCTCCCGCAGGACGGGCCGGCCCACCGAGGGCAGGACGGCGCTCATCTCCTGCAGGGCGACGGGCGTCTTCTTCCCGCCCTGGACGAGCGTCGCGGGCGCGCTGCGGTACGGGCCCGCCACGTCGGTGACGCCGTCCAGCGCCTTGAGCGCCGCCGGGTCCGGGGCGTCCCTGGTGTGCAGCCAGACGTGCGCGCCGTTGCCCCGCGTGAACAGGCCCCGCCACGGGTTGGTGCCGTCCTCCAGCAGGGTGGCGGCGGTGATCAGCGCGGTGACGATGCCGGCGACCACCAGCACGGTGAGCACCGCCTGCGCCCGCCGCGCCCGCAGGTCGGCCCTGATCCACCGCCTCTCAGCCGTGTTAATGGCGCTCGCTCCGCTCACGCGGGGCGAGACCGCCCTTGAGCCGGCGATCTGCGGTCGTCAGCCGAAAGCACTCGGTCCTCGCACTTCCGCCTTCCTCCCTTAGATCGCCGGCGCGGCCTCGCCCGTGCTCATGGCGATCATTCCCTCGGACGAAAGAAGAGATCCCAGCTCCTCTCATCCGCGCAGCTCCACGACGTCGCCGGGGCCGCCCTTGCGGCGGCGGACCGGGGCGATGGCGCCGTCGTCGACGACCTGGCCGTCCAGGAGGGTGACGACCCGGTCGGCCAGGCCGGCGACGCGGGCGTCATGGGTGACCATGACGATGGTCTGGCCCTGCCGGTGGACCTGGCCGAGCAGGCGCAGAACGTCGCGGGTGTTGCGGCTGTCGAGGTTGCCGGTGGGCTCGTCGGCCAGCAGGACCTGCGGCTGGTTGGCGAGCGCGCGGGCGAGGGCGACGCGCTGCTGCTCGCCGCCGGACAGCCGGCCCGGCGCGGAGTCGGCCTTGTCGGTGAGGTTCAGCTCGCACAGGAGGTACTCCCTGCGCTCGCGCGCGTGCTTGGGGGACGCGCCGGCCAGCAGGGCGGGGAGCTCGACGTTGTCGGCGACGGTCATGTTGTCGACGAGGTTGAAGAACTGGAAGACGAAGCCGATCTTCTGGCGGCGCAGGATGGCCCAGGCGCTCTCGTTGAGGGTGTCGGCGCGATGGCCGTCGATCCAGATCTCGCCGCTGGTGCGGGTGTCCAGGCCGCCGAGCATGTGGACCAGCGTCGACTTGCCCGAGCCCGACGGCCCCATGATGGCCACGAACTCCCCGCGCTCGACCCGCAGGTCGACGCTCCGTACGGCGGGCACCGGCAGGCCGCCGGTCTGGTAGATCTTCACCAGGTTGACCGTGTGCAACGCGGGCGTCGCCGGGTGGGGCGGGCCGGGGGGCGCGGTGGTCACTGGTCACTCACCACTTTTCCTTGGTTCACTTCGTCAGAGCAGATCCTCCTGGCAGCGCTCCAGCCAGTCGAGATCCGCCTGGAGATGGAGCATGGCGCCTTCGATCAGCAGGTGCGCCGGGCGGTTGTCCTGATCGGTCTGTTCGGCGAGTTCTACCAGATCGCGCATGATAGCGAGGTAATGCCGGCGCTGCCGGTTGATCAGCGCCATGCGGTCGGCGATGCCGGTCATGGGGGCGAGCACGAGCTTCATGAAGAACTCGTCCCTCACCCGCGGCCCCTCGGTGGGCGAGTCGACCCACTCGTCCAGCGCCTCGCGGCCCTGGGCGGTGCAGTAGTAGACCTTCTTGTTCGGGCGGTTGGACTGCTCGACGTCGACGCTGCGGATCAGGCCGTCCTTCTCGAGCCTGCCGAGGGTGACGTAGATCTGCCCGATGTTGGGCGACGGGTAGGCGGTGCCGAAGATCTGTTCGAGCGCCTGTTTCAGCTCGTACCCGTGGGCAGGTTCCTTCGCCAGGAGCGCCAGCAGCTGGAGCCGCACGCCCCACCTCCCTCGGGCCTCGCGTTACCTATGTGTTACGGACCAATCCGTTGACGTCCACATTATCGCTATGCATAACATGCATGCATCTACATAACACGCATGTAACCCAATCAACATCCGGAGGACACGTTGCGCCGCCTGGCCCCCGTACTCGTCGCAGCGCTGCTGGTCAGCGGCTGCGCCGGGCTGGGCGAGGGCGACGCGGTGCAGACCGGGGGCACCGACGGCACCGGGCCGATGACCTTCGCCACCGGGCGCGACACCACCGGCTACATGCAGCCCCTCATCGACAAGTGGAACCGGGAGCATCCCAAGGAGCAGGTCAGCCTCCTGGAGCTGCCCGAGGCCGCCGACGAGCAGCGGGCCCAGATGGTGGCCAACCTCCAGGCCAGGAGCGAGCGCTACGACGTGCTCGGGCTGGACGTGGTCTGGACGGCGGAGTTCGCCGACGCGGGCTGGATCGTCCCGCTCGACCGCAGCATGTTCCCCCTGGACAAGCTGCTGCAACCGGTCGTGGACACCGCCCTGTACCAGGGCAAGCTCTACGCGGTGCCCTACACCAGCAACGCGGGGCTGCTCTACTACCGCAAGGACATCCTGTCCGCCGAGCACCTCAAGCCGCCGAAGACCTGGGCCGAGCTGCGTGAGCAGGCCGTCCGCCTCGGCAGGAAGTACAAGCTGGACGGCTACGCCGGCCAGTTCCTGCCCTACGAGGGCCTCACCGTCAACTACGCCGAAGCCGTGCAGTCGGCGGGCGGCGAGATCCTCAGCCCGGACGGCACCAGGGTCACCCTCGACCTCCGTACCGCCGCCACAGGGCTGGACTTCCTGGTCGGCGGGCTGCGCCAGGGCTGGATCCCGCAGGAGTCCCTCTCCTACAAGGAGGAGGAGTCCCGGCTGGCGTTCCAGCAGGGCAAGCTGCTGTTCGCCCGCAACTGGCCGCACGCGTACGGGCCGGCCACCCGGTCGAGCATCGCCGGCAAGTTCGCGGTGACCCGGCTGCCCGGCCTCGACGGGCCGGGGTCGAGCACGCTCGGCGGGCTCAACCTGGCCATAAGCGCTTACTCCAAGCACCAGAAGTCGGCACTGGACTTCATCCTCTACTTCACCGGCCTGGCCAACGAGCGCAGCGTGCTCACCGAGGGCTCCTTCCCCCCGGTATGGGCCGAGCTGTACGACGACCCGGCCCTCATCAGGCGTTATCCGTATCTCCCGGTGCTCAAGCAGAGCATCATGTCCGCCCGGCCCCGGCCGGTCTCCTCCAAATACGACCAGGTCAGCCTGGTGATCTCGAGCGCCGTCTCCGACGCGCTCAACCTCAGGAAACCCAGCGACGAGACCGTCGCGACCCTGAAGCAACAGCTCAGCGAGATCATTCGCACCCCATAGAGCGGGGGCGATCCCCCCGCGCATCCCTTCATCCCAAAAATCCGATATTCGCTTTCTGGGCCTCAACAGGAGGTAGCACCATCATGCGTGCCAAGACGACTGCGGTGGTGGCCGGGCTCATGCTCGCGGCCACCGCGTGCGGCGGTCAGTCCGGCGAGACCACGCCTTCCGCCAGCGCCGGCGGCAGCAGCGCCCCGGCCGCCAAGTCCCTCGCGGGGACGACGATCGAGATCGCGGCCAAGTGGACCGGCGACGAGCAGAAGTACTTCCAGAAGGTGCTCACCGCCTTCGAGGAGAAGACCGGCGCCAAGGTGACCTACGCCTCGACCGGCGAGGACACCGGCGCCTACCTCGGCCCGCGCATCCAGGGCGGCAACCCGCCGGACGTCGCGGTCCTGCCGCAGCCCGGCCTGGTGCAGCAGTACGCCGACCAAAAGGCCCTGAAGCCGCTGTCGACCGAGGTGCAGGCCCAGATCGACCAGAACTACACCCCGTACTGGAAGAGCCTCGGCTCGGCCGGCGGCCAGGTGTACGGCGTGCTGGTCAAGGCCGCGCACAAGTCCATGATCTGGTACCGCGCCCCCGCCTTCGACGACGCCGGCGCCCAGCCCGCGACCACGTGGGACGAGCTGATCACCAAGACCGCCCAGACGCTGGCGGACTCCGGCACCGCCCCGTTCGCGCTGTGCGCCGCCTCCGGCTGGACGCTCACCGACCTGTTCGAGAACGTCTACCTCTCCACCGCGGGCCCGGACAACTACGACAAGCTGTCCAAGCACGAGATCCCGTGGACCGACGCCTCGGTGACCACCGCGCTGGAGAAGATGGCGCAGATCTTCGGCAAGAAGGAGTTCATGCTCGGCGGCTCCTCCGGCGCCCTGCAGACCGACTTCCCGACCTGCGCCACCCAGGTCTACGGCCAGAAGAAGGCCGCCATGGTGATCGAGGCCGACTTCGTCGCCTCCTCGGCCGTCCAGTCCGGCGCCAAGGTCGGCGAGGACGCCAAGATCATGCCGTTCCCGAAGGCCGGCGACACCGCCCCGGTGGTGCTCGGCGGCGACGTCGCGGTGGCGATGAAGGACTCCAAGGGCGCCATGGCGCTGCTGGAGTACCTCGCCTCCGCCGAGGGCGGCTCGATCTGGGCGAAGAACCCCGGCTACCTGTCCCCCAACCGCAACGTCTCGCCCGACAACTACCCTGACCCGCTGACCAAGCAGCTCGCGCAGACGATCATCTCGGCCGGCGAGGCCGTCCGGTACGACATGTCCGACCTGGCGCCGAGCGCCTTCGGCGGCACCGACGGCAAGGGCGAGTGGAAGGACCTGCAGGACTTCCTGCGCGACCCCAAGGACATCAAGGGCGCGCAGGAGAAGCTCGAGGCCGACGCCGCCAAGGCCTGGAAGAAGTAGGGACGCAGGCCGTGACCGAACGGTTGGACGGCCCGCAGACCCCGCGTGGCGACGACGAGGTCGTCGCCCGCGGGGCCTCCCCCGGACCAGAAGAGACCCCAGAAGAGACCCCGGAACAGACCACGGCGAACGACCGGACCGCCCCCGCCGCACCGGCCGGGAAAGCGCATCCCGCGCTCGAGGACGTGGCCTCCGGTGAGGACGGCACGACGAGCGCCGCGCCGCCGGAGCTCGCCACGGGCAACGCCGCGCCCAAGGTGGCCTACGGCCGCTCGGGCAACCTCGGCCCCTCACCCAAGGCGGCCGCGCTGTTCCTGCTCCCGGCGTTCGTCCTGCTGGGCGCCTGGGTGGTCTACCCGATCATCTACTCCATCATCCGCAGCCTGTACGACGCCAACGGCGGCACGTTCGTCGGCCTTTCGAACTACGGCGCCATCTTCAGCGACTCGGGCACCCTGACCACGATCAGGAACAACCTGATCTGGGTCGTCGTCGCCCCGAGCCTGGTCACCGTCCTCGGCCTCATCTTCGCGGTGCTGACCGAGCGGGTGCGCTGGGCGACCGCGTTCAAGCTGGTCGTGTTCATGCCCATGGCGGTGTCGCTGCTCGCCTCCGGCGTCATCTTCCGCCTGGTCTACGAGCAGGACCCCGACAAGGGCGTCGCCAACGCCATCATCACCTCGGTGCACGACGTGTTCGCCTCCAGCAGCGGCTACCCCGGCGCGCGTCCCCGGGAGAACGACCAGGCGCCGGTGGTGGCGGACAAGGGCGCGGTGCTCACCCGGCAGCCCGCCCAGGCGGGGCAGCAGGTCATCATCCCGCTGGTGGGCATGAAGCCGGACGCCCTGCCCGCGGGCGCCGCCAAGGCCAAGCCCGCCGCCGCCGCGCCCGGAGAGCTGTCCGGCACGGTCTGGCTGGACTTCACCCCCGGCGGGGGGACGGTCAACCAAATCGACGGCAACGAGAAGGGCATGCCCGAGGTGACCGTCGAGGCGGTCTCGGGCGGCGCGGTCAAGGCCACCGCCACGACGGCGGCCGACGGCACCTTCCACTTCTCCGGGCTCCCCGCGGGCTCCTACCAGGTGCGACTGCCGCAGTCGAACTTCGCCCAGCCGTTCGGCGGGCTCACCTGGCTCGGCCCCGCACTGATCACTCCGGCCATCATCGGCGCGTTCATCTGGGTGTGGGCCGGGTTCGCCATGGTGCTGATCGCGGCGGGCCTGTCGGCCATCCCGCGTGACGCCCTGGAGGCGGCCCGCATCGACGGCGCGACCGAGTGGCAGGTGTTCCGCCGCATCACCATCCCGCTGCTGTCCCCGGTGCTGCTCGTCGTCCTGGTAACGATGATCATCAACACCCTGAAGGTCTTCGACCTGGTCTTCGTCATCGCCCCGGGATCGGTGCAGCCGAACGCCAACGTCATCGCGCTGGAGATGTGGCGGGTCTCCTTCGGCGGCGGCGGGAACCAGGGACTGGGCAGCGCGCTGGCGATCTTCCTGCTCGTGCTGGTCCTGCCATTCATGATCATCAATATCCGGCGGTTCCGGAGGGAGCAGGCATGACGACCCTCACCGCGTCCCAGCCTGGCACGACCAGCAACGCCGGCGCGCTCCGGCGCGGGATGCTCTCCCGGATCATCGACCGGGCCGGCGGCGGGCTGGTCCAGCTCGTCCTGATCGTGCTGGCCCTGTTCTGGCTGCTGCCCACGCTGGGCCTGCTGGTGGTGTCGCTGCGCGGCGACACCGACAACAACTCCAGCGGATGGTGGACCTTCTTCACCAAGCCCGCACAGCTCACCTTCGAGAACTACGGCAACCTGCTGGCGACCGGGTTCACCTCGTCCTTCTGGAACACCGTGGCGATCACGGTGCCCGCGACCATCCTGGTCATCGGGTTCGCCGCCATGGCGGGGTACGCCTTCGCCTGGATCGAGTTCCCCGGACGCGACGCGCTGTTCATGGTGGTCATCGCCCTGCTGGTGGTGCCGATCCAGATCGCGCTGATCCCGATCGCCAAGATGTACGGGGCGGTGGGCATCTTCGGCTCCGTCCCGGGCGTGGTGCTGTTCCACGTCGCGTTCGGGCTGCCGTTCGCCATCTTCCTGCTGCGCAACTTCTTCGTCGGCATCCCCAAGGAGCTGCTGGAGGCCGCGCGCATGGACGGCGCGGCGGAGTGGAAGATCTTCGCGACGGTGGTGTTCCCGCTGGCCAAGCCGGCGGTCGCCTCCCTCGGCATCTTCCAGTTCCTGTGGGTGTGGAACGACCTGCTCGTCGCGCTGGTCTTCGCCGACACCGACGCCCAGCCGATGACCAAGGCGCTGCAGTCGCAGATGCGGCAGTTCGGGACCAACGTCGACATCCTCGCGCCAGGCGCCTTCCTGTCGCTGATCATCCCGTTGGTGCTGTTCTTCTCCTTCCAGCGGTACTTCGTCCAGGGCCTGCTCGCCGGCTCGGTGAAGTGACCGCCCTCCGGGTGCCCGTCTCGCGGGGGCAGACGGGCACCCGGGCTCGCCGGTCGGCCGGGAAGGGCACTCGGGGGCGCCGCCACGCGGCTAAGATCCCGGCATGACCGCTCGTCCATTAACCGAAGTCGTCGAGTCCGGGTGGGCCTCCGCCCTGGAGCCGGTCGCCCAGCGCATCTCGGCGCTCGGCGACTTCCTCCGCCAGGAGATCGCCGAGGGCCGGCAGTACCTCCCCGCCGGGCAGAACGTGCTCAGGGCCTTCCAGCAGCCCTTCGACCAGGTGCGCGTGCTCATCGTCGGGCAGGATCCCTACCCGACGCCGGGCCATCCCGTCGGCCTGAGCTTCTCGGTGGCCCCGGACGTGCGCCCGATCCCGGGCAGCCTGGTCAACATCTTCAAGGAGTACACCGCCGACCTCGGCCACCCGCAGCCCTCCAACGGCGATCTCACGCCCTGGACCGAGCAGGGGGTGCTGCTGCTCAACAGGGTGCTCACCGTCGCCCCCGGCAAGCCCGCCTCCCACCGGGGCAAGGGGTGGGAGCAGGTCACCGAGCAGGCCATCCACGCCCTGGTCGCCCGCGGCACCCCGCTGGTCGCCATCCTGTGGGGCCGCGACGCCCGCTCGCTCAAGCCGATGCTCGGCCCGGTGCCGTGCGTGGAGTCCGCGCATCCGAGCCCGCTGTCGGCCCGCAACGGCTTCTTCGGCAGCCGGCCCTTCAGCCGCGCCAACCAGCTCCTGGAGCAGCAGGGCGCCACCCCCGTCGAGTGGAAGCTCCCCTGACGGCCACGCCTTCCCGCGATCCCGCCCCCTGACCGCCCCTGCCCTCAGCCATCCGGCCGGGTGACCCCCGTCCCGCCTGCCACGGCGGGCGGGGTTCGTCCGGGTCAGCCGCCGGCCGGGAGCCGGAGGGTGAAGACCGAACCGGCGCCCGGCTCGCTCACGACGGTGGCCGAGCCGCCGTGCGCCTCGGCGAGCTTGCGAACGATGGCGAGGCCGAGCCCGCTGCCGCCGGTGCGCCGGTTGCGCGACCTGTCCGCGCGCCAGAACCGCTCGAACACCCGCGCGAGGTCCTCCGGCGCGATGCCGCACCCGGTGTCGGCGACCTCGATCACCACCTGCCCGTCCCCGCCGCGGGCGCGCAGGCCGACCGTTCCCCCGGCGGGGGTGTGCCGCACCGCGTTGGACACCAGGTTGCCGACCGCCTGGCGCAGCCGCACCGGGTCGGCGACCAGCGCGGGCTCGCCGTCCACCTCGGTCGACAGCGTGACGCCCGCCGCCCGCGCCGTTTCCCGGTGCATGGTGGCCACCTGCTCCAGCAGGTCGGCCGGTTCGACGGGCTCCTTGTGCAGCGCCAGCTCGCCGGCGTCCGCCTCGGCGAGGTCGCGCAGGTCGTCGATGACGTGCTGGAGCAGCAGGGCCTCCTCCAGCAGCGAGGACACCAGCGCCCCGTCGGGGTCGGCGATGCCGTCCTGGGTCGCCTCCAGCCAGCCGCGGATGTTGCTCAGCGGGGTGCGCAGCTCGTGGGCGACGTCGCTGACCATCGCCGTGCGCAGTTCCTCCAGCCGCTCGCGCCGCTCGGACATGGCGTTGAAGGCCGCCGCGAGCGCGCCGATCTCGTCCCCGCCGGTCACCGCGACGCGGGCGGTGACGTCCCCCTGCTCCATGCGCCGCGCCGCGCCGGTCAGGGCGCGCAGCGGCCGGACGAGCCGGACGCCGGCCAGCGCGGTCACGGTCACGGTGGTCAGCAGCACCAGCGCGGCGACCCCGGCGATGCGCGTCTGGTTGGCCGGGGACAGATCGAAGATCGTCGAGGCGTCCGCGCCGCGGCTGCTGACGAACAGCAGGGCGGTCGGCGCCACGTACGGCGCGAGCTGCTCGCGGCGGCTCGCGGCGATGCACCCGGGCACGTACTCGCCCGGCACCGGGGCGGCGCCCGCCTTCGACGCGGCGCGCGCGACCGCCGCCACCCGCGCGGGAGGGATCTGCGGGGCGGGGCCGGGCAGCGGGGTCCAGGTGAAGTCCAGGCCCAGCCGCACCTCCGGCGCCCGGCGCCGGGCCAGGCAGGTGTTGACCAGCCCGGTGAGCCGGCCGAGCGCCGCGGCCTCGGTCGGGGTGGGCCTGTCCAGCGCCTGGCTGCCGCACCGTGTGCCGAGGCCGGGGCCGACGTCGTGGGTCTCCACGCGCGGGCGGCCGCTCGGCCCGTACACGATCTCCGCGGGGGCGCCGAACACCGTGCGCAGACAGCTCACCCGCTGCTCGGCCGCGGCGCGGAGCCGCCGCCGCTCCCCCGCGGGCAGCCGGAACGGGCCGACTGCGCGCGGGTCGATGCGGCCCGACGACGCGCCGGCGGCGAGCGCGGTGTCGGCGAGGGCGGTGTCGATGGCGAGCGGCTCGATGACGGCCGCCGGGCGGGCCGGCAGCGTGAGCGGGCCGCGGTCGGAGTCAAGGAGGGTCCTGCGGTCCTCGGTGGTCAGCGTGATCCGGCGTCCGATGCGCGACGCCAGGCGGGCCACGGTCGGCCCGGCGCCGTCCCAGGAGGTGTGGCCGGCCGCGTAACCGAGCAGCGCGTCGTACACCCGCGCGTCGTCGGCCAGCGCCTGGCCCTGCTCCTGCCTGATCGCGACGCTCGTGCTGCGGACGGTGAGCCAGGCGGTCGCCGCGATCGAGCACAGCGACACCAGCACCGAGACGGCCAGCAGCCGCACCAGCAGGCTCCGCCGCAGCGGCACCTCGCGTGCGACCCGGCCCGCCTCAGGCGTCACCCTGCCTGTCTCCCGTGCCGCCCGCCCCGCCTCGGGCGGCACGCGGCCGCCTCGCCGGATCACGCGGGGCGCCTCAGGCATCGCCCGGTGACCGCCCGCCCACGGCGGCCAGCTTGTAGCCGACCCCGTAGACGGTGACCAGCCGCACGGGCGCGCGCGGGTTCGGCTCGATCTTCTTGCGCAGGTTCATGACGTGCACGTCGACCGTGCGGGAGGTGATGTAGCGGTCGAACCCGTGCAGGTGGCCGAGGATCTGCTGCCGGGTGAACACCCGGTCCGGCTGGGACGCCATCAGCTCAAGCAGCTGGAACTCCCCTGGAGTGCACTCGACGGGCGCGCCGTCCACGCGCACCTCGTGGCGGGCCGGGTCCACGCTGAGCCCGCCCGCGCGCAGCGGCGGGGCGGCGGCCGGCGACGGCGCGGCGGCGGCCGCCGCCCGGGTGCGCCGCAGCAGCGTACGGACCCGGGCCATCAGCTCGCGCGGGCTGTACGGCTTGGTCATGTAGTCGTCGGCGCCGAGATCCAGGCCGAGGAGCAGGTCGTCCTCGGTGGCGCGGGCGGTCAGCATCAGCACCGGCAGGTCGGACTCGGCGCGCAGCACGCGGCACACGTCGAGCCCGTCGACCTTGGGCATCATGACATCCAGTACGAGCAGGTCGGGGGCGCGGTCGCGGACGGCGTCCAGCGCGGCCCGGCCGTCGTGCACGGCGACGACCTCGTGGCCCTCGTGTTCGAGATAGCGGCGGACCAGCTCGGCCTGTTTGACGTCGTCCTCCGCGACCACGACATAAGCGCACATATCGCCGAGCTTAGGCGAGCCGGCCCGCGCCCTTCCCCCGCTTCGTCACGGCCCTCCCGCAGCTCACAGGATGACCACCACCTGCTGACACCTTCCTGACATTCGGCCGGCGCCACCGGAAGCTGATCGGTCCCTGACAGGTTCCTCATATCCGGCGTGCAGGGTCTGCCCCATGAATCACACCGCTCCCACCCAGCTCCGCCGCCGCCCGGCGAGGCGCGGCGCGCTCGCCGCGACGACGCTCGCCGGACTGTGCCTGGTGACCGCCGCCTGCGCGGACGCCTCCGCCGCCGCACGCGACCCCCGCCCCGCCCCGGTGGCGGCCTCCGCAGGCCCGGCCGCGGCCCCTGCCGCGTCCGCGCCGTCGAGCGCCGCGCCGCGCGCCGGGGACGCGCACGGCAAGCGTCCCCAGCTCCGCCTCGACAGCACCACGGAGGAGGTGTACAGGTACCGCAAGGCGTACGCGGAGTGCCTGAAGGACAACGGGATGCCGCAGAGCGCCGGCACGTACACCCCGGCCCAGGAGTCCGCCTACCAGGCCGCGCGCAAGGCGTGCCAGGACAAGGTCCCGCTGCTGCCGCCGGAGCTGGACCCCAAGCAGAACCCCCACTACGCGGCCTCCGTGCGCGTCCAGGTGAAGTGCATGCAGGACCACGGCTTCAAGGTCCACCTGGTCCCGGCCCCCGCCTCCGACCCCAACGCGCTCGGCTGGACCTACGACGAGCTCCCCGGGGACGACGTGGACATCGACGAGATCCAGAACGAGTGCCGGGCGAAGGGCTTCGGCGGCGGCGCGGCCATCACCCCCGGCCCGGCGTGACCCCTCCGGCCACGTGACCTTCCGGCCGCGCGGCCGTTCAGGCCATGAGATCATTCCGGCCCGCGCGGCCGTTCAGGTCAGGTGACCCGTTCAGGCGTGCGCCACTTCAGGCCGCGTGACCCCGGCGCGCGGGCAGGCACCCGGCCCGCGCGCCGGCCCTGACGAAGGCCCCTGAGGGTCCTCAGGCGGGCCCCCAGAGGGGCGGGCCCTCAGGGGGGCGGGTCCTCAGGCGGGTCCTCAGGCAGGCGGGTCCTCAGAGGGTGGCGCGGTCGAGGGCGGCGCCGACCAGGGCGCGGGCCTCGTCCTGGACCTCGGCCAGGTGCTCGGGGCCCTTGAAGGACTCGGCGTAGATCTTGTAGACGTCCTCCGTCCCCGACGGGCGGGCGGCGAACCAGGCGTCGGCCGTCGCGACCTTGATCCCGCCGAGGGCGGCCCCGTTGCCGGGGGCCGCGCTCCGCACGGCGGTGACGGGGGCGCCGGCGAGCGTGTCCGCCGTGACGTCGCCGGCCGACAGCCGGGCGAGCACGGCCTTCTGCGCCCTGGTGGCGGGCGCGTCCACCCGCGCGTACGCCGGGTCGCCGAACCGGGCGGTCAGGTCGGCGTAGTGCTCGCTCGGGGACCGGCCGGTCACCGCGACGATCTCCGAGGCCAGCAGCGCCAGGATGATGCCGTCCTTGTCGGTGGTCCAGACCGAGCCGTCGCGCCGCAGGAAGGACGCGCCGGCGCTCTCCTCGCCGCCGAAGCCGAGCGAGCCGTCGAGCAGCCCGCCGACGAACCACTTGAAGCCGACCGGCACCTCGTACAGCTCACGGCCGAGGTCGGCCACCACGCGGTCGATCATGCCGCTGCTGACCATGGTCTTGCCGACCCGCGCGCCCGACGGCCATCCGGGGCGGTGGGCCCACAGGTAGGAGATGGCGACGGCCAGGTAGTGGTTGGGGTTCATCAGCCCCCCGTCGGGGGTCACGATGCCGTGCCGGTCGGCGTCGGCGTCGTTGCCGGTCGACACCTGGAAGGCCGTCCGGCCGGCGATGAGCGAGGCCATCGCGTACGGCGACGAGCAGTCCATGCGGATCTTGCCGTCCCAGTCGAGCGTCATGAACCGCCAGGACGGGTCGACCTCGGGGTTGACCACGGTGAGGTCGAGCCCGTGCCGCTCGGCGATCTCGCCCCAGTACGCGACGCTGGCGCCGCCCAGCGGGTCGGCGCCGATGCGCACCGACGCGCCGCGGATCGCCTCGACGTCGATCACCGAGGGCAGGTCGTCGACGTACGCGCCGAGGAAGTCGTACCGCCCGGTGGTGTCGGCGGCCAGGGCTCGCGAGTAGGGGATCCTGCGGACCTCCTTCAGGCCGTCGGCGATCAGGGCGTTCGCCCGGTCCTGGATCCAGGAGGTGGCGTCGGTGTCGGCCGGTCCGCCGCTCGGCGGGTTGTACTTGTAGCCGCCGTCGGCGGGCGGGTTGTGGGACGGGGTGACCACCACGCCGTCGGCCAGGCCGGAGGTGCGGCCGCGGTTGTGGGTGAGGATGGCGTGCGACACCGCGGGCGTCGGGGTGTAGCCGTCCCGGTCGTCGATCAGGACCGTCACGCCGTTGGCGGCGAAGACCTCCAGGGCCGAGACCCGGGCGGGCTCGGAGAGCGCGTGGGTGTCGATGCCGAGGAAGAGCGGGCCGTCGGTGCCCTGTGCCGCGCGGTACTCGCAGATGGCCTGGCTGGTGGCCAGGATGTGCTCCTCGTTGAAGGCCGTGGCCAGTGAGGACCCGCGGTGGCCCGAGGTGCCGAAGGAGACCCGCTGCTCCGCGCGGCCGGGGTCGGGGCGCAGGCTGTAGTACGCCGTCACGAGACGGGCCACGTCCACCAGGTCGGATGCCTGCGCCGGCTGCCCAGCGCGCTCGTGCACCATGAGAACTCCTCGTCTCACCGCTCTACGGTCAGGGGGGCACTACCCGCGCGAGATCCCGTTCATCCGGGAATCGCCGCTCATGGATGGCGCCTCGCGGCCGATGGTACTCAAGCGTCGCCCGGCGCCCCATCACCCGCCCGCGTCGCCGAGACGATCTTCATGGCCGCGTGGCCGGCCTCCTCGACGGCGGCGGGGATGTCGAGCACGGGATAGATCACGTGGTGCACCGTCCGGGCGCGGTCCACGACCAGGATCAGGCGCTTGAGGCGGAGGGTCTGCCCGGCGCGGAAGGTCGGCAGCCGCAGCGCCGCGGCGAACTGCGCGTCCATGTCCGACAGCAGCGGGAAGGTCAGCCCCTCGGCCCGCGCGAAGGCCTCCTGCTCGTCGGGGCGCTGGGTGCTGACGCCGTGGACGGCGACGCCCTCGGCGGCGAAGGCCGGCTGGACGTCCCGGAACAGCCGGTTCTCCAGCGTGCAGCCGACCGCGCCCGGCAGCGAGCCCCAGTAGGGCGGCAGCGGCGCGGGAACGCCGGTCGCCGGATAGGCGAACAGCACCGTGGCCGCGGCGTCCGCCACCACGTCCAGCGACGCGGGGGACGCCTGCGTGCCGGGCCCTTTCGCCGGCCCTTCCGAGGCCTGACCGCCCGGCTTCCCGGACTCGCTCACCGGCGGCGGGAGGGTGGCGGGGAGAGCGAGCGGGCCGGGGACGCGGGAGCCGAGCAAGCCGTGGACGCGGCCGGCCTCGGCGCTGTCGGGGTCGGCGGTGCCGGTGAGGGACCCGTCGGCGAGCAGCCAGCGGTCGGCCCAATCCTGCATCGAGATGAGCACCGGCGCGAGCGCCCGCCCGGTGCCGGTCAGGACGTACTCGTACCGCGCCGGGCCGCTCTGGTAGGGGCGCCGGTCGAGCACCTGGTGCTCGACGAGATGCCGGAGCCGTTCGGTCAGCACCTTGCGCGAGATGCCGAGCTCGGCGAGCAGTTCCTCGAAGCGGTGGTGGCCCCGCGTCACCTCGCGGACGATCAGCAGGCTCCACCAGTCGCCGATCACCGCGGCGGCCTGCGCGATCGCGCACTGGAGATCGTGCCCGCGAGGTTCCCGTGCCATGCGGCCACTTTACGCCCTCAGCGGGTCTCTGATAGAAACTAATCAGTTTCTAAAGGAGACTTATATGCTCAGCCCCCCGGCACGCATCCTCTGGGCGACCTTTCTCCGCACCTGGACGATCACCAGGCGCGCCTATCCGTGGTCGTACTTCATCGGCACGCTCATGCTCGGCGTGTTCACCGTCGGCCTCGCCCACCTCGGCCTCGCGGCCATCGGCGGCGGCCGGGTGGCTGGCGACTTCGCCGCCACGACCGGCTCGGCCGACTACCTCGGATACATCACCGTCGGCGCCGCGGCGTTCATGTTCACCACGCACGGCGTCCTGTGGGTGGCCAAGGCCCTCATCCAGGAGCAGCGCGAGGGGACGATGGGAGCGCTGCTGGTCGCGCCCGCCGCCCGCCTGCCCTACCTGCTCGGCTTCGCCGCGTTCGCCTTCACCGCCATCGCCCTGGAGGTGGCCGTCCTGCTCGCCTGCGCGCTGGCGCTCGGCGTGCGCCCGTCGGCGAGCGGCGCCGCGGGCGCCCTGACCGCGCTGCTCACCCTGGCCGTGGCGGTGTTCGGCATGTCCATGGTGCTGAGCGCCGTGATGATCAGCGCGGGCGAGGCGCACATCACGCAGAACACCGTGTTCTTCGCCGTCGCCCTGCTGTCCGGCTTCACCTTCCCCCGCCAGGACCTGCCGGCGGCACTCCAGTGGCTCGGCGAGCCGGTGCCCACCACCGCGGCCATGGACGTCGTGCGCGGCGTCTTCACCACCGGAACGGGCGCGCCGCCCGGCCGGCTCGCCATCGCCCTCGCCCTCGGCTGCGCCTACGGCGTCGCCGGACTGCTGTGGCTGCCGCGCGCCGAACGGCGCGCGATGGAGAGGAGCTACTGACCCGTGATCGAGACCGAGGACCTGCGCAAGGAGTTCCGCGCCGGCCGCGCCGGCTTCGTGCGCCGCCGCTCCGGCCGCGCCGTCACCACCGCCGTGGACGGGCTGACCCTGGCGATCCCGCCGGGCCGGGTGACCGGCCTGCTCGGGCTGAACGGCGCGGGCAAGACCACCACCATCAAGATCATCGCCACGCTGTTGCGGCAGACCTCCGGCACCGTGCGGGTGGACGGCCTCGACCCGCTCAGGGACCCGAACGCGGTGCGCCGCCGGATCAACCTCATCGCTGGTGGCGAGCGCATGGTCTACGCCCGGATGACCGGCCGGGAGAACCTGTGGTACTTCGGCCAGCTCTACGACGTGCCGCGCGGCGTGCTGCGTCCCCGCATCGACGAGCTGCTCGCCCTGGTCGGGCTGGACGCCGCCGCCGACACCGTGGTCGAACGCTATTCGCGCGGCATGGCCCAGCGGCTGTCCATCGCCCGCGGACTGATCAACGACCCCGCCTACCTGCTGCTGGACGAGCCGACCCTCGGCCTGGACGCGCCCATCGCCCGCGACCTGCGCCGCGTGGTCGCCCGGCTCGCCCGGGAGGGCAAGGGCGTGCTGCTCACCTCGCACTACCTGGCCGAGGTCGAGGAGCTGTGCCGGCACGTGTACGTCATCGGGAACGGCAGGCACCTGACGGAGGGCAGCCCCGCCGAGCTGACCGCGCGGACCGGCTGCCACCGCCGGGTGCGGGTCACCGTCGCCGGGCACTCCGCGCGGGTGGAGTCGGCCGTGGCCGCCTTCGCCGGGCGGCTCGGCGTCCGCGCCGACGTCGAGGTCGCCGAGAACGGCGACATGACCGTCTCGCTCAGCCATCCCGACGAGATCGCCGGCCCGCTGACCATGGCGATCGTGGACGCGGGCGGCACCCTGGCCGGGCTTGAGGTGGCCGAGCCCTCCCTGGAGGACGCCATCCTCACCCTCAACGACGAGGCCGGGCTGGTCACCGCATGAACGACCGCGAACCGCGCGAGGCGCTGCCGCACTCCGCCCTGCGCCCGCACGAGGCCCTGCTGTACGGGATGCGCCCGCCCGGCGACCCCGGACCCGCGCACGAGAGAAGGCGCCCCATGGCCGCGCCGCCGCGCCGCCCACCGGAAAGGACCACGGCGGACCGGCGCGCTGACCCCCCGGGAAAGAGCACGACGTACGGACGCGCTGACCCCCCGGGAAGGACCGCGGCGGACCGGTGCGCGGTCCGCTCCGGGAGGGTCGCCGTCATGCCGGTGATCGCGCACATGGGCAGGGTGTTCGCCGCCGAGGCGCTCAAGCAGCACCGCCGCGTCTTCGGCAGCAAGCTCGTCGTGTTCTCGATGCTGATCTGGCCGCTGATGCAGCTCGCGGCCACCTATTACACGGTGCGCCCGCTCGCGGCGACGCCCGGGATCGCCGAGCGCTGGCCGCTCGCCGCCGACCCCGGACGGCTGCTGGCGTTCCTGGCCACCGGCACGCTCGGGTTCGCCTTCTTCTTCTCCCTGGTGCAGTCGGCCTGGCACTTCTCCTTCGAACGGGTGACCGGCACGCTGGAGCTGCTGTTCCTGTCCCCCGCCAACCGCCTGGCCATCGTCGTCGCCAACGGCTTCGGCGCGCTGGTGCAGAACGTGTGGCTGTTCACCTGTTTCATGGTGGCGATGTTCACCGTGCTCGACGTGGTCCACGTCGCCCACCCGGCCATGTACGCCGTGGTCTTCCTCGCCCTGCTGGTGCCGGCCGTCGCCTGGGGTGCCTTCCTGAACTCCCTGCTCATCTTCTCCCGGGACTCGGCGTTCCTCTACACGCTGCTGGACGACCCGATGTGGTTCGCCGCCGGGGTGCGCCTGCCACTGTTCGCGCTGCCGGGATGGGTGCGGGCGGCAGGCTCGGTGC
This sequence comes from Sphaerisporangium sp. NPDC004334, assembly GCF_053602655.1. NCBI lineage: Bacteria > Bacillati > Actinomycetota > Actinomycetes > Streptosporangiales > Streptosporangiaceae > Sphaerisporangium > Sphaerisporangium sp. NPDC004334. The sequence goes on from NZ_JBSGDZ010000011.1 coordinate 203,467, forward strand.
TCCCGCTCACCGGCAGCCTGGTCGTGGTGCGGGGCGCCCTGCTCGACGGGCGCACTCTGGCCGGCCTGGCGCCCGACCTGCTGGCGCTGGGCGCGCTCTCGGCGCTGCTGGTGCTGGCCGCCGTCGTGGCGCTGCGCCTGGGCGAGGCCACCGCCCAGCGCACGGGACGCCTCAAACTATTCTGATCGCGGCCAGAGCGATCGGCGCCGTCCACCCCCACCGGCACCCTGGCCGCCGGCTCCGCCCGACCACCCGCGACGCCCGGAGTGACCATGTACATCCCCCGGCATTTCGCCGCCCCCGGCCCCGCCGCCGTCGCCGAGCTGCTCGGGCGCGCCGGAGCCTCGGACCTGATCACCATGACCCCCGGCGGCATGGTCGCCACGCTCGTGCCGTTCGTGTTCGACCCCTCCGCCGGGGAGCACGGGGCCCTGCTCGGGCACCTGGCCCGCAACAACGAGCAGTGGCGGCACGCCGGCGGCGGCACCGAGGCGCTGGTGATCGTCCGGGGGCCCGACGCCTACGTGTCCCCGTCGTGGTACGCCGCCAAGCGCGAGCACGGCCGGGTGGTGCCCACCTGGAACTACGTGACGGCCCACGTCTACGGCCGGCTGGTCGCCCACGACGACCCGGCCTGGACCGGGGCGCTGGTCAGGCGCCTGACCGACGAGCACGAGTCGCGGCGCCCGGCGCCGTGGTCGGTGGACGACGCCCCCGACGCCTACATCCAGGGGCAGCTGAGGGCCATCGTCGGGGTCGAGGTCGTCATCACCCGCGTCGAGGCGAAGTGGAAGCTCAACCAGAACCGCGGCCGGGACGACGTCGAGGGCGTGGTCGCCGGCCTGCTCGACGGCTCCGAGTCCGACCGCGCGACGGCCGGAGCCATGCGCGAGGCGGAGACCATGCGCGAGGCGGAGACCACTCGGAAGGCGGCGGCTCTGCGCGAGGCGGCGGCCCAGGACTGACCCCTGCCCGGCCGCCCCCGGCCGCGTCAGGCCGCCCCCGGCCGCGTCAGGCCGCGTCAGGTCGTGCCCTGCTCCAGGTGGCGCTCCAGGGAGGCGACCTTGGAGGTCATGGCGTCGCTCACCCCTTGGCGCACGTCCGCCTTGAGCACCAGGCTCACCCTCGGCGCGACCTCGGCGACGGCCTCGACGGCGCGCCTGACGACGTCCATCACCTCTTCCCACTCGCCCTCGACGGTGGTGAACATCGCGTCGGTGCTGTTGGGCAGGCCGCTCTCGCGGACGACGCGGACGGCCCGCGCCACAGGTTCGGCGACGCCCTCGCCCACGCCGAGGGGGGTCACCGAGAAGGCTACGATCATCTATCCATTGTCGAGGGCGACCAGCGGCGCCGGGTAGCCGGGTACCGGCCTGGGCAGCTTCCACGGCTCGTGGACCGCCTCCGCCGGCAGGCCGGCCAGCTCGGGGACGTACCGCCGGACGTACTCGCCGTCGGGGTCGAACTTCTTGGCCTGCCGGACGGGGTTGAGCACCCGGTTCGGCCGGGTGTCGTTCCCCGTGCCGGCCACCCACTGCCAGTTGCCCCAGTTGTCCGGGATGTCGGCGTCCAGGAGCAGGTCGGCGAAGTGCTCGCCGCCGATACGCCAGTGGACCTTCAGCCGCCGGGTCAGGTAGGAGCCGGTGATGAGCCGGGCGCGGTTGTGCATCCATCCCTCGGCCGCGAGCTGGCGCATTCCGGCGTCCACGATCGGCAGCCCGGTCCTGCCCTCGCGCCACGCCTGCGCGGCCTCCCCGTCATCGTTCCAGTCGACCTGGCGCTCGCGGTAGTCGCGCCGCGGCAGGTCGGGGAAGGCGAGCGCGACCTGGTAGTAGAAGTCGCGCCAGCAGATCTGCCGCACGAAGGCGTCGCCGCCGTGCCGGCCCTCCGCGCGCGCGGCGACCTCCGACGGCGACACGCACCCGAAGCGCAGGTAGGGGCTCAGCATGGAGGTCCGCTCGCGCGGCAGGTCGTCGTGGCCCTCGGCGTACCCGGCCAGGCCGTGCGCCAGCCAGTGCTCCAGCCGCCCGCGCCCGGCCGTCTCGCCGCCCGGCAGCATGCCGTGCGGCGGGCCGGGAGGCGGCAGCTCCCCCGGCTCCACACCCGGGGCCAGGCTCACCGCGTCCGGCGCCGGCAGGACGGGCCTGCGGGCGGCGCCCGACCAGGCCCGCCAGTACGGCGTGAACACGCGATAGTGGTCTCCGCCGGTGGGCTGGAGCGCGCCGGGCGGCACCACGGTGACGCCCGGGAACAGGCGCAGGAGCAGCCGGTGGGCCGCGCACGCCTCGGCCAGGCGGCGCTCGCGCCGGCGGGCGTAGGCGCTGACGTCGGCGGAGGTGAACACGGCCTCCGCCCCGAGCTGTGCGGCCAGCCGCATCGTCTCCTCCACCGGGTCGCCCCGGCGCACCACCAGGTCGCCGCCGCGCTCGCGCAGCGACGCGCGCAGGTCCTGCAGCGCCTCGTTCAGGAACCTCTGGCGGCCGCGCGCCCGTATCGCCGGATCCTGCACGAACAGCGGCACCACCGACCGGGCCCGCGCGCAGGCCTCGGCCAGCGCCGGGTGGTCGTGCACACGAAGATCTCTGGTGAGCAGCACGATGATGGTCTCCACACCAGTGCCTTCGCGCGATCACCGCGGCCGGTTGCGTCCAGCGGCGCCCGTCGTTGCGAAGTACCAGGCGAGGAGGGCGCCCCGCTGCCCCGCCCGCGGCGGCGGGCGGCGAGGCGGGCGGACGGATGGACGACGAGAGCGGCCGGCGAGGCGCGCAGGGCGAGCCCCCGGGCGAGGCGTCACCGGGCTTCGGCATCGGCGCGGTCGCCCGCCGTCTGGGCGTGCCGGCGCCCACCCTGCGCACCTGGAACCTGCGCTACGGCATCGGCCCGAGCCACCGCAGCCCCGGCGGGCACCGCCGCTACGACGCCGCCGACCTGGTGCGCCTTGAGGAGATGAGCCGGCTGGTCAAGGCGGGCGTCCCCCCGGCCGAGGCCGCCCGCTCGGCGCTGCGGCACCCCGGCACGGTCGCACCTCCCGAGGAGCGGACCGCGCAGGCGCCGGGGCACCCCGGCACGGTAGTACCGGCCGAGGAACCGGCCGCGCAGGCGCCGCCGCGGGACACGGCGGTCCCGGGCGTGACCGCCCTGTCCCGCGCCGTGCTGAACCTGGACGACCATGCGGTCACCGCGTGCCTGCACGCCGCGCTGGATCGGCAGGGGGTCGTCTGGACCTGGGAGCGGCTGGTCCAGCCGGTGTTCGCGGCGATCACCCGGCGTCAGGAGAGATCGGGGGCCGGCATCGAGATCGAGCACCTGTTCTCCGAGCGGCTGCTGAGCGCGCTGATCCGGCGGTCCGCACGGCCCGAGCGGCCGGTCCACCCCCGTCCCGTCCTGCTGGCCTGCGCGGAGGAGGAGCAGCACACTCTGCCGGTGCACGCGCTCGCCGCCGCGCTGACCACCTCCTACCGCCTGGAGACGCGCGTCCTCGGCGCCCGCACCCCCTACGCCGCGCTGGCCGAGGCGATGCGGCGCGTCGGGCCGCTGGCGGTGTTCGTCTGGTCCCAGCTCGGCACGACGGGCGACCCCGCGCCGCTGCGTTCCCTCCCGGCGCTGCGCCCGGCCAGCCGGATCTTCGTCGGCGGCCCCGGCTGGTGGGACGGCGGGCTGCCGCCGGGCGTCACCCGCGTCGCCTCGCTCCGCGAGGCGCAGGCGCGGATCCGCGCCATCCTCGGTCCCTGACCGCGCCGCCCTCGGTCCCTGACCGCGCCATCCTCGGTCCCTGACCGCGCGACCTCTCCACCGCATCGGCCACGGCCTTTGCCCAGTTATGGACCCCGCATGTCCGCTCTTGGTTGTGCGGGCGATGACGGGCACATTGAATAACTTATGAATAGGTTTTCGACCGTGAGGTGGGTTGTCATGGCGGGCACGCTCGGCGTACGGCTGGCGCGAGGCGAAGAGACCGCGCTGGCGGAGTGCTACCGCGCCCATGCCGGGCTGGTCGCCTCCTACCTGCGCAAGTTCGTTCCCCCGCAGGACGTCGAGGACGTCCGGCAGGTGGTCTTCTCCGAGGTCTGGCGCTCGCGCCACCGGTACGACCCCGGCCGCAGCCTGGAGGCGTGGCTGCTCGGCATCGCCCGCAACCGCGCCATCGACCACCTGCGGGTCCGTACGCTCACGACCGTCCCCCTGGAGAGCGTGATCGAACCATCCGGCGGGGACGGCCGGGACATGGCCGACACGCTGGGCCGCCGCGACCAGGTGCGCAGGGCGCTCGCCGTGCTGCCCGGCCCGCAGCGCGAGGCGATCGAGCTGGCCTACTACGCCGACCTCACCCAGCGCGAGATCGCCGAACGGCTCGCCGTGCCCCTCGGCACCGTCAAGGCCCGCACGGCGCGCGGCCTGCGCCGCCTGTCGACGATCCTGTCCTCGGCCGCGGCCTGAACCGCCGGCCACCCCCTGACGAGCCGCCCGGCGCCGGGCGGGCCCCCCACGCCCGGCCGGGGCGGCACGTCCCGCCCGGTCAGGCGGGACGGACGATGGCGACGGTGTGCGGCGGCAGGGACAGGCCCTCGTCGGCGAAGCCCACCTTGGGGTCGGAGGCCAGCAGGACGGCGCCGCTCGCGACGGGGACCGTGACCGGGGCCTCCCCCAGGTTGGCCGCCACGCGGTGCGCGCCACGGTGGACCACGATCCAGCGGCCCTCCTCGCTCACCTCCACCGCCACCCGGTCCAGCCGGGGATCGGCCAGGTCGGGGCACGACCTGCGCAGGGCGATCAGGTCGCGGTACCAGGCCAGCAACTCGGCGTGCGCCGGCGACGACGGCTCGTCCCAGTCGAGCTTGGAGCGGTGGAAGGTGGCCTCGTCCTGCGGGTCGGGCGCCTTGGACCCCCAGTCGTCGTAGCCGTGCCCGAGGAACTCCCGTTCTCTGCGCTCGCTCTCGCCCTGCGCCAGGTGCGGCTCGATGTGGTCGGTGAAGAACAGGAACGGCGTGCTCGCGCCCCACTCCTCGCCCATGAACAGCATCGGGGTGAACGGCGAGGTCAGCAGCAGGCCCGCGCCGACCTTGAGCGCCTCGGACGGCATCCGGTCGCCCATGGCCCGGTTGCCGATCTGGTCGTGGTTCTGCAGGGCGCACACGAACCGGTGCCCGGAGACGCGCAGGCGGTCCACAGGCCGGCCATGGGTGCGCCCGCGGAAGGTGGAGTAGGTGCCGTCGTGCAGGAAGGCCGAGGTGAGCACCTTGGCCAGCACCTCCATGGGCCCGAAGTCGCAGTAGTACCCGTGGCGCTCACCGGTCAGCGCGGAGTGCAGGGCGTGGTGCACGTCGTCGTCCCACACCGCGGCCAGGCCGTACCCGCCCGCCTCGCGCGGGATGACCAGGCGGGGGTCGTTCATGTCGGACTCGGCGATCAGGGTCAACGGCCGTCCGAGCGCGGCCGACAGCCCGTCCACCTCGGCCGCGAGCTCCTCCAGGAAGTGCACGGCCCGCTTGTCGTGGAAGGCGTGCACGGCGTCCAGGCGCAGGCCGTCCATGTGGTAGTCGCGCAGCCACTGCACCGCGTTGCCGATGAAGTACCGGCGCACCTCGTCCGACCACGCGCCGTCCAGGTTCACCGCCTGCCCCCAGAAGGAGGAGGCCGACTCGTGGAGGTAGGGGCCGAACTGGGCGAGGAAGTTGCCCGAGGGGCCGAGATGGTTGTAGACCACGTCCAGCAGCACGCCGAGGCCCGCCTGGTGACAGGCGTCCACCAAGCGCTTGAGACCGTCCGGCCCGCCGTACTCCTCGTGCACGGCGTACAGGTCCACCCCGTCGTAGCCCCAGTTGTGGCGCCCGGGAACGGGCGGGACGGGCAGCAGCTCGACGAAGTCGACGCCGAGCGCCACCAGGTGGTCCAGCCTGCCGATCGCCGCGTCGAAGGTCCCCTCGCGGGTGAAGGTGCCGACGTGCAGCTCGTAGATCACCGAACCGGGAAGCTGGCGCCCCCGCCACGCCCGGTCGCCCCAGGCGTACCGGTCGTGCTCGTAGACGCGGCTCGGCCCGAAGACGCCGTACGGCTGGCGCCGGGTGCGCGGATCGGGAAACGCCTCGCCGCCGTCGACGCTGAAGGCGTAGTCGGTGCCGTGGCCCGCGCCCGGCACCTCCGCCGACCACCATCCGCCCTCGCCGCGGACCATCGGATGCCGTTCGGACCTGTCGATCTCCACCTCGACGCGGCCGGCCGTGGGCGCCCAGACCTCGAACATGTTCCTCCCCGTGGATTAGGCGCGTCCCCGCCGCATCGGCGGGGCTCGCCTGCTATTCCTTTTCCAGCAGCGCCACGGGATAACGCCCCAGAAGGTGCGCGAATGGGATGCGGCCGGTGTGCCGGGCGCCGGTGAGCAGGTCGCGCCAGCGCCCCGGCGGCAGCGTGAGGGTGGCGCCGCCCCATCCGCCGCGGCGCGAAAGGCCGGCGGGCAGCCGGGTGGCCACCGCCACGGCTCGGTCACCACGGGCGAAGGCGATCGCGTGGTCGCGTCCCGGGCCGGACTCCCCGGTGGAGATCGGGACGTAGGGGGCCGCCACGTCGAGCCGCTTGCGCAGCCGCAGCGCCGAGGTGGTCACCAGGAACTTGGCGGCGTCCCAGCTGTCGGCGTCCGGTGCCGCCGGCAGCGATCGCCGGTAGGCGAAGTCCACCGGCCGCCGGTTGTCCGGGTCGACCAGCGAGAAGTCGGTGGTCTCGCTGCCCTGGTACACGTCGGGGATGCCCGGCATCAGCAGTTGCACGAGCTTCTGCCCCAGGGAGTTGACCCTGGCGTACCGGTCGACGCGCTCGGTGAAGGCCGCGACAGACGGCCCGCAGACGTCGATCGCCCGCGCCGCGAAGTCGCGCACGCCCTTCTCGTAGGCGGCGTCCGGGCTGATCCACGAGATGGAGGTCTTGGCCTCCCTGGCCGCCTTGTACAGGTAGTCGCTGAAGCGCTCCACGCTGATCGGCCAGGCCGCCATGAGGTTCTGCCAGGCGAAGTAGTCGAGCTTGGGGTCGAAGGACACCCGCTCGGACCAGCCGGCGACCGCCTCGGCCCACTCCTCGTGCAGCTCCGACAGCACCGCGAGCCGCGCGCGGACGTCCTCCGAGCGCTTGGTGTCGTGGGTGGACAGCGTGGTCATCGTGTACGGCGCCATGCCGGCGCAGTAGGCGTGGAACTCCTCGGCCGGCACGCCGAACCGGTCGGGCTCACCGCCGACCTCGTTGAGGCAGGCCAGCGGGTACCAGCGGTACAGGGCGGTGTCCTCCACGCCCTTGGCCATGACCGGGCCGCAGGTCTGCTGGAAGCGGGTCACCGTCTCGGCGGGGCCGGACAGGACCAGCTCGACGGCGCGCTCGACGGCCGCCGGGTCGGCGTGCCGGGCCGCGCGCGCCCCCGCCTCGCGCAGCAGCCGGCCGGTCTCGGCGGGCGGCCGCTCGCCGGGCACCGCGTAGGCGCGGTACACGGGCATGGCGGCCAGCAGCTCGATCATCGCCTCGCGCAGCTCGGGGTGCTCCCGGGTCAGCCGCTCGACCTCCCCGGTGAAGAACTGGGCCAGCACCTGCTTCTTGGCCTCGTAGCGCACCGTCTCGTAGTCGCGGGGGAAGGCGGTGTGCCGGACGAACAGTTCCAGCAGCGGCTCGGCGCCCGCCGGGTCGACGAACAGCCGGGTCACCATGTTGAGCGCGTCGTACCCCGTGGTGCCGTCGCACGCCCAGTCGTCCGGCAGCCGCTCGTCGTCGATCAGGATCTTCTCGGCGACCGTCCACACCGGGGCCAGCTCGCGCAGCCGGGCGAGATAGCCGCGCGGGTCGGCCAGCCCGTCGGGATGGTCCACCCGCAGCCCGCTGATCACGCCCTCGGCGACCAGTGACAGGATCACCTCGTGCGTCGCCTCGAAGACCTCGGGGTCCTCGACCCGCAGGCCGATCAGCGAGGACACGTCGAAGAACCGCCGGTAGCCGGGCGGCCGCCGCCACTGCACCAGCCGGTAGTGCTGGTCGGCCAACCGCCCGCCGCTGCCCGGCCGCACCGGGAACAGGTGGTCGTAGTAGCGCAGCACGTCGCCGTCGGCCACCACCTCGGCCTCCAGGTCGGTCTCGTCGCCCAGCACGGGCATGGCCACCTTGCCGCCGCCGCCCTGCCAGTCGATGTCGAACCACCGCGCCGAACCGGCCTGCGACCCGTGCGCCAGCACGTCCCAGAGACGGGCGTTGCCCGACTCGGGGACGGGCACCGTCATGTGGTTCGGCACGATGTCCACGACCAGGGGCAGCCCCGCCGCCGCCAGGCTCCGCAGCCCCTCCACCCCGCCGAACTCCGCCCTGACCTGCGTGTGGTCGGTCACGTCGTACCCGTGCTCGGAGGAGGGCACCGCCTGCAGGATCGGCGAGAGGTACAGGTGGCTCACGCCCAGCTCGGTCAGGTAGCCGACCAGGGCCTTCGCCTCCCCGAACCCGAAGCGGGGGGTGAGCTGGAGCCGGTAGGTCGCCGTGGGCTTGGCCGGTTCGGTCACGTCGTGTTCCTTCGCGGGTGTCTCGTCGGGCATGCCGGAGCGGGCGCGGCGTGGTCAGGCGCGGCGCAGGACCCGCACCGATCGGCCTTCCACCGGCACCTCCTCCTTGGCGCGGTAGAGCTTGGTGTCGATGGCGATCGGCACCGCGGTGTCGATCTCCGGGACCCAGGCGTCGCCGAAGTCCTTGGGGATCGTGAACTGGATGGTCTCGTGATGGGCGTTGAACATCAGCAGGAAGGAGTCGTCCACGACCCGCCGGCCGCGCCGGTCGGGCTCGGTGATGGCCTCCCCGTTGAGGAACACGCACAGCGAGCGGGCGTAGCCGTTGTGCCAGTCGGCGTCGGCCATCTCGCCGCCGCCGGGGGTGAGCCAGGCGATGTCGGTCAGCTCGTCGCCCGACCCGCGGACCGCGCGGCCGAAGAAGAAGCGCCTGCGCCGGAACACCGGGTGGTCGCGCCGCAGCCGTGCCAGCCGCTGGGTGAACTCCAGCAGCAGCCAGTTCTCCTTGATGTCGGACCAGTCGACCCAGCTGATCTCGTTGTCCTGGCAGTAGGCGTTGTTGTTGCCCTGCTGGCTGCGGCCCAGCTCGTCGCCGTGGGAGAGCATCGGCACGCCCTGCGACAGGAACAGCGTGGTGAGGAAGTTGCGCTTCTGCTGTTCGCGCAGCGCCTCCACGGCCACGCCCGCGGCGCCCTCCTCGCCGCAGTTCCACGACCGGTTGTCGTCGGTGCCGTCGCGGTTGCCCTCGCCGTTGGCCTCGTTGTGCTTGTGGTTGTAGGACACCAGGTCCTGCAGCGTGAAGCCGTCGTGGCAGGTGACGAAGTTGATGGACGCTGCGGGGCGCCGGCTGTCGTCCTGGTAGAGGTCGCTGGAGCCGGTGAGCCGGGAGGCGAACTCCGGCAGCGCGGCCGGCTCGCCGCGCCACATGTCGCGGATCGTGTCGCGGTAGCGGCCGTTCCACTCGGTCCAGCGGGGCGGGAAGTTGCCCACCTGGTAACCGCCAGGCCCGACGTCCCACGGCTCGGCGATCAGCTTGACCTGGCTGAGCACCGGGTCCTGCTGGACCAGGTCGAAGAAGGCCGACAGCCGGTCGACCTCGTGCAGCTCCCGGGCCAGCGTCGAGGCGAGGTCGAAGCGGAAGCCGTCGACGTGCATCTCGATGACCCAGTAGCGCAGCGAGTCCATGATCATCTGCAGCGTGTGCGGCGAGCGCATGAGCAGGCTGTTGCCGGTGCCGGTGGTGTCCATGTAGTAGCGCTGGTCGTCGTCGACGAGCCGGTAGTAGGCCTCGTTGTCGATGCCGCGCATGCTGAGCGTCGGCCCGAGGTGGTTGCCCTCGGCCGTGTGGTTGTAGACGACGTCGAGGATGACCTCGATGTTCGCCTCGTGCAGGGCCTTGACCATGGCCTTGAACTCCAGCACCTGCCCGCCCCGCTCGCCGGAGCTGGAGTAGGCGTTGTGCGGGGCGAAGAAGCCGATGGTGTTGTAGCCCCAGTAGTTGGTCAGCCCGCGCTGCTGGAGGGTGTCGTCGGTGACGAACTGGTGCACCGGCATCAGCTCGACCGCGGTCACCCCGAGCCCCGTCAGATGGTCGATGATCTCCGGGTGCCCGAGCGCGGCGTAGGTGCCCCTGATGCGCTCGGGGATGCGCGGATGCTGGATCGTCAGGCCGCGGACGTGCGCCTCGTAGATCACCGTGTCGTGGTACGGCGTCGCAGGCGGCCGGTCGTGGCCCCACCCGAAGAACGGGTTGACCACGATGGACTTCGGCACGAACGGCGCCGAGTCGGTGTCCTCGCGGCTGTCGGGGTCGCCGAAGCGGTAGCCGTAGACGGCCTGGTCCCACTTCACACTCCCCTCGATCGCCTTGGCGTAGGGGTCGAGCAGCAGCTTGCTCGGATTGCAGCGCTGGCCGCGCGCCGGGTCGTAGGGCCCGTGGACGCGGTAGCCGTAGCGCTGGCCCGGGCCGATGCCGGGCAGGTATCCGTGCCACACGAAACCCTCGCACTCGGTGAGGGGTACGCGCTCCTCCTTGTTGTCCTCGTCGAAGAGGCAGAGCTCCACACGCTCGCCCACCTCGGTGTAGAGCGCGAAGTTCGTGCCCGCGCCGTCGTATGTAGCCCCGAGCGGATAGGGGTCGCCGGGCCAAATCTCGATCATGTCACCACCCGGATAGGGATTTGCCCCATGTTCTCCTGACCATGCCGACCAGCGCAGCTCAGTGCGCCAGATCACTTCTCGCAGGAGGACATCGTGCGCTGTACCAATGTGACCTGCTGTCCGCGACGCCGCGCCGACCCTGTCACCCGTGCGATCCGCGCAGTCCGTGCCAGGCTACTTGACCCGCAGGTCGAGGCCGTCGGGGACACTCGGGCGGTAACAGGGCGGTCACACGACTCGGTCACGGCTGGGGACCTGCCGCAGGCGCGGCACATTAAACAACCCTGACCACGGGAACACCTGGAGATGGCGGCCGCGGGGCCCATGCGGGCGGCTATCCGGCGGGCCGGCGGCGCGGTCCGGAGCGGCGTCAGGCCCCCGGCACGGTCGCGCCGTACCGGGTCAGGCGCTCTTCCTGGCGGCCGGAGGCGGCTCGAAGAAGTTGAGCAGCCCTTCCCCCTTGCAGGTGCGGCACGGACGGCCGCCCTCCCCCCTGCCGTTCCCCCCGCAGGTGCAGCACACGACCACCCGGTCGAACCGGGGGTCGCGGTAGGTGTGGCGCGTCCGGCGCCGGACGATCGCCCAGCCCTGCACCCACGCGAAGCCGTCGATCTCAGCGAAGAAGGCGTCGCTGAGCTCCCAGTTACGGGCGAGGGCGTGTTCGCGTATGTGGGTCCACAGGGTGGTGGCGATCCCGGCGGGGCTCACATTCATAGGGATCGGTCCTCTCGCGGTGGTCGGGAGCCGGTCGATGCCCCCACCACCGGACCCGGCCTCAACGCGCCCCCGGGAACGCCACCCGTCCGCCGCCCGCCTCGCGGCCCGGCCCTCCCCCTCCCGCAGGGGACGGCCACCCCGCGAGGAGGCGGCTCTTAGGGAGTGACGTCCTCTCTGTAGGGGCTAGCCTTACGTTTACCCGGGTTGATGCCAAGAGCAACCGCCATTGGCAATTGCCACAGGAAAGTATCTCCGGCGAACACCTTGCTGCCCATAGGGCATGAGTAGTGTGCGCCCTAACAGTACGGAGGAGACTCGGCATCAGCGGTGACCGCGCATCCGAGAAGGTGATCACCGCGCCGAGGCGAGGTGAGCAGGTCATGGCCGGGATCAATCCGTCGCTCCGACACCATGAGGTCGCCACCCGGCTGCGCGCGCTGCGGATGGACGCCGGTCTCACCATGAAAGAGGCGGCGCAGAGGCTCGAGTGCTCGGTGGCCAAGATCAGCCGCCTGGAGACCGCCGCGCGCGGCGTCATCCCGCGGGACGTGCGCGATCTGTGCGCCATCTACGGCGCCGACCCGGCCGAAGCGGCCGTCCTGATAGCGATGGCCCGCGAGGCGCGCGCGTCGGAGTGGTGGGAGGAATACCCCGACGAGAAATTCCGCGCCTACATCGGCCACGAGGCGGACGCCGTCGCGATCTTCTCTTACGACACCGGCATATTTCCCGGCATCGTGCAGACGTCCGGCTACGCCCGCGCCATCATCAAGGGAGTGGCGGGCAGAATAAGCGCCGAAACCCTGGCCAAGCGCGTCGAGTTGCGGATGCGCCGGCAGGACATCCTGCACAAGAAAGACCCGCCGCGCCTGCACATCATCGTCGACGAGTCGGCCCTCCACCGCCGGATCGGCGACGAGAGGGTAATGTACGAACAATTGTCGCACCTGCTGGAGCTCTCGGGGCGCCACCGCATGTCGTTGCAGGTCATCCCGTTCAGCGCGGGCTCCCACAAAGGGCTGAACGAGACCTTCACGCTGCTCGAGATGGCCGATCCCATTCCCGACGTCATATATCAAGAAGTCGGCGGGCGAATCGAGTACTTCCGTAAAGAGAAGGAACTGCAGGCCTACCGCGACCTCATCGGCCATCTGCGCGCCGTGGGTCTCGGGCAGGGCGCCTCCCGCGCGCTCATCGAGGAAGTCTCGCAGAAATACAGATCCTGATCAAGAGGGGTGAACGGACGCCTCGATGATCTTCTGGTGGCATAATGCCGGATATGGACATCCCTCCTGGGTGATCCTGTCACTTCGACGACCATCAGGGGAATTCATGAGGCTCTCATCATCCTCGTATGATAACGACGTGCGATGGCGCTCCGCCAGCCGGTGCAACGCCGAGCATTGTGTCGAGGTCGCCGCCACCGGCGGTCACATAGCGGTCCGCGACTCGAAGGATCCCGACAGTCCGGTGCTCGTCTACACCGAGGACGAGTGGCTGGCCTTCATCGACGGCGCCAAGAAAGGCGAGTTCGACCTGCAGAGTCTCTCCGAATAGCAAAGAGACGGTTTGAGACCGAGGCCAGGGGCGGGTCGGCACAAGCCCGCCTCCGGCTTTCCCGGATCGGCGCACATTGCCCGGCGCCCGCTTTATGACACCCGCTCGATATCGTCACCACGACGAAATAGGATATCGTCATCACGACGAATTCCGGACGCCGTCGCCGGCTCCGGCCGTTCCCCCCGAGCCGGCCCGGCCCGCACCCCGCCGAGGGTTTGCGGGACGGTGGCCGGGTAGCCGACCGGCTCCGAGCCGGTGACACTCCCCCCGGAGGACCCTGAGATGGGTGGATTCAAGAAGTTCCTCATGCGCGGCAACCTGGTCGAGCTGGCCGTGGCGGTGGTCGTGGGAGCCACTTTCAGCGGCCTGGTACAGGCGCTGGTGGCCGACCTGATCACGCCGCTGATCGGCGCGGTGACCGGCGGGCGCAACCCCGACTTCTCCAAGTACTCCTTCACCCTCAACGGGGCGCAGTTCAAGTACGGGGATTTCGTCAACCACCTGCTCACCTTCCTGATCATCGCCGCGGTGATCTACTGGCTCGTGGTGATGCCGATGACCCGGCTGGTCTCCTACCTCGACCGGGACAAGAAGAGCACCGAGAAGAAGTGCCCCGAGTGCCTGAGCGACATCCCCCTCGAGGCGCGCCGCTGCGCCTTCTGCACCGCCGAGCTCGTCACCGTGCCGGCGGACGACCGCCCGCCGGCGTGAGACCCGCCGCAGTGGTCCCATCGGCGTGAGACCCGTCCCATCCTCGAAGGAATAGGGGGCATCGCCGGCGGGTTGTGGGGGTTGTGAGTGATCTGACCCTGGTGTCGCCCGTGGCGGGTCGAGCGTCCCTGTGTCGATCCTGGACCTGGCACCGTCGGAGTGGGGGACACGCCGGGTGACGCACGCAGCAGGAGCACCGAGCCGGCCCGCAGGGCCGAGGATTGGGCCACCACCGGTTCCGGGTGGCCCAGCCGGGCCGAGCGCTTCCTCGGTGACGCCCATCCCGCCGGCGGCCCGTTCGAGAGCTCTTCGAGCTGATCGTCAATGCCTGCGGCATGAAGGACATCAGCCACTAAAGCCCTCTTAGAGCAACCAATCGCCCATATCACCCATAGAGCGACTAACGCCGATAGACGTCTCAGGCCGGATGGAACGGAACAACCACCCGCCAGAGACTTGAGGTAACGCTGCGGTAACACTTGCGCCCGCGCGGGCCTCTCGCCCGCGCGGTCATAGGCATGTCCGAGGGTGGCTGAGCAGGTCTGTGGCCTACGGCGCTCCCCGCCGCCGCCCCGCCGGGCCGCCCGTCCGACCCCGGCCGGGCAGGAATCTCTGACAGGGACCTTTCTTCGCATGGAATATGTCCGTAACATCGCCTCCAGACCGGGCGTGGAACATTTACCGGAAACATCTGTTGACACGCAAGAAACACTGTTATTGTAATGGGAGCGCTCCCACGCCTTCGCGATATACCTTGAAAGCGGAGGAAGCCGGATGGCTGACCAGCCCACGCTTGCCCAGGTAGCAGCCGAAGCAGGGGTCTCCCCCGCCACGGCCTCACGAGTGCTCACCGGCTCTGTCCGCGTGAGCACCTCCACTCGCCGTCAGGTCCACGACGCCATGTCACGTCTTGGTTACGTACGGCATCGCGCGCCGCGGGGAACGTCCGCCCGGCGGTCCGACCAGCTTGTCGCGGCCGTCATCTGCGAACACACCCAGCGCATGTTCTCCGAACCCTTCTACGCACGGCTGCTCTCGGCGGCGGACGAGGTGTTCACCAGCTATGGAGTGCCGTTCGTCGTGATGAACGCCACCCCGGCCACCTCGACGATCGCCGCTCCACCACTGGTGACGGGCTCCTTCGACGGCGTCCTGCTCGCGGGCGCCCGCGAGCGACATCCTCTGGCCGTCACCCTGGCCGCGTCCGGCATCGCGGTGCGCAGCGCCGGCCGTCCACCGGACGGCATCGAGCTGCCGTTCGTCGACATGGACAACATGGACGGGGCGCGTCAGGCGGCGGAACACCTGCTGCTCACCAACCGCAGGGCGATCACCGTGATCGCCGGGCCGCCCACGCTGCCCGGCGCCCGCGACCGCCTCGACGGTTTCCTGCGGACGCTGCACGCGGCCGGGATGAACGACGTCCCGGTCGCCTACGGCGACTTCACCCACGCCTCAGGGGCGCACGCCATGCAGTGGCTGCTACAGCGGTCGCCGCACCTGGACGCGGTGTTCGCCGCCTCCGACCCGATGGCCGCCGGCGCCATGCAGGCACTGCGGCGCGCGGGCCGGCGGGTGCCGGACGACGTGGCCGTGGTCGGGTTCGACGACGCTCCCCTCGCCCGGCACACCTCGCCTACGCTGACCACTGTGCGGCAGCCGGTCGAGGAGATGGCCGTGCTCGCCGCGAGGATGCTGCTCATGTCGATCACTTCGGAGGATGACGTCCCGCACGGCAACCCCATACTTCCCACGGAGCTGGTGGTACGTGAATCAACTTGATTCGGGGGGCATGCAGGAAGGCGATGTGCTCACGCGCCGCTATCGGCTCGTCGAGCAGATCGCCTCCGGGGGGATGTCCGCCATCTGGCGGGCCTTCGACCAGTCATTGCACCGTACCGTCGCGATCAAGGTTCTCGACGGCAGCGTCGGCGGTGACCACGGCGGGCGAGACCTGATCCGGAGGGAGGCGCGGGCGACCGCCCGCCTCATCCACCCGGACGCGATCGAGGTGTACGACTACGGGGAGACGGTCACCGCCCGGGGCAGGCTCGCCGCGTACGTCGTGATGCGCCTGCTCGACGGGCGGCCGCTGTCGGAGCGCATCTGCGAGGAGGGCCCCCTGCCCTGGCGGGAGGCGGCGGTCATCGGAGCCCGTGTGGCGATGGTGCTCGCGGCCGCCCACCAGCGCGGCATCGTCCACCGGGACGTCACCGCGGAGAACGTGCTGCTCACTCTTGAGGGCGCCAAGCTCCTGGACTTCGGCATCGCGGCGTTCGTCGGCGAGGAGGTCGACCAGAGGCTGGCCGACTTCGGCACCCCTCCTTACGTGGCGCCGGAACGCCTCACCAGCTCCAGCGTCCATCCCGCCGTCGACGTGTACGCCCTCGGTGTGCTGATGTACGCGATGCTCACCGGCGAGCACCCCTACCCGGAGACGACGTGGGAGGCGCTGGAGGCGGCGCACCGCACCGGCCCGCCGCCCGTGCCGCGCGCGCCCGGCCTGCCGCAGGAGGTGGCCGACCTCTGCGCGAGCTGCCTCGCCCAGGACCCCGGCGACCGGCCGACGGCCCACTACGTGGCAGAGACCCTCACCGCCTCGCTGAGCGCGTTCCTGACCGCCGGACGGGAGACGGCGACCTGGGTGCGGCGGGCACGGATGGCCTCCATCGCGGCCGTCATGCTGGCCACCTGGACCGCGGCCCTGCTGTGGATCCAGCCGAACGGGCGCCCGCCCGTCACGGCCTCGGTCACCACCCGGCCGCCGGACGCGGCGCCGGCGACACCATCGGCGAGCGCGTCCGCCTCCCGGCACTCCGGCGCGCTCGACGAGCCGATCTCCGGCGACGCGCGCGGCGCGGGCTCCTCGCCGGTCCCGACCCTCACCCGGCTCGCCTCCGAGCCGCCCGCACCGTCGAAGGCGCCGCCTGTCCCGGCACGTTCGACGGCGGCCGAGCGGCAGCGCACGGGCGTCCCGGCGAGCGCCCGCCCGGCCGCGCCGACGCTCACCCAGGCGGTGGGACGCTTCGACGCCACGCTGGAGGCCGGGGAGTACCTCGGGGCCATCCGCTCCGACGTCGCCCTCGACCTGCGGCAGGTGGTGCACAACCTGTTGAAGTCGCCGGACGACCCGGTCAGAGAGCTGACGAAGGTACGCGAGAAACTCGACGACCGGGAACGCGAAGGGGGTCTCACGCCGGACGTGCGCAAGGAGCTGGACCGAGGGCTGACGCTGATCGGCGCCGCCCTCCAGCGCAGCGCCTGAGCGACCGCGTCCGCCGGACCACCGCGCTGCGGACCACCGCGTCGTCCGGGTCACCCGCGTCCGGTGATCCACCGCGTCGGGTGGTCCACCGTACGCCGAACGGCCGCCGGGCTCGCGCACCGGCGGCCGTTCGGCGACCAGACCGGCTAATCCATAAAAGCCGCCTTTTATGGACAACAATATTCTCCGGATAAGTCCGCGCGCCGCGCGCCGTGAGGTGTGCAATAACGCCGCCCCGCCGCCGGAGTTCACCACCTTGACAAGGATGTCTTGACAACATGGGGCCGGGCCGGCGCCCGGAAGCCCACTGGAAGGGGGCAACGGCGGGAGCGAAGTGGGAGCGCTCCCAAGACTCTGGGCCCTCTTGGGCCCCGATTCGCCCTCAGAGGCACTCCTTCCACGATGAAAGTTACAACGGGCTACGCAGGTCAGCGAGGCGCCTTCTCCGCTCCCGGTTGACGGGCCGGAAAACCGCGCCGAAGCATGACGTGCGCGACCTGGCCGTACAGAACGGCCGTGCCGTAAGCGGCCGTCGCGCTCCCCTCAGTCGTGAAGGAAACCTGATGACATCTCGATCGATCGGCACGAGGTGGAAGGCGGCCGTCACCGCGGTCGCGACCGCCGCCGCCACCACCGTGCTGGCCGTCACCTTCGGCTCCGCACCCGCCGCGGCGGCGGGCGGCACCGGCACCGGCTACCTGCACACCAACGGCAACAAGATCGTCGACAGCACCGGCGCCACCGTCCGGCTGACCGGCATCAACTGGTTCGGCATGGAGACCGACAACAAGACCTTCCACGGCCTGTGGGCGAACAACCCGTGGAAGAGCCAGCTCGACCTCATGGCGAGCCTGGGCTACAACACCATCCGGGTGCCGTTCTCCGACGACGCCATCAAGCCCGGCGCGGTCGCCACCAGCGTGAACACCTACTCCAACCCCGATCTGGTCGGCCTGTCGCCGATCCAGATCCTGGACAAGGTGATCGATTACGCGGGCGTCAAGGGGATGCGCATCATCCTGGACCGGCACCGGCCCACCTCGGCCGGCCAGACCGCCCTCTGGTACACCAGCGCCGTCCCCGAGAGCACCTGGATCAACGACTGGAAGTCGCTGGCGCAGCACTACGCGGGCAACACCACCGTCATCGGCGCCGACCTGCACAACGAGCCGCACGCCGACGGGACGGAGCCGAACAGCACCGGCTCGTGCTGGGGTTGCGGCGACACCGCCCGCGACTGGCGGCTCGCCGCGGAGCGGGCCGGCAACGCGATCTTGTCCGTGCAGCCCAACTGGCTCATCTTCGTCGAGGGCGTGAGCTGCCCGAGCGGCGGCAACGCCAACGCCTGGGACAACATCCCCGACGAGCCCTGCGGCTGGTGGGGCGGCAACCTCTCCAAGGCCAGGGACTACCCCGTGCGGCTCAACGTGGCCAACCGGCTGGTCTACTCCCCCCACGAGTACGCGACCTCGGTGTTCCACCAGACGTGGTTCGACGACCCGAACTACCCGGCCAACATGCCCGCCATCTGGGACAAGTTCTTCGGCTACCTCTACAAGGAGAACATCGCCCCGATCATGATGGGCGAGTTCGGCACCACGCTGGCCAGCAACACCGACAAGGTGTGGCTGCAGGAGCTGATGAAGTACACCGGCACCGGGGTGAACGGCATGTCCTTCACCTACTGGTCCTGGAACCCCAACTCCGGCGACACCGGCGGCATCCTGAAGGACGACTGGGCCACGGTCGATCAGGCCAAGCAGAGCATCCTGCAGCCCTACCTGATCCCGCCGGTCGGCGGCGGCACCGGGACCCCCACCCCGACGCCGACCAGGACCCCCACGCCCACGCCCACCCCCACCCCCACGCCGACCCGGACGCCCACTCCTACGCCCACTCCCACGCCCACGCCTACCCCGACCCCGACCCCCACGGCCGGCGCCTGCGGGACGGCGTACACGATCACCAACGCCTGGTCGGGCGGGTTCCAGGCCCAGCTCACCGTCAAGAACAACGGGACCTCCGCCTGGAACAACTGGACGGTGACCTGGGCGATGCCTTCCGGCGTCACCCTGGTCAGCGGCTGGAACGCCACGCTCACACAGAGCGGGACCACCTTCACCGCCAAGGCGCCGAGCTACGCCCCCAGCATCGCTCCCGGGCAGTCGGTCGCCGTCGGCTTCACCGCCAACGGCCCCTCGACGCCGGCCCCGGCATCCTTCATCTGCTCCTGAAACGACGATCGTCCCCGGTCACGGGCGCCGCACGACGGCGGCCGTGAGCCGGGGAGACCCCCCCTGGTGAGATCGGCCCCGGACGGGACACCCGTCCTCCGGCCGAACGGCGGGCGGGCGCGCGACGCGCCCGCCCGCCGTTCTCATGTCCGGATTCCGGTCTTTTCCACGGGCGTCCCCGGCGATTCGGCCACCGCCCGCCCACTGGAGCGGGCCCCCGCCCATTTCACCCCGCGGCGCGCTTAACGGCGTTGCCGGAAACGGCGCCCCTTCCACCGGCAACGGGACACTTTTCCATTTTATCCGCAGATGGCGTCGGAATTAAATCATCCGCATGTCGCACGAGGATAGCGGGTCCAACGATCAGTACCGTGAGGATCTCCAGACGCATCATCGGCAATGCGTTTTCTCATAGCGATACCGAAAGTAAAGGACCGCTTCATGAACAATGGCAGTCGTTCTCGTGCGGGGGCACGACATTTCGTTCGTTCCTTGCTGGCGGCGGCCCTCCCCGCGTTGGTCGCGATGGGAGCCGTCATCGCGACACCGCACGCCGCGAGCGCCGCCACGGCGCCGGTGCCGCTGGGCCCGGCCGCCGCATTCGGACTCCTGGCCGGAACGTCGGTGCACAACACCGGCCCCTCGCTCGTCACCGGGAACCTCGGGGTGAGCCCGGGGGCGGCCGT
Organism: Sphaerisporangium sp. NPDC004334; assembly: GCF_053602655.1. Taxonomy (NCBI): domain Bacteria; kingdom Bacillati; phylum Actinomycetota; class Actinomycetes; order Streptosporangiales; family Streptosporangiaceae; genus Sphaerisporangium; species Sphaerisporangium sp. NPDC004334. The sequence goes on from NZ_JBSGDZ010000011.1 coordinate 223,319, forward strand.
CACCGGCTTCCCGCCCGGCAGGGTGATCGGTGTCACCCACGCGGGCGACCCCATCGCCGCGCTCGCCCAGACGGCGCTGACCACCGCCTACAACGACGCGGCGAGCCGCGTCGCGACCGCCACCGTGCCGTCGCAGCTCGGGGGGACCACCCGCGGGCCGGGGGTGTACGACTCCACCGGCGGTTCCTTCGCGATCACCGGCAACCTGACCCTGGACGCGCACGGAGACCCCAACGCGGTCTTCGTCTTCCGCACCTCCGGCCCCGGCTCGCTGAACGCCCTGCCGGGGAGCACGGTGACCCTCACCGGCGGCGCGCGGGCGTGCAACGTCTTCTGGCGGGTCGTCGGGAGGACCATCATCGGCGCAGGCGCGGTCCTCGACGGCACCGTCCTGGCCGGCGCCGGGGTCGACATCGGCACGAGGGCGATCGTGAACGGCCGCGTTCTGGCGCGCACCGGCGCCGGCGTCGCGCTGAACGACGCCCGGATCAGGCGGCCGATCTGCGGGGGCAGGACGACGGTCACGCTGACCACCTCCTGCTCCGACCCCGGGCACCGCGGCCCGCTGAGCCTCACCGCCACGGTGCGCACCAACGGCACGACCCCGCCGACCGGCCAGGTGGTGTTCCTCGCCGACGGGATCAGCCGGGGCGCCGCCCCGCTGGACGCCACCGGGCAGGCGGTTCTCGTGCCCCCGGCCCTCGAGGAGGGACCGCACTCCATCACCGCCCTGTTCCCCGGCAGCGCGTCGTTCGACTCGAGCCTCTCGGCGACGATCCACCAGGACCTCGGTCCCGGCGGCGCCTGCCCCGAAGTCTGCGTGGAGAAGGTGGAGAAGAAGGAAGAGGACGACAGCGCCGCCAAGGGGAGGCATGAGGTCCGCGCGGACGACAGAAAGGTGGACGACAGGGCGCGGAACATCCGTCATCACCACAACAGGAACGACGACCGCCTGGTGGAGTTCGCCAACGTGCGCACGATCACCGGCGTGCTCGGCGAGGGCGGCGGACACCGCCACCATTCCCGCAGCGACGGTCACCGCGGCCACCAGGGCGGCCAGGCCCACGGTGGGCACCGGCACCAGGGCCACGGCCAGGCTCACGCCCGCTCGCAGGCACGCTCCCAGGCTCAGGCCCAGACGCGGCAGCGCCCGGCTCTTGGTGTCACCGGCTGACGACACCATCGGTGACATCCGCGACATCCGCTGACGACACCGCCTGAACGCTCGTGGGGCCCGTCCGATCTCCTCGGACGGGCCCCGAACGTTCATGGGAGAACCTCTGGGTCAGGCCACCTTGCCCGGCGACCGCTGCTCACGGACGGCGGGGACGCCGTCTCTGCGGCGTCTGCCCGGCCGGATGGCCCGGCCGCGACCGCCGTCCCCGGCGCCGTCCCACCCGCGATAGGCCCCTGCCGGCTCCTCGCGGACGGCCGGCGACCCGTCCGACGGGACGCCCGCCTCAGGGGCGGCCGGTGACACAGCGGCTTGCGGCCCGGCCGGCGACACGGCCGCTTCCGGGCCGACCGGTGGAGCGGCCGGCGACGGGGCGGCCTCGGGGACGGCCGGCGACGGGGCGGCCTCCGAGACGGCCTCCGAGACGGCCGGTGACGCGACCGGAGTGGAGACGGCCTCGTGGGGGAACGGCGGAGCGACCGGAGCGCCGTCCACGTCCAGGCGAGGCTCGCCCTGTGCCTCCCGGCCGGACTCACCGTCCACGTCCGGGTGAAGCCCGTCCTGCGCCTCCCCGCGGGGCTCGCCGCCCAGGTCCTGCGAGCCGGTCCGCTCGGGCTCGTGCCGGGCGACCGGCTGCAGCTCGCTCTTCCGGCCGCCAGGCTCGGCGTCCTCGCCGCCCGGGATGGGGTCCTGGCCACTCAGTCCGGCGTCCTGGCCGATCGGGGCGGGGTCCTGGCCGCTCAGTGCGGGGTCCTGGCCGGTCGAGACGGCGTGCTGGCCGCTCGGGGCGGCGTCCTGGCCGCTCAGCGCGGCGTCCTGGCTGGTCGGGGCGGCCTCACCGGCTCGCTCCCGCTGACGGCGGTCGAACTCCTCCTCGAGCTCCCGCGTGCGTGACGCGAAGTCGTCCACGGCATCCTCGGAACCGCGAAGCAGCGTCTCCATCCATGACTCCTCGAGCTCCTGGAGCTCGGCGCGCAGATCTCGCACGCTCAGGTTTCTCGGATCGACTCTGTTCATGACTCCACCCTGTACCCAAAGGCCCAAAACCGTCACCTTCAGACAAAGCGGGATATCTCACACCGGGCATCCAGCTGTGATCATTTCCGTGGGTTCCGGACCCGGGCGGCGAGCCGAGCCGACGCCCCCGCGCCGGCGTCACGACCAAGCGATCATTTCCGGCCGTGACGTGGGCCGCCGCACCCGTCCGACCTGCCCCGCGCCCGCCCAGGGGAAGCTCCCGCCCCCACTCCCCGGCCTGCCCGGCGGACGGCCGGGAAACCCGTTCACGGCGCTTCATGACCAGTTGAAACTTTCAACAGCGCTCCGCCCGCCGACATAAGGCGAAGCTAAGAACGGGCAGGCTGGCGACGCCAGAGGCGTCCGTCGCCTGAAATCCGCCTGACATGTCATTGACATCTTTGGTGTACCCAGCAGAATCCATGGTGGGAGCGCTCCCATAAGTCCACTTCTTCCCCACCCGGTGCGAGACCTGACGTTGTGCCAACTTCTGTACCGTCCATCGCCATTCATCACTTTGGAGTACCTCCAGAATGTCAACAACATCCTTAGGAGCGGGAGCGCTCCCACGGTCACGGATGAAAAGACGTGCCGTGTGGCTGGCGCTGACCAGCCTGGTGGCGGGCCTGTTCACCGTCCTGGCCTCCGTACCGGCATCCGCGGCCGTCGCCTGCACCGTCGACTACAGCACCAACGACTGGAACAACGGCTTCACCGCGAACGTCAAGATCACCAACAACGGTGACGCCTGGTCCAACTGGTCGCTCGGCTTCACCTTCGCCAACGGCCAGCGCGTGACCCAGGGCTGGAGCGCCAACTGGACCCAGAGCGGCGCGAACGTCACGGCCACGAACATGAGCTACAACGGCAACGTGGGCAGTGGCCAGTCGGTCGGCATCGGGTTCAACGGCTCGCACACCGGCACCAACTCCAAGCCCACGTCGTTCACGATCAACGGCACGACGTGCAACGGTGGCGGTACCCCCACCAACCAGCCGCCGACGGTGAGCCTGACCTCGCCCACCGCGGGCCAGACCTACACCGCGCCCGCCACGGTGAACCTCGCTGCCAGCGCCGCCGACTCCGACGGCACGGTCAGCAAGGTCGACTTCTACCAGGGCAGCACGCTGATCGGCACCGACACCAGCTCGCCGTACACCTACAGCTGGACCAACGTCGCGGCCGGCAGCTACTCACTGACCGCGAAGGCGACCGACAACTCCGGCGCGACGACCACCTCCTCTCCGGTGGGCATCACGGTGTCGGGCACGCAGACCTCCAGCATCGTGGCGAGCTCGAACACGCTCCTGGTTCCCGAGGGCGGCTCGGCGACCTACACGGTGAGCCTGTCCCGCCAGCCCTCCAGCAGCGTGACCGTGACGACGGCCAAGGCCAGCGGCGGTGACGACGACCTCACGATCTCCTCGGGCGCGTCGCTGACGTTCACCACCTCCAACTGGAACACCCCGCAGACCGTGCGCATCGCGGCCGCCGAGGACTCCGACACCACGGCCGGCACCGCGACGTTCACCTCCACCGCGAGCGGCTGGACCTCCGCGTCGGTCGCCGCGACCGAGGCCGACAACGACGGCACCAGCGGCGGCAACGAGTACATCACCCGCTTCACCACGATGTACAACAAGATCCACGACTCGTCGAACGGGTACTTCTCCCCGCAGGGCGTCCCCTACCACTCGGTGGAGACCTTTATGGTCGAGGCCCCGGACCATGGCCACGAGACCACCTCGGAGGCGTTCAGCTACTTCCTGTGGCTGGAGGCGGTGTACGGCCAGGTCACCGGCACGTGGACCAACTTCAACAACGCCTGGGCGACGATGGAGAAGTACATCATCCCCTCCCAGCAGGACCAGCCCACCAACTCGTTCTACGACGCCAGCAAGCCGGCCACCTACGCCGGTGAGTGGAACAACATCTCGCAGTACCCGTCCAAGCTCGACAGCGGCGTCTCGGTCGGCAAGGACCCGATCGCGTCGGAGCTGCAGAGCGCGTACGGCAACAAGGACATCTACGGCATGCACTGGCTGCTGGACGTCGACAACACCTACGGCTTCGGCCGCTGCGGCGACGGCACCACCAAGCCGGCCTACATCAACACCTACCAGCGCGGCCCGGAGGAGTCGGTCTTCGAGACCATCCCCCAGCCGTCCTGCGACACGATGAAGTTCGGCGGCCCGAACGGCTACCTGGACCTGTTCACCGGTGACGCGTCCTACGCCAAGCAGTGGAAGTACACCAACGCCCCCGACGCCGACGCGCGCGCCGTCCAGGCCGCGTACTGGGCCTATACCTGGGCCAAGGCGCAGGGCAAGGACTCCCAGATCTCGGCCACCGTCGCCAAGGCCGCGAAGATGGGCGACTACCTCCGCTACGCGATGTACGACAAGTACTTCAAGAAGCAGGGCTGCACCAGCACCTCCTGCGCGGCGGGCACCGGCAAGGACAGCTCGGCCTACCTGCTGTCGTGGTACTACGCCTGGGGCGGCGCGACCGACACCTCGGCCGGCTGGGCGTGGCGCATCGGTTCCAGCCACAACCACTCCGGCTACCAGAACCCGCTCGCGGCCTGGGCCCTGTCCAACGTGGACGCGCTCAAGCCCAAGGGTGCGACCGCCGTCACCGACTGGAGCACCAGCCTGACCCGTCAGCTGGAGTTCTACCGCTGGCTGCAGTCGACCGAGGGTGCGATCGCCGGTGGCGCGACCAACAGCTGGGAGGGCCACTACGCGGCGCCGCCGTCCGGCACGCCGACCTTCTACGGCATGGCCTACGACTGGCAGCCGGTCTACCACGACCCGCCGTCGAACCAGTGGTTCGGCTTCCAGGCGTGGTCGCTGGAGCGCGTGGCCGAGCTGTACTACGCCAGCGGCAACACCACCGCCAAGGCCATCCTCGACAAGTGGGTCGCGTGGGCCATGGCCAACACCACGATCAACTCCGACGGGACCTTCCAGATCCCCTCGACGCTGAAGTGGACCGGCCAGCCCGACACCTGGAACGCCTCCAGCCCCGGGTCGAACGCGAGCCTGCACGTGTCGATCGCCGACTACACCACCGACGTGGGCGTCGCCGGCTCCTACGCCAAGGTCCTGATGTACTACGCCGCCAAGGCGAACAACACCGCGGCGAAGAACATGGCCAAGGCTCTGCTGGACGGCATCTGGGCGAACGACCAGGACAGCAAGGGCGTGTCGGTGCCGGAGACCAAGGCGGACTACAACCGCCTCGACGACCCGATCTACGTCCCGTCCGGCTGGAGCGGCAAGATGCCGAACGGCGACCCGATCAACTCCAGCTCGACCTTCATCTCCATCCGCAGCTGGTACAAGAACGACCCGAGCTGGCCGAAGGTCCAGGCGTACCTGGACGGCACGGGCCCGGCGCCGACGTTCAACTACCACCGCTTCTGGGCGCAGGTCGACGTCGCCGTCGCCCTCGCCGAGTACGGCCGACTGTTCCCCTGATCCGGCCTCCCGCGGGTGTGGTGGCGCCTGACACGCCACCGCACCCCGGCCCCCGCGGGTGCGGCGGCGCCTGACACGCCGTCGCACCCCCGGCCGAAGGGGCGCGGCACGCCTTGACCGCGGCCGCCCCCCGGTACAGCGGGGTGCGGCGGGCCTGACCCCCGTCGCACCCCCGCCGACCCACCACCGCCCCCGCGGCGCACCCATATCGGCTCCACCAGTTCCCCGGCTCGAGAGGCGATCGATGTCCCTCAGACGCGCGCTCACCGGCCTGGCGATCCTCGCCGCGTCGGCCACGCTCTTCCCTGTGTTCTCCTCACCGGCGGCCGCCGCCACCTTCAACTACGGCGAGGCGCTGCAGAAGTCGCTGTTCTTCTACGAGGCCCAGCGGTCGGGCGACCTGCCGGCCGGCAACCGCGTCACCTGGCGCGGCGACTCGGGGATGAACGACGGCCGCTCGGCCGGCCTGGACCTCACCGGGGGCTGGTACGACGCCGGCGACCACGTGAAGTTCGGCCTCCCGATGGCGGCGAGCACGACGATGCTCGCCTGGGGCGCCGTGGAGTACCGCGACGCCTACCAGAGCTCGGGCCAGCTGACGTACCTGCTGGACAACCTCAAGTGGGTCAACGACTACTTCATCAAGGCCCATCCGTCGTCGAACGTGCTGTACGGCCAGGTGGGCAACGGCGGGACCGACCACGCGTGGTGGGGTCCGGCCGAGGTGATGCCGATGGAGCGCCCGGCCTACAAGATCGACGCCTCCTGCGGCGGCTCCGACCTCGCGGGTGAGACCGCGGCCGCGATGGCGGCCTCCTCCATGGTCTTCCGCCCGACGAACCCGACTTATGCCGACACGCTGCTCACGCATGCCAAGCAGCTCTACACCTTCGCCGACACGGTCAGGAAGGTGTACAGCGACTGCATCACCGACGCGGCGAGCTACTACAAGTCGTGGAGCGGCTACAACGACGAGCTGGTCTGGGGCGCGATCTGGCTGTACCGCGCCACGAACGACGCCTCCTACCTGAGCAAGGCGGAGACCTACTACGACAACCTCGGCACCGAGCCGCAGAGCACGACGCGCTCCTACAAGTGGACGATCGCCTGGGACGACAAGTCCTACGGCGCGTACGTGCTGCTGGCCAAGCTGACCGGCAAGCAGAAGTACGTCGACGACGCCAACCGCTGGCTCGACTGGTGGACCGTCGGCGTCAACGGCGCCAAGGTGAACTACTCCCCCGGCGGCGAGGCCGTGCTGGACACCTGGGGCTCGCTGCGCTACGCCGCCAATACGGCGTTCACCGCCCTGGTCTACAGCGACTGGCTGACCGACACCACGCGCAAGGCGCGCTACCACGACTTCGGGGTCCGGCAGATCAACTACGCGCTCGGCGACAACCCGCGCAGGTCCTCCTACATGATCGGTTTCGGCGCGAACCCGCCGAGGAACCCCCACCACCGCACCGCGCACGGGTCGTGGTCCAACAGCCTCAACGAGCCGGCCGACAGCAGGCACATCCTGTACGGCGCTCTGGTCGGCGGGCCGAAGTCCAACGACGACGCCTACGCCGACAGCCGCAGCGACTACGTGATGAACGAGGTGGCGACCGACTACAACGCCGCATTCACCGGCGCGCTCGCCCGGCTGTACCGCGAGTACGGCGGCACGCCGCTCGCCAACTTCCCGGTGGCCGAGACCCCGGACGGGCCGGAGATCTACCTGCAGGCGTCGCTCAACTCCACCGGCTCGACCTACACCGAGATCAAGGCGTTGCTGGTCAACCACTCGGCCTGGCCCGCGCGGGCGCTGACCGACGGGTCGTTCCGCTACTACTTCACCCTGGACGGCGACACCACGCCGAGCCAGATCACCCTGGCCTCGGCCTACACGCAGTGCAAGGCGCCGACCGGGCCGACGCAGTACTCGGGCAAGGTCTACTACGTCACGATCGACTGCTCCGGCACGACCATCGCGCCCGCCGGGCAGTCGGAGTCGCGGCGGGAGGCCCAGTTCCGCATCGCCAGCTCCTCCGGGTCGTGGGACCCCACCAACGACTGGTCCTACACCGGCGTCGCCACCACCCCCGGCGCCACGCCGGTCACCGTGACCAACATCCCGGTGTACTCGGGCGGCACCAAGATTTACGGCAACGCGCCCGGCTCGGGCCCCGACCCCACGCCGACCCCGACGCCCACCCCCACCCCCACGCCGACGCCGACTCCCACGCCAACCCCGACGCCGACTCCCACGCCAACCCCGACGCCGACTCCCACGCCGACTCCCACGCCGACCCCGACGGCCGGTAAGGCGTGCGCGGCGGCCTACAAGGTCACCAGCAGCTGGGGCGGCGGCTTCCAGGCCGACGTGACCGTGCGCAACAGCGGCAGCGCGGCGATCACCGGCTGGACCGTGGCCTGGACGTTCCCCAGCAGCGGCCAGACGATCACGCAGCTCTGGAGCGGGACCTACACCCAGTCCGGGTCGGGCGTGTCGGTGAAGAACCTCTCCTGGAACGGCGGCCTGGCGGCCGGCGGGTCGACGGCGTTCGGCTTCACGGCGAACGGCGGCAGCGGAGTCCCCTCCTCGGTGACCTGCACGCCCGCCTGACCCCCCATACGTGGTCTCGATATGCCCTGGGAGCGCGAGACCACAGCCCGGCCGGGCCCTGCAACGGGCCCGGCCGGGCCTCATGACGTCCGCCGTGCGACGCACAAGCTGTCCTTGAGGTGACATTTCCGGACATCCGCCGACACCTACCACCGGCTTGATGAGAATGGTGAGGACGTGTAACAGGCGGAACGGGGGGTTCACGTGGCACGGGCTGTCCGCGCGGCCGTCATCGCGGGCGTTCTCGTCCTGGCCGCGGGGTCGGCTCCCCTGCTGGTCGGCGGCGAGCCGAACCGGGTGGTGACCATCGCCATGGCCATCCAGGAAGGGCAGAGGCAGACGCGCTGGCCGGGCGGGCCGGTGCCGTACGTCTGGGGCGGTGGCCACGGCGCCCGGCCGGGCCCCTCGCTCGGCACCTGCCAGGGCTACCGCGGCTCCATCCGGCCGTGCCCCGCCGCCACCACCAAGGGCCTCGACTGCTCTGGGCTCACCCGCTGGGTGTACCAGCTCGCCTACAAGGAGGACGTGCTGGGCGGCGGCACCACCGACGACCACGTCCGCCGCCTGCGCAAGGTTCCGGCCGCCGCCGCGCGCCCCGGCGACCTGGTCTTCTACGGGAAGATCCGCAAGCGGACCGTGAAGACGCACCACGTCGGCATCTACATCGGCGCCGGCCGCATGATCAACGCCCTGCGCACCGGCACGACGATCCGCACCGACCCGGTCGGCCTGCTTCCCGACCTGGCCGGCTACTACCGCTACGACGGCTGACGCGGGCCGCGACGACGCCGGCCCCCACCTGAAAGTTTCTGACGTTCCCGCAGGTCATCGGGGGTGGACGGGTCGCCCGGTTGACCCGCGGCGCGGCGGCTTCTTACCGTCACGGCGACATCGAGGAGGAACCGATGACCGCCGTGTCACGGCCGCGCCACCCGCGCAAGATCCTGAGGACGACCCTCGTCGCGATGCTGGCCCTGGCCGCGTTCGGCGTCGTCGACCGGCCGCACGCGGCCACCGCGCTCGCCGACCCGCCGTACAAGGACCCCGGCCTGAGCGTCTCCGCCCGGGTGGAGGACCTGCTGTCCCGCATGACCCTGGACGACAAGGTCGGCCAGATGACCCAGGCCGAACGGGCCGTGCTCAACCCGGTGTCGGACCTCGCGACCTACCGCATCGGCTCGGTGCTCTCCGGCGGCGGGTCCGCGCCCTCCACCAACTCGGCCACCGGCTGGGCCGACATGTACGACAACTTCCAGCGGCAGGCGCTGTCCACCCCGCTCGGCATCCCGATGATCTACGGGGTCGACGCGGTACACGGCGACAACAACGTGGGAGGCGCGACGATCTTCCCGCACAACATCGGGCTCGGCGCCACCCGCGACCCCGACCTCGCCCAGCGCGTCGGCCGGGCCACCGCCGAGGAGGTCTCCGGCACCGGGGTGGACTGGACGTTCGCGCCCTGCGTGTGCGTCGCCCGCGACGACCGCTGGGGGCGCACCTACGAGTCCTTCAGCGAGAACCCGCAGCTGGTGAGCCAGATGACGACGATCGTCGACGGCTTCCAGGGCTCCTCGCTCAACGGGCCCGCCTCCGTGCTGGCCACCGCCAAGCACTACCTCGGCGACGGCGGCACGACCGGCGGCAAGGACCAGGGCGACACCCAGATCAGCGAGGCCGACCTGCGCGCCATCCACCTGCCGCCGTTCAAGGCCGCCGTCGACCGCGGCGTCGGGTCGGTCATGGTGTCCTTCAGCAGCTTCAACGGCCAGAAGATGCACGGCAACCGCTACCTGATCACCGACGTGCTCAAGGGCGAGCTCGGGTTCACCGGCTTCGTGGTCACCGACTGGGCCGCCATCGACCAGCTCGACGGGCAGTCCGGGTTCACCGCCGACGAGGTCAGGACGGCCGTCAACGCCGGCATCGACATGGTGATGGTGCCCAACGACTACAAGAGGTTCATCTCGCTGCTGAAGGCGGAGGTGCAGGCCGGCCGGGTCACCACCGCGCGCGTCGACGACGCCAACCGGCGCATCCTGCGCAAGAAGTTCGAGCTCGGCCTGTTCGAGAAGCCGCTGACCGACCGCTCCTACACCTCCACCGTCGGCAACGCCGCCCACCGGGCGCTGGCGCGCGAGGCGGTCCGCAAGTCCCAGGTGCTGCTCAAGAACGACGGCGGCGTGCTGCCGCTCGCCAGATCCGGCGGGAAGATCTTCGTGGCCGGCAAGAGCGCGGACGACATCGGCAACCAGAGCGGCGGCTGGACGATCAGCTGGCAGGGGTCCTCCGGCGCGACCACCACCGGGACGACGATCCTGCAGGGCATCCGCGAGAAGGCCGGGTCCGGCACGACCGTCACCTACAACCGGGACGGGAGCGGTATCGACTCCTCCTACCGGGCCGCGATCGCCGTGGTGGGCGAGACCCCGTACGCCGAGGGCCAGGGCGACCGGCCGTCGTCGCTGTCCCTGGACAGCACCGACCTCGCCACGCTGTCGCGGCTGCGGGCCTCCGGTGTGCCGGTGATCGTGGTCCTGGTCTCCGGGCGGCCGATGGACATCGCCGCGCAGATCGACGGCTGGCGGGCGCTGGTGGCCGCGTGGCTGCCCGGCACCGAAGGGGGTGGCGTCGCCGACGTGCTGTTCGGCGACTACGCGCCCAGCGGCAAGCTGCCGATGACGTGGATGCGCCAGTTCTCCCAGGAACCCATCAACGCGGGCGACGGCAAGCCGGCCCTGTTCGACTACGGCTACGGCCTGACGTACTCCACCGCCACGCCGACACCCACGCCCACCCCGACACCCACCCCGACACCCACGCCCAGCCCGACGCCGACACCGACGCCGACACCGACGCCCACGCCGACTCCCACCCCGACGCCGACTCCCACGCCCACCTCCGGTGGCGGGTTCGGCTGCAAGGTGGCCTACAAGGTGACCAGCCAGTGGCAGAACGGGTTCAACGGCGAGGTGACGATCAGCGTCACCGGCGCGGCGGTCAACGGCTGGACCCTGGCCTTCTCCTTCGCCGGCGACCAGCGCGTCACCAACGCCTGGAACGCCCGGGTCACCCAGAACGGCCGTCAGGTGACGGCGGCCGACGGCGGATGGAACGGCGCCATCTCCCCCGGCGGCTCCGCCTCCTTCGGCTTCGGCGCCTCCTACAGCGGAACCAACACCGCCCCCGCCGCCTTCACGCTCAACAACACCCAGTGCGCCCTGGCATGACGTTCAGCGGTATATGACATTTGTCTGCTTGATTTCCGGATGGTGTCCACTGCGACGCAGTGCCGTGGTGCTGCCAGAGTAGAGACGTGGAATCCGCTGATCTCTCCCTCCGGCCGCCACGGCACCGCGTCAGCCGCACCGCGATCTGGTTCTGGACGGTACGGGCCGTCCTCGGGTGGCTTGTGCTGACCGCCGTGCAGGTGGCCTGGCTGCTGCTCGACGACGGTGACCGCGGCCCGCACGTCGTGGTGTTCGCCGTCACGGCCGTGCTCGCCGTGGCCCACGTGACCGTCATGCCCTGGTGGCGCTACAAGGTCCACCGCTGGGAGACGACGGCCGACGCCGTCTACACCCAGTCGGGCTGGCTCCGGCAGGAGTGGCGCATCGCGCCGATCTCCCGCATCCAGACGGTCGACAGCGAGCGCGGCCCGCTCGAGCAGCTGTTCGGGCTGGTCAACGTCACCGTCACCACCGCCTCGGCCGCGGGCCCGCTGCGCGTCCACGGCCTGGGCCGCGACACCGCGCGTCGCCTGGTCGACGAGCTCACCGCGCGCACCGAGGCGACGACGGGTGACGCGACGTGAGCACCCCGGGAAGAGACGAGGCGAGCACGAAGGACGAGGCGCCGTGGCGCCGGCTGAGCCGGCGGATGCTGCTCGTGCACCCGGTGCAGGAGACCATCCGCAACACGCCCGCCCTCGTCGGCCTGCTGTTCGCCGGGTTCAGTCACAGCGGAGAGCGGGGAAGCCTCTGGGGCCTGGCCGGACTGGCGGCCACGCTGGTGCTGGGCACGCTGCGGTGGTTCACCACCACCTACCGCGTCACCCCGCAGTACGTGCAGGTGCGCAAGGGCCTGCTGCGCAGGCAGGTGCTCACCGCGCCGCGCGACCGCATCAGGACCGTGGACGCGACCTCCCACATGCTGCACCGCCTCCTGGGGCTGGCCCGGGTGGAGATCGGCACCGGCCGCACCGACACCAAGCGCGGCGGCGCCCTGCGCCTGGACGCGCTGCGCGCCGACGAGGTCGCCCGGCTGCGCGAGGAGCTCCTGCACCGCCCGCCCGCGGACGCGGCGTCCGCCGAGGGGAGTCAGGGGCCGATCCCCGCCGGACCGCCGGACGGCCGTGAAACCGGGACGCGGGAGGTCCCGCAGCTCCGGCGCCCGGCGGCGGAGACCGAGCTGGCGGCTCTTCACCCCGCGTGGATCCGCTACGGGCCGTTCACCATGTCCGGGTTGATCACCGCCGGTGTGCTCGCCGGTTTCCTCTCCCGCATCGCGAACGAGGGCAACGTGGACCTGCTCCAGGTGGGCCCGGTGCGGCAGGTCGTCGACCGGCTCGGCCAGGAGGCGCTGTGGGCGCAGGTCACCGCCGTGGTGGCCGTGCTCGCAGTGTTCGTCGCGGTGGCCTCCACACTCGGGTACGTGCTGGCGTTCTGGCGGTTCCGCCTGACCCGCACGGCGGGCGGCACGCTGCACGTCACCCGCGGGCTGATCACCACACGGGCCACCACCCTGGAGGAGCGCCGCCTGCGCGGCATCGAGGTGAGCGAGCCGCTGCCGCTGCGCGTGGCGGGCGGCGCGCGGCTGATCGCCGTGGCCACCGGCCTGCGGGTCGGGCGCGGCGCGCAGCGCGGCGGTTCCATGCTGCTGCCCCCCGCCCCGCGCGCGGAGGCCGTGGCGGTGGCGGGCCGGGTGATCGGCACCGCGGGTCCGCTGACGGTAGAGCTCACCCCGCACGGCCCGGCCGCGCTCCGCCGCCGCTTCACGCGGGCGCTCGCCGTGTGCCTGCCGGTGACGGCGGCGCTCGCGGCGCTGTGGGAGTGGGAGGGGTGGCCCGCCTGGGGCTGGCAGCTCGCCCTGCTCGGCACGGTCGCCACCGTGCCTCTCGCGGCCGACCGCTACCGCGCCCTCGGCCACGCGCTGACGCCGGGCCACCTGGTCACCCGGTGGGGCACGCTGGTGCGCCGCCGCGTGGCCCTGGACCTGGACGGCGTCATCGGCTGGAACATCCGCAGGTCGTTCTTCCAGCGGCGCGCCGGCCTGGCCACCCTCACCGCGACCACGGCGGCCGGCCGCCAGGGGTACGGCGTGTGGGACGTCGAGCTCGGTGAGGCCCTGCGCCTCGCCGACCAGGGAATTCCCGGTCTGCTGACCCCGTTCTTGCAGAAGGCCGCGACCGCGCCGGGCAGCGCGGAGGCGGCATCCCCTCAGGCACGGCACTAGCCACTGGTCCCTCGGGTGACATCCGCCCCGGCCGCCCCGTGGAACCCGCCGGTCACCGGCTTAAGAGGCCCCTTCGGGGGCACTGGAGGGTGCGGCCCGCGGACGGCGCCGCGACGGCCGCGACCGGTGAACGCCGGGTCGCGGCCGGTGAACGATGAGGGGGGAGCGAGCCGTCATGAGCAGACAGCCCGGTAGCGACCGCGGGTCCGGCGGGAAGGGCGGGCGCACCCGCGCGGCGGCCTCGGAGAAGGCCGAGCCGAAGGCGGGGAGCGGCAAGACCCGGATCACGGTGAGCGAGCGGCTGCGGACGGCGCTGCGCAGGGCCTCCGGCCGTGACGGCAGGCGCTTGCGGATGGTGGCCCGCGAGGCGTACGGGTGGAAGGACCTGCGGCCGGGCCAGCGCGAGGCGATGGAGCACCTGCTCGCCGGGCGGGACGTCCTGGTCGTCATGCCGACCGGCAGCGGCAAGTCGGCCGTCTACCAGATCCCCGCCCTCCTGCTGGACGGGCCGACCGTGGTGGTCTCCCCGCTGATCGCCCTGCAGCGCGACCAGGTCGCCGGGCTGGCCGAGGCCGACGCGGGCGGCGCGGTCGCGGTGAATTCGGCGCAGTCCGGCGGCACCAGCGACGCCTCGCTCGACCAGGTGCACGCGGGCACCGCCGAGTTCGTGTTCCTGTCCCCCGAGCAGCTCGCCAAGCCCGAGGTGATCGACCGGCTGCGCGAGGCGCGGCCGTCCCTGATCGCGATCGACGAGGCGCACTGCGTCTCGGCGTGGGGGCACGACTTCCGCCCCGACTACCTGCGGCTCGGCAAGGCGATCGAGCGGCTCGGCCACCCGCCGGTGGTCGCGCTGACCGCCACCGCCGCGCCGCTGGTGCGCGACGACATCCTCACCTCTCTCGGCCTGCCGGACGCCGAACTGGTCGTGCGCGGCTTCGACCGGCCGAACATCGACCTCCAGGTGCGCAGGTTCGTCGGCAAGGAGGACAAGCGCCGCGCCCTGATCGAGGACGCCGCCGACCGTCCCGGCCTCGGCCTGATCTACGTCGCGACCCGCCGGTCCGCCGAGGAGTACGCGACCGCGCTGCGCGAGGCCGGGCGGCGGGCCGAGTCCTACCACGCGGGGATGAAGGCCGCCGACCGGCACCGGGTCCACGAGCTGTTCCGTGACGGCGATCTGGACGTGGTGGTCGCCACCTCGGCCTTCGGCATGGGCATCGACAAGCCGGACGTCAGGTACGTCCTGCACGCCGACCCGCCGGACTCGCTCGACTCCTACTACCAGGAGATCGGCCGGGCGGGACGCGACCAGGAGCCGGCCTCCGCCGTGCTGTTCTACCGGCCGGAGGACCTCGGCCTGCGCAGGTTCTTCGCCGGCGGCCGGGTCGACGAGGAGATGCTGGTGCGGGTGGCGACGCTGGTCGGCGAGCACGGCGGGGTGGTCCCGGCGCGGGAGCTGCGCGACCTGCTCGACGTCGGCTCCTCCAAGCTGACCGGCGTGGTGAACCTGCTGGAGCGGACGGGCGCGGTCACGGTGACCGAGCGGGGCGACCTGCGCGCCGTGGAGGACGGTCCCTCGCCCGAGGACGCGGCGGCGCGGGCGGCCGAGCTCGACGCGACCCGGCGCCGGGTGGACGAGTCCCGCATCGACATGATGCGCGCGTACGCCGAGACCACCGGATGCCGGCGGCGGACGCTGCTGGAGTACTTCGGCGAGCCGTACGAGCGGGCCTGCGGGAACTGCGACACCTGCCGCGCCGGCACGGCCACCGAGAACATCCCCGAGGAGCACGCCGGCGAGACGCCCTTCGCCATGCACGCCAAGGTCCGGCACAGTGAGTGGGGCCCGGGCGTCGTCATGAGCCGCGAACCCGACCGTGTCACGGTCCTGTTCGAGGAGGTCGGCTACAAGACCCTCTCCCTCGAAGCCGTAGAACGCGAGAACCTCCTCACTCCGACCCCCTGACCTCTCCCTCACCGCAAGAAGCGCGGGCCGCCCGCTGAAGACACCAGCGTCATGTACGGCGGTGAGCCGATACGCCGATCGCTCGTTGCCGTTTGCGGTGTCCGGGTGGTCCGGCCGCTTCGGTGGCATCGGCTGTATCACTGGAGCGCGACCTGGCACAGTTTCCCTCGACGTGGAGCTAATCAACCGGCGCCGAAGCGGTGGGACGTCGTACGGTGAATCCGGCGCCGTGTACGGCGGTGAGCCGATGCACCGGTCGCGAGTTCTGGTGTCCGGGTGGTCCGGCCGTTTGCGTGACATGGGCGGCCGGACCGGGTGGGCGCGTCATGGCCGGAGTTCGAACCAGACCGTGTGGCCTTCGGCGTTCTGGTTCCATCCCCAGGACGTGGACAACTCCCGGACCAGTCACAACCCCCGGCCGCTCTCGCTGAACGGCTCGGCCTGTACCGGGACCATCGGTATGCCGCCGGGCGATCCCTCGTCGGTGACCTCGACCCGTACCGTCTCGCCGTCGTCGTACACCCGGACCGCCACCACGCCGCCCGGCCGGCGCCCCGAGTCCGAATGCCGCACCGCGTTCGTGACGACCTCACTGACCAGGATCTCCACCTCGTCCAGGTCGCACCGCCCGGCCACCCGCAGCACCGAACGCACATACTCCCGCGCGATCTTCACCGAACTGCTCAGCCCGAGAACCTCGACCCTGCCGAGCAGGCCACCCATGGTCCTCACTGCACGACCTCCCAGACCCGCTCGGCCGCGTCGTCGGCCACCACCCTCACCCGCTGATCCGGACCCCGGCCCCAGGTGTAGACCCATATCCCCTCGACGCTGCACGCCATGACCCGCAGCGCGCTCGTCGCCGTCCGCGGCACCACCACCACAGGCTCGGTCTTCAGCGGCAATTCCACCGCCGCGCGCAGTCCCCGCCGGTTGAGACCCCACGCCGGCCGAACCAGGTGGTAGTACTGCTGCTCCCTCAGCGTCGGGGGAACCCGGGCGGTGATCGAATTTGCGCCACCCGTCGTACGGGTTCGACGACTTCGCAGATCTTGATCTGTCACTACTGGCACCATTCCTGTGAGCAAATTGTCGACTTCGATACGAGACCTTCACTGACCGCCTGTCTGACGTGCCTAGAATGCCGATAGAAGTCGTCATGCTGCGCAAAGAATGGACGGACGATTCAACGACAGAAAACCTCAGCTCATGTAAGAGTTGTAACCGCAATGTAAGCATGCGTCATCCGCATCTCTACCGAACACTCAGAGGCGACCATGGCCGACAATGCCGACCCTCGCACGTCCCCTGTCACAGGCTTTGGCCGTGAGCTGGCCACACGCCGCAAGGCGAGAGGCTGGTCGCAGAGACGGTTGGCTGAACGCATCGGGTGCTCACCGTCCCTTGTAGGACACATCGAAGCCGGTAGCCGCAACCCGCAACTCGACTTCGCGGAGGCGTGTGATCGCGTTTTCGAACCACCCGGCGGCGATCACTTCGTCCGGCTGCACCGACGGATCCACCATGCCCCCTCTGGGCCAGAGTGGTTCCTGCGGTGGCTGGAAGAGATCGAACCCGGGGCCACCGTGCTGCGCGTCTGGGCGCCCTTCTTGATTCCAGGGCTCCTCCAGACAGAGGACTATGCGCGGGCGGTCTTCCTCGGTCACTTCTCGACCCCAGAAGCACAGGTGGAAGAGCAGGTAGCCGCCCGCATCCGGCGCCAGGAAGCCCTCGATCCGAAACAATCCGCCGCAATTGCGAGTACTTATCGACGAGTGGGTACTGAAGCGTCCGATTGGCAGCCGGGAAGTTATGAGAGATCAGCTCAGACACCTAGCGGCGGTGGCGGCTCGCCGCCATGTCACGGTACAACTCGTTCCCTATGACACTGCCTGTACTGACGGACTATCGTCCGCATTCGTCATCGCGGAACTGACGGACGCGCCGACGACCGTGTCCGTTGACTCCGCAGGCAGAGGAGAGGTGTCAGCAGAGCCGAATCTTGTCGCGTCGATCGTGGATCGATATGACAGACTCAACACAGAAGCCTACCGTCCTGGCGAATCCCTCCAAATCATCAAGGAAGCAGTAGAGCGATGGAACGCGAAGACCTGATCACCAGGGATCTGTCGAAGGCCGTGTGGAGGAAGAGTTCCCGCAGTGGCAACAACGGGGGT
This sequence comes from Sphaerisporangium sp. NPDC004334, assembly GCF_053602655.1. Taxonomy (NCBI): domain Bacteria; kingdom Bacillati; phylum Actinomycetota; class Actinomycetes; order Streptosporangiales; family Streptosporangiaceae; genus Sphaerisporangium; species Sphaerisporangium sp. NPDC004334. The sequence continues at coordinate 241,197 of NZ_JBSGDZ010000011.1, forward strand.
GAATGCGTTGAGGTCGCCGGCAACCTCCCTCATGTCGTAGCCGTCCGCGACAGCAAGAACGCGGATGGACCCGCACTGATCTCCCCCCCTGGCGAATGGTCGGCGTTCCTGGACGGCATCAAGAACGGCCGCCTCGGCATCTGAGACACACCCACCCGCGAGCCCTTCCCACGGCGAAGGCGCCCGCTGTTCGCCCCACCCAGCCGGTCTCCCCATCGCCGGCCCCTTCGGCCGACTACGGCAAGGCCGCCCGGGGTGTTCGAGCGGCCTTGGACGGAGACGACGGAGCCAGAAGGAGTGCGGAGCCGGCGAGAACCTCCTCACCCCGGCCCCCTGACCGGTCCCCGCGCCACATCTCCGAACTCCTGCCACGACCAGCCCGCGTTGTTCGGACCGAACCGGTCCGAACAACGCGGATCACCTCCTTCACCTGCGACAACGTCCCGAACGGCGCGCGGACGAGGCGCACCGGCGGCGCAGCCGTGTCTCAATCAGGGCGACATCGACACCGAGCGGTCCTCGCGGCGGCGTAGTGAGCGCATCCCTCGCCGGAGAGACGACGACGCGAGCGACATGGGTGCACGGGCCCGTCGAGCCCATGCACACCTCGGCAGCGGTGCCGCCATGACAAGGCCCCCGTTCGCAGAGAAGGAAGCCACATGCAGCCACCCCCCGTCCACGAGCGCTGCCCGTGATCAGAACCAGAGGCCCGGCGCGCAGGCGACTCACCGGAGTACTCGTAGCGGCCGTGGTCACCGCGGCCGCCACCGTCTATCCCGGCACCGCTGCCGGGGCCAACCCTGTGCCATCGCGACCCTCCAATGCCGCAAAGACACCGGGAGATCAGACTCCCTCCGGCGACAAAGAGGTGGAAGCCGCCAAGAAGAAGGCGCGCGAGACCGGTCAGCGCGTCGAGGTGCCCGCACTGTTCAGCGAGAACGCCAAGGTGTGGGCCAACACCGACGGCAGGACCCTGAGCACCGAACTGCACACCCGGCCCATCCAGCTCAGGTCCACGGCCAAGGACGGCACGGCCGTCTGGGAGCCCATCGACACCACGATCGTCTCCGAGAACGGGCGGCTGACCGCCAGACGGGTCAAGTCCCCGCTGCGCTTCGGCGGCAAGGACTCCACGACCCTGGTCACGGCCGAGACCGGGAACTCCCAGGGCGGGTTCCGCTGGAACAAGAGGCTCCCCGCACCCGTCGTATCGGGCGACCAGGCCGAATATCGCGACGCCGTCACCAAGGGCGTCGACCTGGTGGTCCGTGCGGAGGCCGACGGGTTCGTCCAGAAGATCGTGCTCCGGGAGCGCCCCAAAGGCCCTCTGTCGGTCGAGCTCCCCATGGCGCTGCCCACGGGGATGACGTACGGAAAGGGGCCCGACGGCGCGCAGCAGTTGCTGGCCAAGGACGGTAAGCCCAAGGCCGCCCCGATCGCCGTGCAGGCCGTCGACGCCCTGGCCGAGCAGTCCCCGGACTCCGGCAAGATGGGCGAGGTCAAGGCCACCGTCGAGCACGCCCGCGACACGACCAAGCTCGTTCTCCGGCCGGACGCCGCGTTCCTGTCCGACCCCTCGGTCACCTACCCGGTGACCATGTCGGTGGCAAGCGAGTACATCGGCGCGGGCCTGACCGACGACGCGTGGGTCAACAAGAACAACCCATCTCTCAACCACCTCACCGACGGCTGGCTGCGGGTGGGGACCACGCAGACCAGCGCCGACATCGCCCGCATCTACCTGCACTACAACGTCACCGGCACCGAGACGCTGGACCAGGCGAAGATCCTCGACGCCAACCTGATGCTGTGGAACTACCGTTCGGGCGCCCCGGCGGGCAGCACCAAGAACTGCGGCCTTGAGGTCGCCTCGGGCACCGTGGCCAGAAAGCTCACCTCTAGCTGGGCCCCCGCCACGCTGTCCTGGAACAACCAGCCCACTTGGACGACATCCGGCCAGTACGGCAACAAGGCCGCCTACAGTGACACCGCCGGCTGCCAGACCGGCGAGCTGCTCTGGTCCATCGAATCGATCGTCCAGTCCTGGGCCAACGGCGAACCCGACCACGGCCTGGTCCTCATGGCCCCCAGCGAGACCACCATCATCAACTGGCGCCAGTTCCGGTCCCAAGAAAGCGGCACCCACGACCGCGAGATGCCCGACCACGAACCCATCCTCTTCATTGAGTACGAACCCGCCCCTCGCTCCTTCGAGCAGGTCATCTATACCCACGAAGGAGAGCCGAGAGAGACGATCTCCACCGTGACTGAAGTTCTGCAGAACCAGGTAGCGGAGTCGGCGACGCCACCGGTGATCCCTCCGCTCACGGCGGCGGACGGCGCAGCCGAGCAGGCTTCCGATGAGGACACGTTCGAAGTCGACAGCAGTGAGATCGACGACGTACCCGATATTCCAGATCCCCCCATCACGACTCCCGCGCCCGTGCTCAATGAGAACCCGTTCTTCGAGACGGGCATCGCCCCGTGGACGGCTTCGGGCGGAACCCTGCAGCGCACACAGGCGAAGGCCTACGAGCAACAGGCGGCGGCGCTGCTGACCCCCGAGGAGGATGCTGGGAGCGTCACCGTTCGATCCGAGGCGGGAATCGCGGTCACCGAGAACACGCGGTATTCGCTCAAGGGGAGATTCCTGCAGTCGGGCGTCGCCACGGAAATCGAATACGGCCTCGACTGGTTCGACGCCAATGGGGAGCGGTTGACTCCCAGCGCATCCCGGCTCACACCAGATCTCACTCAATGGTCGAGCTCCGAGAACTCGTATCTTTCCCCAGCGGGTGTCAGAACCGCGCAGATCCGGGTGTCGATCACAACTCCTACCTCGCCTGATGTCCAGACCTACCTGGACGAGCTGACGTTGACCGAGAGCGCGCAGCCGGACGCGGTCGCACCCACGGTCACAGCGACCGACCCGTCGGCCAATTCCATCGACATCCCGCAGGACACCCCTATCGGGGTCTGGTTCAGCGAACCGGTGTCCAACGCGGTCATCGAGCTGTGGGACTCGCAGGACGTGATCGTGCCCGGGACATCGGCTCGCGCATCCTCCACGGCCCTGACCTTCACCCCCGGCGAGCCCTTGAAGGCGGGAACTCGCTACACGGCCACCGTCAGCGGCGCCGAGGACGGCGCCGGCAACGGCATGGCCGACCATCACTGGTCGTTCACCACCACCGGAACCGCAGTGGCCGGCCCGTCCGCCTGGCATTCCGCGGATTCCGAGCGGGGGGCGGACGCCACCGCCGCGGTCAATTCCTTCCCCTACTACCACATGGATCTCACGGAGTGCGACGCGAATCCCGCCCAGGCGTTCACATTCTCTCATCCTCGCGGCTGGATCAAAAACCTGTACAGTTGGTGCAGGAAACGAACAATAGGGGCCGCCCTGAAACGCACGATCATCCAAAGGAATGGCCTCCCCAAAGAAGAGATCGTGGGAAACGTCGAATTCACGGTCACGACTCTGGCTAAGACCTTCACCGGTGGCGAAAAAGGGAGTACCTGGTCGGAGAAGGACTCCGGAACAGGGCGCAACAGTCGTGAGATCGACACATGGATCAGGGTGACGAACCCGATCATCACGCAAGACCTGATCGCACTCGGGGGCCGTCCTTACTACACGCTGCAGAACGTCAGCGTCCACCTCGGGCTGCAGTCCTCACCTTGGCCCACTGAGTCGGCCTGCCGGCCACAGGGCACCAACAACCGATACGACACGCTGGCGAACTGGAAGGCGCAGCCCGCCATGCAGATCACGTTCTTCTCGGACAAGAACGGGAGCTTCGCGCCGCACAAGCTCGGCATGTGCAACTTCACGCCGGAGATTCGTGTCACGAGCCCGGCGAAGATCACATACCTCGATCCTCGCAAGGCGGGCATGGCTCCCGTGTCCGCGAGGTGCGACACCTCCGAAACCCTCACGATGAGATACGGGGGGTGCGTGTTCTTCAAGACCCCGTCGTTCGTGGTCCACCGCATCTACGCCTGGTCCGACGGCTCCCCGATTCAGAACGAGTCCACCGCACTGATCGACGATGCGTTCGATAGAGCGGACAGCACCTGGCCGACGAAGTATGACGGCCACAAGGTCATTCCGGGGAAACAGGGAAGCGGGAACCGACTTCACCGCACGTCCGACGGCGACATCAACGCGCAGAACCGCGAGAACTCGGTGGACTGGTGCTGGCGCAGATGGCCGTTGATCGTCCCGCAGAAGGAAGGCCTGGACTGTGACGAGTACCCGTTCGCCACGACTCTGGAAGGGTCGGCGCGAGTGAACAACACCAGGAACTTCGCCGTAAGGTACGTTCATCATTCGCACAATAGAAGTGTGGGCGGAGCACTTCCCGGCTTCTTCGCCCGCTATCGGGTCCTCGGCTCCGACTACGACGGCAAGAACATTCCCAGCGGGTACAACCAGTTCTATGTGAAGGTCATCAACTAGTTCCCAGCGGTCTCACGATGGGGCGATCCGCCGTACGGATCGCCCCATCGCCGTACCGGGCCCCGGCCAAGGCGTCACCCCTGCCAGAGGAACCGCCCTTCCGCCAGGTCCCCGGAGAGGAAGGCGTATCCGACGCCCGCGTCACCGAAATTGAGGTCGTAGTGATTCTCGACGGATGCTCGAAGCTGGAAGAAGAACGTCCATGGCCCACCTGGAGGCACCTCCTCGTACTGCTGCCAGATCGGGGCTCCCAGAAGCCAGGAGTCCCGCGTGCTCACATCCGTCTGGTTCACCTCCTCCAGGTCGACGAACAACTCCTCGTGCACGAGAGATTCCCCGGTTCGCCGGGGGATCGTCTCGACGAACGACGGAACCCGGCCCGGCTGCACGATAAGGGCGTTCTCGCCCCCCTCGGCGTCCCACGTCCCCTCATGGTGAGCACTCATGAAGAGATAGGCCACCCGGACCCGTCGTCCGGGCAGGCGGAACTGCCCGATGAAGCCCATGGGCGTTTCGTGCCTGAAGCAGACGGGCCACGCGGGCTCCTGGAGCCACACCGGCTGACCACCCAGCTTGGTCATCGGTTCGTCGATAGGGCCGGGGGCGTGGCTGAACACCATCAGGTGCGGAGGCGAGGAGCGATCGGTGGTCATCGGATCTCCGTCGTGCCGTTTAGATCGTCAGGAGGCAGCATAAAGAGTCCGGGGCGGTGCCGGAGGGACACGCGTCCCTCCGAAGAAAACCTTCGCAGAGGCGTGTGATCGCGTTTTCGGCCCACCCGGCCGCGATCACCTCCGCCCGCCGAAGACACGACCTGGCGGCTTCCCCTCGACGCCGCCGGTCGCGCGGTGCCCGGCGACCGGAAAGTGGTCGGGCACCGGTGGCCGTTGCGCACCGAGCGCGATCAGCCCAGGCCGCGGGCTCGGATGGACGGCTGCTTTCGGGTGAACCGGTCGAGGTCCAGGCGAGCGCCTGTCATCGCCTCCATGGTCGCCAGGGCGGTCGCCCAGTGCGGATATCGGGGATAGGGGGGAGAGTCGAATGCTCCCGCCCGTTCATCAGCGTCCCTCCGTGCGACAATCTCCCGAATCGCACCGAGGTGGTGGTCCAGCGCCCGTGGGTCCCGGCCCGTGCACTGCTCGGGTTCGGGCCAGAAGACGTTCAGCCTGGTGACCAGGCTGCCGTCGGCGGCATAGAGCAACTCATTGGCGTTGTTGACCATCCACCCGAAGGCCCACGCTTGGGCGTTCTTGGTCAGGCGGTCCCAGAGGTCGGAAGCGCTGACACAGATGTTGTATCCCAGCATGATCACACCGTGGTCGCTCTGTTCCAGGACGAGGGTGCGCTCCTGCCCCCGCTCCAGCACCGTGCGGAGAGTCGTCATGTCAAGGTCGGCATCGAGTCGGCGGGCGATATCGCGGACCGTGAGTGGCTCCGCCCGCCCTCGCACCACCATCCAGAACATCGCGTTGCTGACATAGTGATTCAGTCGGTGCACATCCTTGAGGAGCCCTACGTAGTAGTCGATCATCTCGGGCGTGACCGCACTCATGCTCTTCCCTCTCGACGAGTGGCGACGACAAGGCATCAACCCAGAGCATTTCTGATAAGCCCGACAATTTCGGCCCAAGCCGCGGAGGACTTGCGTCAAACGGCGAGACGCCCGGCTGGGGCGTCCAGCCGGGCGTCTTGCCGTGCTTCCTCGCGCCGAAGATCGAGCACTGTGTCGCGTCGATCTGGAATCGACCGCCACACGTGAAGGCCGGCCTGACGGCGATGTGGTCAGCCGCTGTGCGGGGCCGGGATAGGACGGGTGGTGGATTTTCTGCCGGGGAGCAGGGGGGTGCCGAGGATGGCGTGGGCGACGACGGCGAGGCAGACGAAGCCGAGGACCAGGCCCCAGCTCACGTCGGTCAGGTGGTGCATGCCGCGGTAGAGCCGGGAGACCGCGACGATCAGCGGGGCGGCCAGGCCGACCGTCCACAACAGGACCTTCAGCACGGTGTGGCGATGAGCGTGCAGGGTGAGCACCAGGGCCATCCCGCAGTAGAAGCCGACGGCGGCGCTGGTGTGCCCGGAGGGGAAGCTGGAGGTGGGCGGCGCCGGGTCCAGGTGCTGGACGGTCGGCCTCGGGCGCTGGATGAACACCGTGGCCAGCAGGAAGACGATCGACTGCGACCAGACGGCCAGGATGATGAAGACCGACTCGCGCCAGCGCCCGAAGGCGAAACGGAAGGTCAGGGCGGCGATCGCGGTGAGCACGACGATCACCGGGGTGTCCGACAGCATCGACCCGAAGTGCGTGAGCGTGTTGAACAACGGGGTGCGGTCGGCCGCGAACCCCTGGTTGACCGCGATCTCGCCGGCGACTTCGCTATGGAACGGCTTGATGATGAGCCATCCGACGCCGAGGGTCACCACCGCCAGCACCGCGAGGGGCGCGAGGAGGAGGCGGAGCGTCCACGCGGCGGTCTGTGACCAGCCCGTGTCCCGGTTCGCCACCACTCTAGTGTCGGTGACCATGCGCAGTTCCCTTCGTTGAGATGTCCTGCATAGCCTCCGGCTCCACGCCTTCGCGGTGTGGTTCGGCCGGTCGGCGCCCGATGTCGCGGCGCCAGGTCTCGAAGGCCGCGGCGGTCGCCGCGACGACGGCGGCGCCGAACACGACGCCCGCCACCACGTCGCTCACCCAGTGGACGCCGAGCGCGACGCGCGTGTAGGCCACGCCGAGCACGATGATCGCGCCCGCGATCCAGGCGGCCACCCGCTGTCGATGGGAGAGCAGCGGCATCACCAGCAGCAGGACGATGCCGACGCCGAGCGTCGCGTTGACGGCGTGCCCGGAGGGGAAGGAGGAGCCGGGCGCCAGGTCCACGGGGTTGGGCAGGTGGGGCCGGGCGCGGGCGACGACCACCTTGAGCGCCAGCCCGAGCAGCCCGCCGACGGTGATCGTGGTGACCGCCCAGGCGGCCAGGCGGGGGGCGCGCTTGTAGACCAGCCAGACCGCGGCGGCCCCGACCACGATCCGCCACGGCCCGGGGCCGAAGACGTCGGTCCACAGCCGCAGGAAGCTCACCCACGCGGGGTGGTCGACGGCGTAGGCGTGCAGGGAGTTCGCCGCGCCCTCGTCCAGCCGGTTGAGCGGGCCGAAGGAGGTCTTCACCAGCACCAGCAGGAGCGTGAACGGGACCAGGACCAGGAACAGCGCTCCCGAGGCCAGGCTCAGGCGGAGCCCGAGCCTGGCGTCCTTGTCCATCCGCCTGCGGGCCCAGCCGTGCCGGCGTCCCTTCGGCCGGGCCTGATCGGCGATCGCGTGCCCGAGCCGGCGCCCGGTTGTGAAGATGCTCATGACCGTCTTTCTCCCACCTTGTCGCCTCCCGTGCGATGTTGGGTCCCGCTCGGCCCGGGGTCAGGGACGATGGGGTCCCCGATCCCGCCCCGGCACGCCTCGAGCTGCGCCGCGAACGACAGTCCGAGGAACAGCGCGACGGAGCTGAGCAGCGACCACAGCAGCAGCGCCATCACGGCGGTCAGCGGGCCGTAGGTCGTGCCGAACGAACCGGTGTTCTCGATGTAGAAGGTCAGTCCCCAGGTGAACAGCAGCCACAGCGTCAGCGCGACGACGCCTCCGGCGGCCAGCCAGGTGTGGCCGGGCTGCTTGCGGCGCGGCGCGGCGCGGAACAGCACCGAGGCCGACAGCAGCGCCAGCAGGAACCCGACCGGCCAGCGCAGCAGCGTCCACGCCGTGAGGGCCGTGTCGCTCCAGTGGTACACCTGGGCGAGCGAGCGGCCGATGGCCTGGCCGCCCACCATGGTCGCGAAGCCGAGGGTCATGAAGGAGCCGGCGCTGACCGCCATCAGCACGGCCTTGGTGTACTTGCGGCGGAAGGGGCTGTCCCGCTCCACGCCGTAGATGCGGTTGGCGCCCCGCTCGACCTGGGCCATGGCGGTGGTCAGTCCGACCAGCGCGGTGACCAGGCCGAGCCAGAGCGCGATGGCGCCGCCGGCGCCGGCGTGGTGGCGGCTGACCGCGAGGGCGTCGTTGACCACCTCGGCCCCGTCGCCGGGGACGAACCGGCGGATGGCGAGCTGCACGACCTGGCCGATCCGCTCCTGGTGCAGCACGGTGCTGAGCCCGACGACGGCGATGGCGCCGGGGATCACCGACAGGCAGATCTGGAAGGCCAGGGCGCGGGAGTGACTGAAGCCGTCCGCGTAACGGAACCTGACGAAGGAGTCGCGGACCAGGTGCCATCCACCGTAGCGACGCAGCGTCGCCCAGGCGTCGTCGGCGCCGAGCTCCTCGCCGCTCATGGACCTGGTCTGCGGTACCGCGGTCGCCGTTCCCATGGGTCAGCTCTCCGTTCCGCGCGGCGTGCGTAGCAGCAGCGCCTGGGGGCGTGTCTCGACGGACATGGTGGTGGCATGGCCGATCGGGTCGCCGTCGCATTCGTGCAGCACGGGCGGGTCCACCGTGATGAGGGCACGGGAGGCGGTGTACCGCTCGGCGCGCCGGTCGTGGCGCCGCGAGCGGGTGAGCACGTGCCAGGCTACGTGGAGCCAGTCCGTCGGGGTGCGGGGAGCCAGGATGAGGATGTCGAGCAGCCCGTCGTCCGGGCGCGCCTCGGGCAGGAGCTCCAGCCCGCCCTGGAGGCGGCCGACGTTTCCGACGAGCACCATGACCGCCCGCCGGCGGATGGTGGTGCGCCCGTCCAGGCGCAGCGTGACGCGGAAGGGGCGGTCGGTGATGTGCTTGACCACGCCGCTCACGTAGGCGAGCCAGCCGATGCGGTTCTTGGCGTTCTCGCTGGTGCTGTCGGCCATGGCGGCGTCCAGCCCGATGCCGGCCATGACGACGAAGGGACGCCCGTCCAGGACGCCGAGGTCGATGGCCCTGGTGCGCCCGGCGACTCCTACGCGGACGGCCTCGGGCAGCGCGGTGGGCATGCCGAGGTTGCGGGCCAGCAGGTTTCCCGTGCCGGCGGGCAGGATGGCCAGGGGCACACCGGTGCCCATCAGGCCCTCGGCGCATCCGCGGACGGTGCCGTCCCCTCCGGAGGCGAAGACCACGTCGACGCCCTCGGCCAGGGCCTTGGCGGCCATGCCCGCGCCGGGGTCCTCGGCGGTGGTCTCGTACCACAACGGCTCGTCCCAGCCGTGCCGCGCCAGTTCGGCGGTCACGTCGGCACGGTGGCGGTCCGGGTCGGCCACCCGGAGCGGGTTCATAATCACGGCAGCTCGAGGCACGGCAGTGCGTGCTACCCCGATAACCCCGCTTTGAACAGGGGTGCGGCGACATCAGCGCCGTACATCCTGTTTCAGCAGATAATCGCGGTTGCGGTCTTTCACCGCCACCCGTCCGTCTGACCGGCGCGCACCCGGCTCAAGCCCCGGCGCCGACCTCGCACACCACGCAACTGATGTTGTCGGGACCGCCGCCGTCCCTGGCCAGGGCGATCAGCCGGTCGGCCGCCTCGCCCAGGTCCTCCAGGGAGGTCAGCGTCTCGTGCAGCCCCTGCGGGCCCACGACGCCGCTCAGCCCGTCCGAGCACAGCAGGTAGCGGTCGCCCGGGCGCGCCTCGCGCAGGGACAGGTCGGGCTCGACCGAGCCGCTGCCGCCGAGCGCCCGCATGAGCAGCGACCTGCGCGGATGCGCGGCGGCCTGCTCGGCGGTCATCTGGCCGTCGTCCACGAGCGACTGCACGAGGGTGTGGTCGCGCGTGATCTGGTACAGCATGCCCTCGCGCAGCATGTACGCGCGGGAGTCGCCGATGTGGGCCAGGGCGAAGCGGCCGCCGTCCCACAGCATGGCGGTGAGCGTGGTGCCCATGCCGGTGAGCTTGGGGTCGCGGTCGGTCATGTCCTTCAGCCGCCGGACGGCCTCGGTGATGGCGGACTCCATCGCCCCGAGCAGGTCGCCGCTCGGCGGATCGCCGTCCAGGACGGACAGCGCGGCGATGACGGTGGCGCTGGCGACCTCGCCATGACTGTGCCCGCCCATGCCGTCGGCGACGGCGAGCAGGCGGGGGCCGGCGTACACCGAGTCCTCGTTCTGCTCCCGGCGCAGGCCGACGTCGGTGCGGGCCGCGTAGCGCAACGTGAACGACGCGTTGTTTGACATGTCCTCAGTAAATCATTGGTTGAAACACTTCACAAGCACATATTCTGTGGATTGGAGCGGCAAGGTGGACTAATCTGACCCTGAGCCGCCAAGGTACCGGTAGGCGAGCAGGAAGGGGCGACGCTTATGGGACACGACGCCACGTTGAACGCGGGCGACATCGCCCGGCTCGCCGATGTCGGCCGCGCGGCGGTGAGCAACTGGCGGCGTCGCTACGACGACTTCCCCCAGCCTGTGGGCGGCACGGCCGCGAGCCCGCTCTTCTCCCTTCCCGAAGTCGAGGAGTGGCTGCGCCGTAACGGCAAATCGTATGAGATGTCGCTCGGCGACCGCGCGTGGCAGCGGTTACGAGCCGCCGGTGACGACCTGCGCCTGGGCGACCTGGTGGCCTGCGCGGGCGCGTTCCTGCTGTACCTGCGGCGCGACCCGGGCGGCTGGAAGGCCGTCACCCGCAGCCAGGAGCCCGCCAAGCGGCTGCATCAGGCCGCCGCCGCGGCCACGGCCGACCTGCCCGTGCCGGTCGACTGGAGCCTGATCGACATCCGGCTGTACCGCCTGCTCGCCGATCTAACCGCCGAACAGGGGCCTGCGGACGCCTTCGAACTGCTCTGCGAGCGTTACGTCGAGGCCCACTCGCGCCGCCTGTCGGTCACGCGGGCCGACCACGCCGAGCTGATGGCCCGGCTCGCCGGCGCCCGCCCGGCCCCACGCTCCCGCGCCGAGCCCGCGGAAGGCTCCTCCAAGCCCGCGGAAGGCTCCGCCGAGGGGGCGGAGGGGTCCGCCGAGGTCGCAGGAGACCCGGCCGGCGGCCCCGCGACCGTGTTCGACCCGGCCTGCGGGGTGGGCGCCCTGCTGCTTCCCTTCACCGGGGCGCGCGTGATCGGCCAGGAGAGCGGCGAGACGGCGGCGCTGCTGGCGGCCGTGCGGCTGCTGCTGCGCGGTGTCCGCGCCGACCTGGTCGCCGGCGACTCCCTGCGGCAGGACGGCTTCCCCGACCTGCGCGCCGACGTCGTGGTCTGCGATCCGCCGTTCAACGAGCGCGCCTGGGGTCACGAGGAGCTCACCGGCGACCCCCGCTGGGAGTACGGCCTGCCGCCGCGCGGCGAGTCCGAGCTCGCCTGGGTGCAGCACTGCCTGGCCCGCGTCCGCCCCGGGGGCCTGGTGGCCATCCTGATGCCGGCCGCCGCGGCCGGCCGCCGTCCGGGTAAGCGCATCCGGGGCAACCTGCTGCGCGGCGGGGCGCTGCGCGCGGTGCTGACGCTCGCCGCCGGCGGCCCCGACCTGTGGCTGCTGCGCCGCCCCGAGCCCGGCGAGCGTCCGCCCTCGCAGGTGCTCATGCTGGACGCCTCCGACGGCCTGACCGGCGTGGAGGCCGCCTGGCGCGCCTTCGCCGCCGACCCCGAGGGCGAGCCGCCGGCCCCCGGCCGCGCGGTGCGCATCATCGACCTGCTGGACGACGAGGTGGATCTCAGCCCGGCGCGCCACCGCCGGCCGCCGGACGAGCCGGACGCGGTGGCGGAGTTCGGGCGGGTGCGCGAGCGCTTCGCGGACGCGGCGGCCTCGCTGACCGGCGCGCTGCCGGGCGTCGCGCCGCCGGAACAGGCGCGGGAGCTGCCCACGACGACCATCGGCGAGCTGGTCAGGGCGGGCATCGTCACGATCCACCCGGGCCCGCCGAAGATGACGACCGACGCCGGCGAGGTGCCGGTTCTCACCGCCGCCGACGTGGTCGCCGGCGGCCCGCCGTCCGGGCGCGCCCCGGCCGGCGCCGGCCACGTCGTCCTCGCGGCGGGGGACGTGGTGGCGACGGTCGCGACCGGGGACGGCGCCGCCCGCGTGGTCGCCGAGCCGGGCGCCGTGCTCGGGCCCCAGCTCCACCTCTACCGCCTTGACCGCGACCGGCTCGACCCCGACTTCCTGGCCGGGCACCTGCGCCATGCCGGGGCCTCGGCCGCCCGGCCCTACTCCGGCGTGAGCAGGGTCGACGCGCGCCGGGTGCGCGTCCCGCTGCTCTCCCTGGCCGAGCAGCGCGCGTACGGCAGGGCCTTTCGCGAGCTGCTCGCCCTGGAGGACCGCCTGCGGGCGACGGCCGCCCTTGGCGAGAGGCTCGTCCGGCTAGGCTTTGACGGGCTGGCCGGCGGTCATCTGCGCCCCGAGGGCTGAGGGTGTATTTTTCCCCGATAGATCATCAGGAGGGGCGAATGGTCATCGGCGACCGGTACGTGCTTGACGACCTGCCTCTCGGCCAGGGCGGCATGGGGGCGGTCTACGGCGGCCACGACCGGCGCCTGGACCGCAAGGTCGCCGTCAAGCTCCTGCGCTTCCCCGGCGGGCACGACGACGAGCTCGAGCAGCGGTTCATGCGCGAGGCCCGCATCCTGGCCCGGCTGGAGCACGCGGGCGCGCCGATCCTCTACGACTTCGGCACCTTCGAGCACCGCCTGTTCCAGGTCATGCAGTTCATCGAGGGCGTCACCGTGGCCGACCTGGTGAGCGAGCACGGCCCGCTGCCGGTGCCCTGGGCCGCCGCCATCGCCGCCCAGGCGTGCGCCGTGCTGTCGGCCGCCCACGCCCTGTCCATCTGCCACCGCGACCTCAAGCCGACCAACCTCATGCTCTGCCCGGACGGGAGTGTCAAGGTGCTGGACTTCGGCCTGGCGATGCTGCGCGAGGCCGACGTCGCGCAGTTCACCCGCATCGGCCAGATCCTCGGCACCCCGGCGTACATGTCGCCCGAGCAGATCCAGAGCGGGGTGGCGAGCCCGCGCAGCGACCTGTACTCCCTCGGCTGCGTGCTGCACGAGATGCTCACCGGACAACAGTTGTTCGTCGGTCCCACGGAGTACGCCGTGTTCGAGAAGCAGGTGAACGAGCGGCCGCCCGGCGTGCCGGGCGTGCCCGGGGAGCTCGACCGGCTGATCGCCGGCCTGCTGGAGAAGAAGCCCGAGGACCGTCCGGCCGACGCCGTCGCGCTGTACGACCGCCTGCAGCCCTTCGCGGTCGACCTGCCCATGCTGCCCGGCTTCCTGGCCCCGCCGTCGGTCCCGAGCCCGGGGCGCATGTACGCGCGCATGGTCGGCCGGGTGCTCCCCTGATCGCGGGCGGGCGCCGCGCGGCGTGGATGGTCAGCGACCGCCGGGCATGCCGAGGTCGGCGACGGCCGGGGCGTTGAGGCCGCCCAGCAGGGCGCCGGAGATCTCGTGGAGCTGGCGCGTCTGCTCGGGGGTGAGGCGGTCGAACAGCACCCGCCGCACGTGCTCGACGTGGCCGGGGGCCGCCTCCACCAGGGCCGCGAACCCCTCGCCGGTGAGCGTGGCCAGGGTCGTGCGGGCATCGCCGGGGCGCTTGCACCGGCGCACCCAGCCCTGGGCCTCCAGCTTGGCCACGGCGTGCGAGAGCCTGCTCGCCGACGAGCGCACCAACTGGGCCAGCTCGGTCATCGTCATGGTGCGTTCGGGCGCCTCGGACAGCATGGCGAGGATCATGTAATAGGTGTGCGGCATACCGGCCTCACGCTGCAACTGCCGGTCGAGCGACTCGTACAGCAGGCGGGAGGCCCACAGGTAGGTGCGCCAGGTCCGCTGCTCGTCGTCGTCCAGCCACCGCGTATCGCCCACCGCACCAGCCTACCGTTCGGTTGAGCGCTCAAATCTGCGAAGGGCCAGATCACCGCAGCTCAAGCCAGGGATTTGACCGATATGATGCCGGGTGACCGTAACCTACTCAGGATGCGGACCATGACAGTAGGACCGACCGTGCGCCGCAGGCTGCGGCGGCTGGCCGCGCGAACTCCCTCCATCCTGCAGTGCTCGGTCGCCGCCGCCGTGGCGTGGATCGTCGCCAAGGACCTGCTCGGCCATCCCTCCCCCTTCTTCGCCCCCGTCGCGGTCGTCGTCTGCATCGGCGTCTCCATGGGCCGGCGGGTGCGCCGCATGCTCGAGATGGTGGCCGGGGTCAGCCTCGGCGTGGGCGTCGGCGACCTGCTGGTCGCCTGGATCGGCTCGGGACCCTGGCAGATCGCCGGTGCGGGCCCGGCGCGCGGCCCTGGCCGTGGCCGATGGCGTGCGCGCCTCCGGCGAGGAGGCGGCCGGGTTCTCACCCGGGTGGTCACCGCGCAGCTCCGCTCGATCACCGTGGACCTGCTGATGGCCACCGGCACCGACCGCGAGACCGCCACCGCCGCCCTGCCGCCCGTCACGGCCTGACGGCGCCGGTCAGGAGTACACCAGGGTCGGCGCCCCGGGAGTGAACTCGGTGTGGATGTAGTGCGCGGGCACGCCGATGTGCAGCAGCCGGGACGCCGTCACCTGCACCATGTCCGGCGACCCGCAGACGAAGACGTCGCCGTCCAGCGAGACGCGGTGGTTCAGCAGCGCGTCCACCGCGTTCTCCCGCCGCCACTCGTCGGGCTCGTCGGAGACCGCCTGCACCACCCGCAGGCGCCGGTGATGGGTGCGCAGGTCACGCAGATCACGCAGGTCGTAGGCGTCCCCGTGGTGGCGCACGCCGTGGAACAGGTCGATGCTCGGCCGCTCGGGCAGCCACATCGACTCCTCGATGAGCGCCTTGAGCGGGGCGAGCCCCGTACCGCCCGCGATGAAGATGAGGTGCGGGGTGCTGGCCCGCTCGAGCAGCAGCGACCCGCGCGGCGGCCCGAGGAGCAAGGTGTCGCCGACCCGGGTGTGGTGGGCGAGCGCGGTGCTGACCCAGCCGCCCGAGACCACCCGCACGTGGAAGGTCAGCCGGTTGTCGCGGCGCGGCGCGTTGGCGATGGAGTACGGCCGCCAGACCTTGGGCCAGTGGGGCGTCTGCACGGTCGCGTACTGGCCGGCCTTGAACGCGTACGGCTGCGTGGGCTCGACGGTGATCACCGCGATCTCGCGCGTGCGCATCTCGTGCCCGACCACGACGCCGTTCCACGCCGGGGGAACATAGGCGGCCTCCTGCTCGGCGGCCTTGATCATCACGTCGGCGATGAACTGGTAGGCGTCGATCCACGCCGTGTCGTACACCGAGCGCCAGGCGCCGCCCGCGTTGGCCCGCATCGCGATGACCAGGCAGCGGCCGACGGCCGGGTAGTGCTCGGGCTGCACCCCGTACTTACGGTGGTCGCGGGCGAGCTGGCCGAGGTAGTCCACCACCCCGTCCGCGTCATCGAGGTTCAGCACGACGCGGGTGAGCGCCTGAAGAAGCCGGTCGCGCTGGACGTCCATGGCGGGCGGGAACATCTCGCGCACGCTCGGATAGTCGGCGAACAGCTTGGCGTAGAAGTGCATGGTGACCTTGTCGGCCACCGGCTCGACCAGAGCCCAGCTCTGGCGGATCAGTCCGATGTCGATGTTCATGGCGTCACTCAGCCGACCGGCCCGCTCCTTCTCGCTCCTTCCCCAGCGACCGCATGCGGGCGACGCCGAAGTGGTCGTCGCCCGCGGGCCTGCGGGCCTGCCCGTCGAGGGTCCTGCGATCCTGCCTGGCCAGCAGGGGGATGTGCTTGGAGCAGTGGATGTAGGCCTCCTCGACCTCGACCACGACCCAGCGGTCGGCGCGGCGGCCGGGCGCCGTCTGGTCCTCGTCGACGAGCCCGTGGCGGCGCGCCGCGTCGTAGGCCGTCGTGATGCTGGCCGAGCCGTTGACGTGTAGCCCCACGCGGTCTTCGAAGAAGTCCACGAACAGCAGGCTGATGTGGGGGTTCTCCATGATGTTGCCCATGCTGGCGAACACGCCGTTGCCGCGGAACTCCGGGTAGATCAGCCGCGACGGCTCGAGCACCCGGACGAACCCGGGGGGGCCCGCGCGGAAGGAGGTGTCGCAGTTGCCCCGAGAGTCGGAGGTGCCGACGAAGACCATCTCCTGACGGGCGACGAACTCCCGCATCTCGGCAGTGAGATGGTCCGACACCTGCCGGTTGTAGAAGCGAAGCGCCCGCTCTCGGGTGGAGAACAACCCCTGAAGGACGTGCTCGCCTCTCGACCCGGGGAGGTGTTCGTCCCCCAGGCCGTCATACGGCCCGTGCTGGCCCATCAATGCTCCTATCACCGTCCCGACCGCCGACAGCCGGCGCGGTCATCACCACGCTTTGCCCCTGACAAAGCCACAGAAACCTCATGGACAACTCGTGTCACACTAGCGGGCGATCTGGAGGGATGGCGACGGCCACCCGAAATATTCCTGACTTTTCCTGTCATGTGAGCCAGGCTCGCACCTGGGCGGGCGAGCCTGGGCGCCGGCAGGCCGTTTGACCCGGGCCACCTGGGTAGGGCTGAGCTCGAGACCGAGAAGCGATGAGGAGGCGACGATGACCACCTTCGGATACTTTCTGTCCAGCGAGGAGCACGGGCCGAGAGAGCTCGTCCACCAGGCCGAGCTGGCCGAGCGGGCCGGGTTCGAGAACCTGTGGATCTCCGACCACTACCACCCGTGGCTGGACGAGCAGGGCCAGAGCCCGTTCGTCTGGTCGGTGATCGGCGCCATCGCCCAGGCCACCTCCCTGCCCGTCACGACCGCGGTCACCTGCCCGCTGGTCCGCATCCACCCGGCGGTCATCGCCCAGGCGGCCGCCACCAGCGCGGCGATCAGCCAGGGGCGGTTCCGGCTCGGCGTCGGCACCGGCGAGGCGCTCAACGAGCACATCCTCGACACCCGGTGGCCCCCGGCCGCCGAACGGCTGGAGATGCTGGAAGAGGCCGTCGAGGTGATGCGCAGGCTGTGGACCGGCGAGCTGGTCACCCACCGCGGGACCCACTACAAGGTCGACACGGCCCGCCTCTACACGCTGCCCGACCAGCCGCCGCCGGTCTACATCTCCGGTTTCGGCGAGAAGTCGGTCGAGCTGGCCGGGCGCATCGGCGACGGCTACATCTGCACCGGTCCGGCCGCCGAGCTGGTGGAGAAGTTCCACGCCGCCGGCGGCAAGGGCAAGCCGGTGCAGGGCGGGCTGAAGGTCTGCTACGCCGAGGACGCCGCGCAGGCCCGCAAGACCGTCCACCGCCTGTGGCCCACGCAGGGCATCCAGGGCGAGGCGTCCCAGCTGCTGCCGCTGCCCCGCCACTTCGAGCAGCTCGCCGAGATGGTGAGCGAGCAGGACGCGACCGCCTCCACTCCCTGCGGCCCGGACCCCGACGAGCACGTCGAGGCGATCAAGAAGTACATCGACGCGGGCTTCGACGAGGTCTACATCAGCCAGATCGGCCCCGACCAGCAGGCGTTCTTCGACTTCTACGCCAAGGAGGTCCTCCCCCGCGTGCGCTGACGGCGCCGCTCCCCGGCCGGCGACCGCCTCCGCGCGGCCGCCGGCCCCGGCGCGCACGCCTCTTCACGAACCCAACCCCTGGAGGAAGGGCGTTCACGTTTAAGCGCCGTTGTACGGGAAGACCGCACTTCACCTGGAGCTCAGTGTGAGCCGCCCGGGTGCCGGGCGAAAGGGGTGCGTCGTTGGACGGTTCGCGCGTGAGCCGCACGGCCGTGGTGGCCGTCATGGCCGCGGCCCTCGCCGCGTGCGGCGGGGTGGGCGCCAAGACGGGCGAAGCGGCGGGCGGCGGGCGCAGCGGCGGATCCGGGACGCTGACCACGATGGGGTTCGGCCTGCCCGACGAGATCGCCACCGTGCGCGTCGACGCCTTCAAGAAGGCCCATCCGGACACCACCGTGCAGATCAACCAGGGCCAGTTCGACGAGCAGGCGTTCCTGTCCGCCGTCGCGGCGGGCGACCCGCCGGACGTCGTGTACATGCCGCGCGAGCGCATCGGCGGCTACGCCGCCCGCGGCGCCATCCAGCCGCTGGACACCTGCGTCTCCACCCAGAAGATCCCGACGGGCGACTACTACCCGGCCGCCCAGCAGCAGGTGCGGTACGCGGGCAAGTGGTACGGCATTCCCGAGTTCTACAACTCGATCATCCTGCTGGTCAACGACAAGGCGGCCAAGGACGCCGGGGTCGACCCCGCGTCCATCGACACCTCCGACTGGGACGGCCTGGCCCGCCTCGCCACGAAGATGACCAAGAGCAGCGGCGGGAAGATCGAGCGGTTCGGCTTCTACCCCAAGCTGCCGGAGTTCCTGCCGCTGTGGGCCAAGGCCAACGGCGCCGACCTGCTCTCGCCCGACGGGCGCACCGCCCACCTGGACGACCCCAAGGTGGTGGAGGCGCTGGAGTACGTCTCCGGCCTGGTCCAGGCGCAGGGCGGCTGGACCCGCCTCAAGGCGTTCACCGACACCTTCGACTACTTCGGCGCGGAGAACCCCTTCGCCAAGGACCAGATCGGCGCGATGCTCACCGAGCAGTTCCTGGTCAGCTCGATGGCCGGCACCAACCCCGGCGCCGGCATCACCGTCCTGCCGTTCAAGGACCGCCAGGGCCATCCGGTGAACAACGTCGGCGGCAACGCGTGGGTGGTGCCCAAGGGCGCCGGGAACCCCGACGCCGCCTGCGCGTGGATGAAGACCATGACCTCGGCCGACACCTGGATCGCCGCCGCCAAGGCGCGCGCGCGGAAGCGGGCCGAGGAGGGCAAGGTCAACATCGGCACCTACACCGGCAACATGAAGGCCGACGAGGTGATCTTCTCGCAGGTCGTGAAGCCGAGCGGGCACCGCCCCTACGACCAGGCCGTCACGACCATCCGCTCGGTCCAGCGGGCCGGGTTCGTGGTGCCGCAGTCCGGAGCCGCCGCCGAGTTCACCAAGGCGTGGCAGGACGCGGCGGCCCGCGTGCTCCTCGGCAGGCAGAAGGCCGGGCCGGCGCTGAAGCAGGCCCAGCAGGAGGCGCAACGCGCCCTCGACGACGTGAACCACTGACGACGGCGCCGCCGCCCGGGCGGTCGCGGCCGGCGACGAGGAACCACACGGAAGGAAGGTGGAGAACATGACGCACCGCATTCCCGCGATCCCCGCGACCCGTGAGGGCGACACCATGGAGGACGAGGGCATGGTCGCCCTGTGGTCCAGGATCGGGTGGGAGTGACCGGAGAGCACCCACCCGCGGCCGGCGGGGGCGGGCCGCGAAGGTGAGAAGGCCGCGCGCCGAGACACGGTGGGCGTACGTCTTCCTGCTGCCGTGGCTCATCGGCCTTGTGGTCTTCCAGGCCGGGCCCATGGTCGCCAGCCTCGTGCTGTCGTTCACCGACTACGACCTGATCGACAGCCCGCGCTTCGCCGGCCTCGGGAACTACGCGAAGATGGCGCAGGACCCGAAGGTCGCCCGCGCGGTCGGCAACACCGTGCTGTACACGCTTTTGCACGTGCCGCTGGCCATCGTGCTGGCCCTGGCCCTCGCCCTGGTGCTGAACCGGGTCACCGGCCGCGCCGCCGAGGTCTTCCGCACGGTCTTCTACCTGCCGTCCATGACGCCGTACGTGGCGGTCGGCGTGCTGTTCCTGTTCCTGCTCAACGGCCAGGCCGGCATGGTGAACCAGTTCCTCGGGCTGTTCGGGGTCCAGGGGCCGCAGTGGACCACCGACCCCGACTGGGTGCTGCCGGGCATCGTCCTGATGTCCCTGTGGAACCTCGGGTCCACCACGATCATCCTGTTCGCGGCGCTGCGCAACGTGCCGAAGGAGCTCACCGAGGCCGCGATGATCGACGGCGCGGGACCCTGGCAGCGGCTGCGCGCGGTCACGCTGCCGATGATCAGCTCGGCGCTGTTCTTCGTGGTGATCATCAACACCATCACCTCGCTGCAGATGTTCGACCAGGTGTACACGATGTTCTTCGGCAACCAGATCGCCCAGCAGTCCTACGGCGACGCCGCCCTGTTCTACGTCGTCTACCTGTTCCAGCAGGGGTTCCAGTTCCTGCACATGGGCTACGCCTCCGCGCTGGCGTGGCTGCTGTTCGCGGTCATCGCGGTGATCACCCTGGTCCAGGTGAGGGTGGGCCGCAGGCTGGTGTACTACGAGGCCGAGGAGCACGCCGGATGACCGCCGTCGACCACCCCGCCACCATGGTGGCGGCGCTCGAGGGGCACGCGGGATGACCGCCGTCGACCACCGGGCCGCCGCGGTGGCGGCGCCCGCCGAGACGGGAGGGCCCGCCGCCGACACCGCCGGCCGCGGCACGCGGAAGGTCTTCTTCTACACGATCCTGGCCGCCTCCTCCGCGGTGTTCCTGTACCCGTTCGTCTGGCTGGTCGTCGCCTCGCTCAAGCCGCGCGATCGCACGTTCGCCGACCCGTTCCTGCCGTGGCCGCGGCCGTTCGCGCCGCAGAACTACCTGGCGGCGTGGGACGCGGCGCCGGTGCTGAGCTGGCTGGTGAACTCGCTGGTCGTCGGGGTCGCCGCCGCGGCGACCGTCACGCTGTCCAGCGCGTTCGTCGCCTTCGGGTTCGCCTACTTCCGCTTTCCCGGACGCGACCTGCTGTTCGGCAGCGTGCTGGCGACCATGATGCTGCCCGCGGTGGTCACGCTGGTGCCGACGTACCTGATCTGGAACGGCCTCGGGCTGACCGGGACCCAGGTGCCGCTGTGGGCGGGCAACGTGTTCGGCTCGGCCTTCTACATCTTCCTGCTGCGCCAGTTCCTGCTGGGCGTGCCGCGCTACGTCTTCGAGGCCGCCCGGGTGGACGGGGCGTCGTACTTCGACCTGTTCTGGCGTATCGCGCTGCCGCTGTCGCGGCCGGCGCTGATCATCGCCTTCGTCTTCGAGCTGAAGGCGAGCTGGTTCGACCTGATGCGGCCGCTCATCTACCTGCAGGACCCCGCGCTGTTCACGCTGCCGCGCGGGCTGAAGGCCATCGTCGACCAGTTCTACCAGGGCGGCGACCCGAAGTGGGAGATCGTCCTCGCGGCGAGCGTGGTCACCACGCTCCCCCTGGTGCTGGTCTTCTTCCTCGGCCAGCGCTACTTCGTCCAGGGCATCGCCACCACCGGCCGCCGCGGCTGAGCCCGGCGCCGGCGCGTCCCACCGGGGCCGGCCGGGCCCTCCCCTGGCTCCACAGCGGACTCCTCGTTGCGGTGATCGGACAACCATGTTTACCATATGGGCAACCAGGTTGACCTTTTGCGGCGACGTCGCCGCGTACGGAAAGAGGGCCCCATGTCCCCCAGCACGTCCCTCGGCACATCTACCGGCACATCTACCAATACGACCGCCGACGTCTTCCCCGATCTGACTCCCGAGTCCGCGCCCGCCGGCGCCCGCGCCGCCATGGAGGGCGCGCGCGAGAAGCTCGGCCACCTCCCGGCCGCGGTGGCGCGGATGGCCGCCTCTCCCGAGGCGCTCAAGGGTTTCCTGGGGGCGAACGCCCTGTTCGAGCGGACCACCCTGGCCCCGCTCGACCGGGAGGTCGTCGTCATGACCGTCGTCACCCGCAACGCCTGCCACGTCTGCGTGGCGATGCACACCGCGGCGCTGTCCCGGCTGGAGGCCGCGCCCGAGCTGGTCGAGGCGCTGCGGACGCGGGCGCCGCTGCCGGATGCCCGCCTGGAGGCGCTGCGGCGCTTCACCCTCGCCGTGATGGACCACCTCGGCGCCGTCCCCGAGCAGGAGACGCGCGCCTTCCTTTCCGCCGGGCACACGCCGCGCAACGCCCTGGAGGTCGTCCTCGGCGTCGGCGCCTACACCATCTCCACCTACGCCAACCGGCTCACGGGCGCCCCCGTGGACCCGGCGCTCCAGGCCTTCGCGTGGGAGGAGGAGGCGGCCTGACCCCGCGCCGCCGGGCGGCGGCAGGCGGTAAATGCGATTACTTCGCACCTGCCAAACTTTCCTCATTACCGATAAAATGCCTTCGGCGGCACCGCCTTTCACCCCCGAGATAAGGATGTCGTCGTACATATACGGCAAATTGCTCAGAGTCGCTTCTGGAGGTTCCGCAGACAAGTGCGGCCTTTGAGCAGTTGTACGCCCTTGCGATGATCAGCGATATCCGGCGGCACGCAAAAGCGGGACGGGGCAGTCCGTAAGCCCGTCCCGCGCGCCGCCGCCGGCCCGGCGAACGGCCGCGCGCCCGCGCGCTCGCGCAGGTGATCCCGGCCACGCGACATCTCCCCCACCTTCCGGCGCGCGAGCCACCCCCTACCCGCCCCCGCAACCGACCCCAGCGTTGGACGGCCACCCGGAAAGCGCGGCACGCCACCCCCCCGTACAAGTGAATACCGCGTTCGTTGACGATCGATCTGGCTGATGTGCACCATCACGAACACTCACAGATTCGCCCCGATCTGGAGATCCCTGGGGGGGTTGCACATGCCACGTGTCATCGAATACACCGACCCTGTACACGGTTGCCCGGGCTATTTGGTATATGACCGGGAAGATTGCCGTCTGGCCGCCGGCGGGTTCCGCGTCCAGCCGGGGCTGAAGGTCCAGACCCTCATCGACCTGGCCGAGCGCATGACGCTCAAGCAGCGCGTGCTCGGCATCAACGTCGACGGCGCCAAGTCGGGGCTCGCCTACGACCCCATGGCCGCCGACGCCGAAGAGGTGATCTCGCGCTTCCTGTCGTTCGTCTCCGGCGAGCTGACCACCCGCTACAGCATGGGCTGCGACATGGGCACCCGGTTCGAGGACCTGGAGCGCCTCGCGGCCGGCGTCGGGCTGCGGTCGGTGAAGTACGCGGTCAAGAACGCCCAGGGCTTCTCCGACGAGGAGTACTTCGCGCGCATGGGCCTGCTGGACGCCTCCGTCGGCCGGCGCACCGTGGGGCAGCGGCGCGCCGGACACGTGGTGGCGCACTCCGCCCTGGCCGCCGCCGACAGCGCCGGGTACCTGGCGACCGGGCTGCACGTCGCCATCCAGGGCTTCGGCAACCTCGGCAGGGCCGCCGCCGAGTCGCTGGTCGCCGAGGGCGCCGCCATCGTCGCCGTCGCCGACGCCTACGGCTGCGCGGTGCACCCGCGCGGCCTGGACGTCACCGCGATGCTGGAGCACGACCAGTCGCGGCCGGTGTCGGAACAGACCTCCCGGCTGGCCTGGCTGCCCGGAGAGACGCTGTTCGACCTGCCGGTGGACGTGCTGATCCTCGCCGCCGTCGAGAACGCCATCACCGTCGAGCAGGCCGAGGCCCTGCAGGCGCCCGTCGTGGTCGTCGGCGCCAACTGCGGCCTCAGCGAGGCCGCCGAGCAGGTGCTCAACGAGCGCGGCGTGCTGGTCGTGCCCGACTTCATCGGCGGCATCGGCGGGTCGGCCTCGATGGAGACGCTCTTCGGACCCGCCACGCTGCCCGAGCCGCACGAGGTGCTGGACAACGTCGCCTTCCTCACCCGCGAACTGGTGATCGACGTCATCGCCGGCTCCCGCACGCGAGGGATGTCACCGCGGCAGGTAGCGCTCGACATCGCGGCGAACGCCCCCGTTCACCCCGACCAGCCCCCGTACGGCCACAGCCCCTACGCCCGCGCGAGCCGGCGTCCGAAGGGCAACCGGGTCGCGACCTCTGCGTCCCGCCGCAGTGGCCTCATCGCCTCAGGAGAGAACCTATGAGCACCGAGCAACCGTGCCGCCACGAGCGCAGCCACATCGTCGACTCCGCCTTCTACGGCCACCGCTACAGCACCGCCGCCAGCCGCCGCATCTTCTGCGACCGCTGCCGCTTCCAGCGCTGGCTCGACGTGGAGGCCGCGCTGGCGCTGGAGCAGGCGGCCCTCGGCATCATCCCGGCCGACGCCGCCCAGAAGATCGCCGCCGCGGCGAAGGTGGAGCGGCTGGACCTCGGCGCCGTCCGGGCCGAGATCCGGCGCACCAGCCACTCGCTGGTCGGCCTGCTGCGGGTGTTCCAGGCGTCCGTCCCCGACGGCGCCGGTGAGTTCGTCCACTACGGCGCGACCACCCAGGACATCCAGGACACCGCCCAGTCGCTGGAGATGCGCGACGTCGTGGACGCGATGGAGCACGAGCTGCTCGCGATCGTCACCCGGCTGGCCGACCTGGCCGAGACGCACGCCGAGACCGTCGCGCTCGGCCGCACGCACGCCCAGCCGGCGCTGCCCATCGGCTTCGGCCTGAAGATCGCCGGCTGGATGGACGAGATCCTGCGCAGCGGCGAGCGGCTGCGCGCCCTGCGCCCGCGCGTGCTGACCGCCGAGCTGTTCGGCGGCGTCGGCACGATGGCCGGCTTCGGCGACCAGGCGATCGACCTGCTGCGCGGCTTCTCCGCCCGCCTCGGTCTCAGCGCCGCGCCGCTGGCCTGGCACGTCGCCCGCGACCGCATCGCCGAGTTCGTCTCCACCCTGGCGATCGTCGCCGGGACCATGGGCCGCATCGCCGACGAGGTCCGCCTGCTGGCGCGGCCGGAGTTCGGCGAGGTGGAGGAGGAGTGGCGGCTCGGCCGGGTCGGCAGCAGCACGATGCCGCACAAGCGCAACCCCGAGGCGTGCGAGCAGACCGTCATGCTGTCGCGCCTGTCCGCCGGCACGGTCGGCGTGGCGCTGGCCGCGATGAGCGGCGACCACGAGCGCGACTCCCGGTCGCTGCGCCTTGAGTGGGCGTGCGTGCCGGAGGTGTCGCACTACACCCTCGCGGCCTGCGACATCACGCGTCTCATCGTCGACGGTCTGAAGATCCACCCCGACCGGCTGCTGGAGAACACCAAGGTCGTCGCCGGGCAGATCGTGACCGAGCGGCTCATGCTCGCCCTGGGCAAGCACATCGGCAAGCAGACCGCCCACGAGCACGTCTACGAGCTGAGCCAGGAGTCCCGCAGCACCGGCACGCCGCTGGAGGACCTGATCCGCCAGAACGGCGTCGCGCAGCACCTCAGCGAGGAGGAGCTGGCCGGAATCTTCGACGTCTCCTCCTACCTCGGCCACTCCTCCGAGCTCACCATGTACACCGTCGCGCAGGCCCGCGCGTGGGCGGCGGAGACCAGGCGCCTGCTGGGCAAGCCGGTGAAGGAGACCGCTCTTGCCCACCACTGAGGTCCGGGCCACGCTGGCCGACGTCCGCGAGATCACGCTGCCGCGCCCGCTGTTCGCCGGCATCGCCGGGCACGTCGTCCGCAAGCTCACCGGGCACTACATCGAGGGGGAGGTGTCCGAGCGCAAGGCGTTCGGCCTGCTGCTCGGCCGCCAGGCGGGGACGACCCTGCACGTGGCGGCCGTGCTCCCCCTCCTGGCCAACATGCGCAGGGACCCGGACATCGCCGACGACATGGACGAACTGGTCGATCAGTACGCCATCCCCTCGGAGACGCCCAACGACCAGCGGGGGTGGATCGCCCACCCCCGCGAGCTGATGGACGCCGAGGACTTCTGCGACGAGCACGGCCTCGCGGTGGTCGGCAACTACCACACCCACCGCGTCCCCTGGCCGCAGGACCCGCGCCGCGACACCTGCACCCGGCTGGACCGGCTGCTCGCCGAGGAGTCCGGCCAGTGGGTGTTCATCGTCTCGGCCACCGACCTGCACCGCATCACGGTGCGCGCCTTCTACGAGGGACAGAACGACCGCGAGGCGGACGTCCGGCTGCTGCCGGCCGCCCCCCACGCCATATCCATCGACAGGA
Organism: Sphaerisporangium sp. NPDC004334; assembly: GCF_053602655.1. Lineage (NCBI taxonomy): Bacteria > Bacillati > Actinomycetota > Actinomycetes > Streptosporangiales > Streptosporangiaceae > Sphaerisporangium > Sphaerisporangium sp. NPDC004334. The sequence goes on from NZ_JBSGDZ010000011.1 coordinate 267,216, forward strand.
AGAGCCATCGATGAGTTATATAGAGGACTACGCGCAGGTCACCGGCTTCCACGGTCACAAGTGCCCGGGGTCGGCCGTCGGCCTGCGCATCGCGCACGTCGCCATCTCCCACCTCGGCCGGCACGGCGCCGACAACGAGGTCGTCGCGGTCGGCGAGACCGACGGGTGCGCCATAGACGCCGTCCAGGTGCTCACCGGGTGCACCGTCGGCAACCGCCACATGATCCTGCAGGACAACGGCAAGGTGGCCTTCACCTTCTGGCGCGTCTCCGACGGAGCCGGACTGCGGGTCACCGCCAAGCCCGGCAGCGAGGCGTTCCGCGGCGAGGAGCTGTGGGCGCTGGCCCACAAGGTGGAGGGCGGCACGGCCACCGGCGAGGAGCGCGCCCGCTTCTCCCAGGCGCAGGCCGAGCGCATCCAGCGGATCCTCGCCGCCCCGGTGGACGAGATCCTGCTCATCGAGCCGGTCGCCGACGAGGCCCCCGCGGCCAAGAAGTCCCGGCCGCACGCCCCCTGTGACGGCTGCGAGGAGCTCACCAGCACCGCCGTGCTGCACGACCACCGCGGCCGTCTGCTCTGCCCGCCTTGCCACCTCGCCGCGCACGGCGGCGTGCTGCCCCCCGACCACGCGGGCCACGGCCATGGCCACGGCCACGGTCACCAGGCCGAGCACAAGCACGGCCATGGCCATCTCCAGCACAACTGACCCGCGCCGGCGGTCCGCCCCGGCCCGCGGCCGGCACCACGCCGCGCCGCGGGCCCCGCTGGCGATCCGAGAAAGGGAATCTCATGTCCGATGACTTCGCCGCCGTCTTCGAGGCGCCCGTCGACCAGGCACCCGACCTCGACGAGCTGGTCGTGGCGACGATGACGTGGCACTTCTCGCCCTCGACCGGCAGCCGGTTCTGGATCGAGCAGGCCGCCTCGTTCGGGTTCGACCCACTGTCGGACGTCAAGACCTACGACGACCTCCAGCGGCTCTTCGCCGACGTGAAGATCGACTGGAGCACGATCCCCGCCCACACGCTCGTCCCCCGCGGCTGCCTCGACCGGCCCGGGCGCTTCGGCGTGTACGAGTCGGGTGGCACCACCGGCGCGCCCAAGCGCATCGTCGACGCCACCTCGCGCAGGCGCAACATCGAGTACCAGAGCATGTTCCTGGACGAGCAGGGCTTCCCGAGCGGCGGCAAGCAGGCCGGATGGCTGCACATCGGGCCGACCGGCCCGCACGTGATGGCCAAGAACATCGGCAACCTGACCGAGCTGCGCGGCTTCCTGGCCTACTTCGTCGACCTGGACCCGCGCTGGGTCAAGCGGTGCATCGCCACCGGCCGCCAGGACGAGTCCGACCGCTACATCGACCACATCCTCGACCAGGTCAGGGACGTGCTGCTGTCGCAGGACATCCAGGCCGTCTCCAGCACCCCCCGCATCCTGGAGCGCATCGTCGCCCGGCCCGACGTGTACGAGCCGCTGCGCGAGAAGGCGCGCGGCTTCATCTGGGGCGGCACCAGCATCGACGCCGAGACGCTGAGCCTGCTGGAGAACGAGGCCTTCCCCGGGGCCAAGTTCGCCGGGGCGTACGGCAACACGATGATGGGCATGGCCCCGCAGCGCACCCGCGTCGAGGGCGACCCGTCGCCGTGCGTCTTCCGCCCGTTCTACCCCTACACGGTGGTCGACGTCGTCGACCCCGTCGACCTCACCACGACCGTGCCGGTCGGCACCCGCGGCGTCGTCAAGATCACGTCGCTGACCCGCGACCTGTTCATGCCGCCCACCGTCGAGCGCGACATGGTCACGCTGCGCGCGCCGCTGGACGACCACCCCGGCGTCGAGGTCTCCGACGTGCGGCCGAACGAGACCGCCAAGGAGACCATCATCGAGGGGGTCTACTGATGGCCGTGGCAACGGCGTACAAGGTCCCGCTCATCCGGGCGGGCGTCGCCGCCAAGTCGGCCGAGACGGTGCTGCTGCGCGGCGTCGACGGCACGCCCCTGGCCGACGTGGACATGGCGCCGCCGCTGGCCGCCACGCTGACGGTCGCGGAGCTGCGGCGCCGCCCCGTCGGTGAGGCGCCGTCCGCCGAGACCTTCCGCCGCATGGGCGAGCTGTTCGGGACGGCCACGCTCAACGGGCTCACGCCGGCCGACTACTGCGAGATGCAGTCGCGCAGCGCCGGCGTGCCGATCTCCGTGGCGCGGCGCTCGGTCACCGACATGGCCGAGACCTGCGCGAACGCCCCTCTGCGCGTGGCCGCCGAGCGTCCGGCCGGCGCCGCGACGACCGTGGGGGCCGGGGAGATCAGGGCCGTGTGGCTGCGGCGCGGCGACACCCTGTCGGTGATCGCGCCGAGCAACAACCCGGGCACCCACACCCAGTGGGTGCACGCGCTGGCCTACGGCTACCAGTTGCTCGTGCGGCCGGGCACCCGGGACCCGTTCACCCCGTCGCGGCTGATCGCCGCGGCGCTGGAGGCGGGGATGGAACCGTCGCGCCTGTCGCTGCTGCCCGGCGGGCACGCCACGGCGGACGCGCTGGTCAAGGCGGCCGACCTGAGCCTGGTCTTCGGCGGTGACGCGGCCATCCGGCGCTACGCCGACAACCCCGGCCTGGTGCCGCGCGGGCCGGGCAGGTCCAAGGTCCTGCACACCGGCGCGATCACTGACCGGGCGCTGGAGGTGATCTGCGACTCGGTGGCCTACGACGCGGGGCTGCGGTGCACCAACGCCAGCGCCGTGTTCACCGACGGCGACCCGATGGAGCTCGGGCAGGCGATCGCCCGGCGGCTCGCCGCCCTGGTCGCCGCGCCGCCCCAGACCAGCGAGGCCCAGCTTCCGGTCATGCCGATCGAGCAGGCGCGGGCGATGCGCGCGCACCTGTCGTCCCGGCTGGCCGGGGCGGTGGAGGTCACCGCTCCGCTGTACCGCGACGGCGGGGTGGCCGACCTCGGCGACGGGTCGGCGGCGCTGCGGCCGGCCGTGCTGGTGTGCGACCGCCCCGACCACCCGGGCGGCGGCATCGAGCTGCCGTTCGCGTGCGTGTGGGTGCTGCCGTGGAGCCGGCGCGACCCGGTCACGCCGCTGAAGGACACGCTGGCGTTGTCGGTCGTGAGCGACGACGAGGAGCTGGCGCGGACCCTGCTGCGCGAGCCGTCGATCCGCAAGGTCGTCGTCGGCGGCCTGCCGACCCACGCGGCCGGGCCCACCAGCCCCCACGACGGCTACCTCAGCGGCGACCTCATGGAGGTGCGCGCCTACGGCGTCGCCAAGCGTCCCTGAAGGCGTCATGCCGCCACAGCACGAGCAGGGCCCGCGGCCGTCCCGGCCGCGGGCCCTTCGGTTCGATGTGCGGACGTCGGGCGCCGTCACCCCATCCGAGAATCCGGCGGATCGGGCACCGTACGGCGGCGCCGACATCCTGGCCTCGGATCGCGACGCATCGTAGGCGTCGTCCAGCTACAGATGCCTCTCGCCGACCCTCCTGTCCACCGTATCCCCGCCCACAGGGGAAGCGACCAAAGGCCAGGAGCACAGGTGAAGGAGCAATTGTCAAATCCTGTGTATCGACGAGTGTGGTCGGACTTCCCAGGCTGGCCGTTGGAGCTGCTCGTTGTCCACGATGATGTCGGCGTGGTCGGTTGGGCGGGCTGTGGCGAAGTAGAGCTGCTGGGAGGGGATATAGCGGTCGCGCCACGACCGTTCGATTTGGGCGGTGCCGGCGGTGGATCCGGCCAGTGCTGTGCCTCGGTCCCGGGCGCGATCTATCGTCTGCTCGAATGGGACGGACACGAAGATGCGCAGGTCCCACCGGTTGATGAGCTACGGGCGCAGGAGGAAGACGCCATCGAAGAGCAGTACGGCGTCCGCGGGGGCAGTCATGGCCGGCGGGGACGATGGGGTGTCGGTGCCGGTGTCGTAGACCGCGTGCTGGAACCTTCGGTCTCCGCCCGGGCCCAGCGGATCGAGCAGGACGCGGCACAGCGCGGCGTGGTCGTGGGCGTCGAAGTAGCAGCCTTCGGCCGAGTACTGGCCGCGTCGGTAGCGATGTGCTCGGGGGAAGAGGAAGTCGTCGATGGTCGCGCGGATGACGTCGCGGTCCTGGGCGCGCGGTGCGACGGCGAGTTCGTTGGCCAGCGTGGTCTTGCCGGAGGCGGGCGGCCCGTCGATGGCGACCCGCAGCGGGTGCGCGGTCGTGACGGATCTGATCGCCTCGGTCAGCCAGCTGATGAGCTCGCCGCGGGTGCCTTGGTCCATTGCCGCCTCTCTCATGGTGTCTGTGCAGCACCGCACGCCAGGCCGCGGCCGCCGGCCCGCGTTCGACGAGGACGCCTCGTTCGAAGCGGGCTCCGGCGCGGACGAGGGCGACGAGGTGGGGTACGTTGACCACGCGCCAACCGAAGGTCCCATCATCCCTGACGATCGCCCCACCGTCCGGCGAGGGAGAAGCCTCGCCCAGCAGAGTTCAGCCGCTGGTCAAACCATGTGCCGCCAGGCGAAGGCGTAGCCATGCCAGCACGATCTCTACCGGCGGCAGGCCGGACCACGCCAAGCCCGCCGCCGTCCTGCCGGAACGGCAGGACGGCGGCGGTCATGTCGGGCTTTGGGAGTCGGTGGAGGAGGAGAGTTCCGCCCAGGTGGTGGTCTTCCTGTGGCCGATGGCGAATCCCCAGCAGGTGGCGACCTCGTCGACCAGGCGCAGGCCCCGGCCTCGAAGATCCACCTCGTCGAGGTCACCGCTCCATTCCGGGAACGCCTCCGAGCCGGCGGGGCGCATGCAGGGGATCCCGTCAGAACCGTCGTCCTGAACCTCGATCCGCACCCGGGCGTCGACATGCAGGATGTACAGCGTGACGGTGCCACCTGGAAGCGACGACCGTGAGTGCTGGACGCTGTTCGACACCATCTCGGACACCACCAGCAGCGCCGTGTCCAGAAGAGGATCTCCGCCGAGCAGCTTGCGCGCGAACGCGCGTGCCACGCCGACCTGTTCTACCCGTCCGGCGAGAACGACGTACCCGGCGACCGTTCGCGCCCGCCATGCCGCCGCGGTTCTCTCGCCGTCGGCCGCCTCAGGGACGCGCTGCGCGGGTATCTGATACCGAAGCGGGACGTCGATGCGCAACACCTCGCGCTCAAGTACTTGTAGCACCCGAGCTCCAGCCCCCAGCAACTCCAATCGCCCTGCTTCTCGCCCCACCCTCGACCTCCACAGGCTTACGTGGCCCACGCATCCATATGCGCGGTGCGTTGATGTGTGGCCGTTCACCAAGCCCTCGTGACGAGAGCTCCACCGAACGTCACGTGCTGAATTTGCACCTGCACTTCTGAACGTGCAACCGATTCGGCGAAAAATCTTCACACTGGGTAGTGTTTCGATCACAAAGAGAGGAGGAAGCCCTGTATGGCGAGATTCTCCCCAACTGTCCGCCATCGCCGTCTTCTCCAAGAACTCCGGCGATTGCGTCTCAGCTCAGGACTCAAACAGGAGGAAGTGGCGGAGCACCTCGGATGGTCATCGTCCCGAATGACCAAGGTCGAGGGTGGAACTCTGCGAATCTCCGTCAGCGACGTGCGTACGATGCTCCTGCTTTACGGCGTAGGTCCGGGAGCGGAACATGATGCGCTCGTCCAGTTGGCCCGGCAGTCCCGCGAGAAGGGTTGGTGGCACGCGTATAACGATGTCATTCCCCAGTGGTTCCAGGTCTATGTGGGGCTGGAGGCGGAGGCCCTGTCGCTGCGCAACTACGAATCCGAGTTGGTGCATGGACTTCTGCAGACCGAGGACTATGCGAGAGCCGTGTACGAGGCGGCGCGCGTGACCGACAGCCCAGAAGAGATCGAGCGGCACGTGGCGCTTCGTATGGCCCGTCAGGAAATCATCACCAAGAGCGAGGATCCCCTGCGCTTCTGGACGGTCCTCAACGAGGCGGCTATACGCCGCGTCGTTGGAGGGGTGACGGTGATGCGTGAGCAGCTTCGCAGGCTCGTCGATGTAGCCGCTCTATCGAACGTGACGTTGCAGGTCCTGCCCTATGAGGTCGGGGCACATGCTGCCATGCTGGGGCCATTCGCCATCCTCTCCTTTACCGATCATGGCGGAGACGACGTCACCTATCTCGAGCACGCCACAGGAAGCCTCTATCTGGAAAAACCGGACGAAGTACGGAGTTATACGCTTATGTTCGATCACCTGCGCGCGTCAGCACTTGATCCAAGAGAGTCATTGACCCTTATAAGACAGGCAGCCAAGGCCATTCCTTAGGCCGCGGCAGAAGGAGTGCTATCGGTGCCCGGTCTAGACCTATCGCAGGTTAAGTGGTACAAGAGTAGCTACAGCGGGGGAAACGGCGGCAGTTGTGTCGAGGTAGCCGGGCTCCCGGATGGGGGTATCGCCGTACGTGACAGCAAGAACGTCGGCCCCATCGTGATCCTGGAAAGTGCCGGCTGGCGGTTCTTCCTCGCTAGTGTGAAGGAGGAACGGTTCGGCAGGAGGCGTGGCGTCGCGAGTTGATAGTCGGCGGCGCTTTTGAAGCCTACGGTGCACCCGGGTATATGAGTCGGCGTCCTGTTCCAACAGCGGGGCCAACTCGACACTCGGAGTGCCGACCGACAGCAGGTTATCGCCCCGCCGCGCCGTCCTCGGTCCTCTGGTACGCGGTCGGCCCGGCGAGCTAGGCAGCGACGGCGGGCGGTGGGGACCACGGTGTAGTACGAATTGATGACGCTCCCGGCGAGGCCGAAGGTCACGCCGTTCACCAGCAGCCAACTGCCCAAATAACGAAGGCCGCGCGATGGATCGATTAATCGGCCCGGCACCGCCCATTACCCTCTCAGGGCCGCGTCCATAACGATCCGTCGTTGTCTGGACCACTCCGTGGTCGCGGTCACTCAGTCTCAGTAGTGCCCCGTACCCACGGGTACCAAGGCGCGGCGGCAGCCGGCATGAGCTTCCATGAGCCGATACCGGACTCCGCCTAAGGTCCGCAATGAGTATCCGAGTCGACAGCGCGCGGCATGAGCGATCAATACGAAGCTGTCCGGAAAACGCGGGGTCTCATCTGGAACGCCAGAGGAACGATTAGGCGTCACTCGCCCCGAATTCCCAATAGTTTCGCTCACATGCGTCTATGACATATTGCAGAAGTTGATCGGGGCGGTTCGTGAGTCCGAAAGCTCCGGCCGGTACTCCGACGTCCAAATTGCTCAGGCTGCTGTAGATTATTGTATGCCGCGTCAGGCCCTCTTCCCGCATGCTCCGAATAAGAGCTAGTCCTGCCTCAGGGTCACCGGGCCTGGCCATATCAGTGATCACGATCTCATATTCAGCGTCGCGCCTTAAGTGATCGAGTGCCTCACTGGTGCTCAATGCATAATCGATCCGAACCGAGAGAAGCTCGGCAAGGACTCGAGCAAGCGACTGGTTGCCGCCAGGACGATCATCCACCCACAATATCCGTCTGCCCATGCACATCGACTTCGCGCTGGTCGCACGACCTACTGCCCCACGTCGATCCGCTGCACTGGCAGGTGCCCCGGACTGCTCGACCTCATGCAGCTTCTCAGAAAAAAGCGTCTCGATATCTCCTATTCTGATCGATCTGATAGTGCCCAGTTTCTCCCTGATCTGCAGTCGGAAAAGCAACAGGACCAGGAGCACCAGCAGCGGCCACAACAAGGACGGGACCACTCGGAGCGTCTGTAACCACGTCGGTTCGCCCTCGGTCGCGGGAACTGCGAGAAGCATGGTTTGACTCACCCTTCCAGGCCCAGTTCCTCATCTCGCATGTCAACGAGTGCTTCCTCAATCTTTCGTGCTGCCCATACAGGTAGTTCGGCAAGGGGATCCGGGCCCTGGAGTTCAGCTGCTACCTCCTCGTGCACCACGGTGGGCCGCTTTCCGGACCGCATCATCAATAGTCCGCACATCAGCACCTGCTCCAGATCCACAATGTTGACCGGAGCGGCTCCACGCTCCCAGAGGTAGCGGCTACGCATCGCTGCACGCAGCGTCCTCGCCTGCAACTCGCCCATCTCCGCGAGTAGCAGAGCGGGTCTGTTGTGGCTTAGCGCATCGCGAGTATCGTGCTGTGACAGTGATTCACTAAAAGCAAGATAATCGGCAATTGGAACGCCCTGCGGGCCGATCGGATGTAGCGAATGTGAGCGCAGAGTTCGCAGGATATCAGCTGACTTGGCATTCGTGTACTCCCGCAGCATGGGTCGCGAGGCATGCGCCAGAAGGAAGTACGTCAGCTGGACAGGATTCTCACGTGCATCATCGTGCGATCTGATGCGACTCCTTCTCATTGCCCTCGACAGGCGCTCGTCATCGAGAAGACCGGCCAGCGCGAACATCCCGAAGGGAAGTCCGGCTTCTAAATAGGCCAGTCCACTGCGCACAGCCAGCACCGCGGCCTGTCTCACATCGACAAGGGCAGCATGCTGGGCCGCTAGACGAAGTGTGGAGGCGATGACGGCAGGCCCGAGCCAACCTTCAACTGGCATGGCGATCCGCGCCCAAACATCATCGTCGCCATCGACGCCGTTTGCGATTTGGGATCGTGCGCGCTCCAGCCTCTCCGCATAGGCGATGTAATAACTGGCCTGCGAGAAGGTAACTTCTTCCGAAATCCCGAGGTTTTCCATTACGGCGTGAAGGGTATCCAATCGAGGCATCAGAACGCCCCTCTGATGTTGACCACCGAGTACGGATCGACGTAGCGGGGATTGATGGCGGCATCTTTGAAGTCCAGCCGAAGCCCGCGTCCGTCAGAGGATATCTCGTACCGCTCAAACCGATGAATCTGCCGGGCCGGCACCTCAACCTTGGCCGCCACCTCCCCTTCCGACTGGAAGGCCGAGTATCGGCGATAGGTATTAAGTTCCCGCACTTCCTCGGCCAGATGGCGGACCTCGGCCGCAGGATTCATCCCAACTATCACCCAGCAATAGAACAAATAACACTCACCTCTAGCACGGCCGAAGTCGGAGGCGAACAGGAGTGCGGTCTGATGAGCCGGATGAACAAGGTTAGTACTGTAGAAGACGCTGCGCTCGACCGCCCCTGCGGTCAGAGAAATGAAAGGCGTTTCCTCCCTTACAAGGCCATCGTACTGCGGATGTTGAGCGTCGTACGAATTGACGTGTAGATTCAGATTGGCAGAGGTAAGGCGCTCATCAACCTGGTTTGGACTGATCAGTCTCACTCTTCGCCACCAGTTGCATAAAAGTCCGCTTCCGGCGAGGATCTCTTCTGCCTCGAGAAAGCTGATACCAGTTACGCCTTTAATGCATGTTTGAGCAAACAATGGGGAACCTCCGCTCATCCGAGAGTATGTGGCGTTACCCCCCACCCGGATAGGATAACCACAAATAGGGCTGCGGCGATCGGCAATCGAGCGTAGACATCTGTCAGCCTCGATGACCCAGGTGTCGGCCGTGCCCAGCCTCCAGAGACGTGTTGAGATCATGGTTGTGATCTGCGCTGCTAGTGGGCTTGTCGCGTTTGGGCTTGGTGGCGCGTCGCCATCGTGACCAGCTCAGGGTTTCCTGGATCGGCTGGGTGCTGGTGAAGAGGAACAAGGCCGAGTATCTAGGCCTCAACAGTTCGGTGAAGGTCGCACGGGAGCCTATGTCCGTACGCTGCTGTACGGGGCCGGAAGGCGAGATCTAGACGACGTCGAGATCCTGGTCAGCGAGGTTTCACGAACGCGGTGCGGCATTCGGAGTCGGGGCGGCGGCCGGGCGGCGTGGCGGAGGTCCGGGTGTACCGGGTGGAGGTGAGCGACGAGGGGTCACCCACCAGCATCCCGACGACCCCTGCTCAGGCTGGGCCGTTCAGTGAGAGCGGCCGAGGGCTGTAGATGGTCCGGGAGTTGTCCTCATCATGGGGCTGGGAGCAGAGCGTCAAGGGCCGCACGGTCTGTTCACGGTCCGGGCGTGATGCGCTCACTCGGCCCCGGACGATGTTTCGGCAGCGACCGGAGCACCTGCCATGGCCGGGTGAGTTGTGGGCCGGTGACGGCTTGTCGCCCTCAGACTGAAAGCTGATGCAAGTTGCCGGTGCCCGGGGCGCGAGTATCGATCACCCCTACCGGGGAGATCTCGCTCTCGCGCGCCGGATGTACCGCACCCCTGCGAAGGAAGTGGTCAGCGTGGGAGGTCCGGGGGGATGTCGGTGCCGCGGACCCAGGGTTTGATGTCCAGGACCGGGGTGCCGTCGACCAGGTCGACGCCCTGGAAGTGGACGACGCCGTCCTCGACGCGCAGCACGCGCACGAGGCTCATCCCGAGACGGCTCGGCCGGTTCGGGGAGCGGGTGGAGAACACCCCCCGGTGCCCGCCGCCCCTCGCCCCGCCGCGCGGGACGCACTTCAGCGCTCCGGCCTCGTCGTCGTCCTGGGAGTGCAGCCAGGTCAGCAGCCAGATGTGCGACCATCGCTCCAGGCCGGCCAGGCCGTCGGCGAACCGGTCGTAGACGACCACCTTGCCGGGCTCGCCGTAGTTCTCCGTGGCCTGCGCCGGGGCGTCCTGCGGCCGGGCGTAGCCGGTCACCACGTAACCGATCGGGCTGACCTGGACCGGCTGCTGGACGCCGGGGTCGGCGGTCTGCTCGGGCACGTCATCGACCTCGATTCACGGGAAAGGCATCCGCGCGCGGATGCTCGTCGGATCGTACGGGGCACCTGCGAATATCCCACAACGGCGCTCCATGCGGCCGCGTGCACAGGTATTGCGAAATGGGATTCTTCATCCCTTTTATGGGTGTTTTCGGGTGCCCCCTACGGGCGGTGGCACGCTTGCTCCGGCACGCGGAGCCACCCGACAATGCAGGCTCAGTGATTTCCAGGACCATGGGGGGATTCATGCCGTCCGGCATTCCGTCACGCCCCCCGTCCTTCCGCGGCGGCCCTCTCCCGTGACCGAGGAGCGGCGGCCGCTTTCCTGTGACCGATTTTCTGTGACCAAGGAGTGAACGCGTGACAGAGCGCACAGATGTTCTGGTCGTCGGCGCCGGCGTCATCGGGCTCACCACGGCCGTGCACCTGGCCGAACAGGGCCTGGCGGTGCGGCTGCGCGGCGACCAGCCGCCGCGCGAGACGACCTCCGCGGCCGCCATGGCCGTGCTGAGCGGTCCCCTGCTGTCCGACCCGGCCGACACCGCGAGCTGGGAGCCGTACGAGACCGTCGCCGCCTGGCACCGCCTGGGACTGGACACCTTCGCCGGGCTCGCCGGGCAGCCCGGCACGGGCGTGCGGGTCACCCCCGGCCGGTGGGCGAGCCGCACCGAGATCGCCGACGCCTCCTGGATCCAACGGCTGCCCGGTTACGAGCCCTGCGCGCCCGAGGAGCACCCCGGCTTCGCCCTGGCCTTCCGGATGACGGTGCCCATCGTGGACATGCCGGCCTACTTCGAGCACCTGACGGAACGGCTGGTGGCCGCCGGAGGCGCCCTGGAGATCGGCTCGGTGGCGTCCCTGGAAGAGGCCGCCGCCGAGGCGCCGGTCGTCGTCAACTGCACCGGCGCCTACGCCCAGCGCCTGGCCGGCGACCCCGAGGTCCGTCCGATGCGCGGCCAGCACGTGATCGTCGAGAACCCCGGCGTCACCGACTACTTCTACGAGTTCAGCAAGGGCCCCAAGCTGACGGCGTTCATGCCGCACGGCGACCGGCTCGTCTGCGGCGGCACCGCCACCAGGGACGACTGGAGCCGCGAGCCCGACCCCGTCCAGACCGAGGAGATCATCGCCCGCTGCGCCGCCGTCGACCCGCGCATCGCCGGCGCGCGCGTCGTCGGCGTGGAGACCGGCCTGCGCGCCGGCCGTCCCCGCGTGCGGCTCGAGGAGGAGACGGCCGGCGGCGCCCGCGTCATCCACAACTACGGGCACGCGGGCGCCGGGGTCGGCCTGTCCTGGGGATGCGCGCACGAGGTCGGACGGCTCGTCCAGCGCACCGGCCGCGTCGCCTAGCGGGTCGTGAGCGCGCCGCCGTTGACGTTGAGTACCTGACCGGTGACGTGCCGGGCCGCCGGGGAGGCCAGGAAGACGACCGCTCCGGCGATGTCCTCGGGGTATCCGGCGCGCCCGTTCATCGTCTCGGCCACCCGCGCGTCGTGGAACTGCTGCCCGTTGCGGTCGCGGAAGAACTCGGTGTCGGCGATGTACCCGGGCGAGACCACGTTCGAGGTGATGTCGCGGGCGCCGAGCTGGCGCGCCAGGAACAGGTTCCAGGAGTTCAGCCCGGCCTTGGCCGCGCCGTAGGAGCCCGCGCCCCGGTCGGCGGCGAAGGACCCGATGTGGACGACCGCGCCGCCGGGGGCGAGCTGCTTGTCCAGGGCGGCCGTCATCAGCACCGCGCTGACCAGGTTGCCCTCCAGGTTCGCCCGCCATGCCGCGGCCAGGGCGTGCAGGTTGTCCGGCGTGCGCGGCCCCTGCCCGCTCAGCCCGACCGCGCCCAGCTGCGGGGCGCCCGGGCCGGGGCCGTCCAGGTCGCGGTTGCCGCCGGCGTTGTTGACCAGCACGTCCACCGTCGTGGGCAGCTGGTCGCGCAGCGCCTCGATCTGGTCGGGGTCGGTGGCGTCGCAGACGACGGTGCTCACGCCGTCCCCGAGCCGCGAACGCGCCTCGGCCAGGACCGGCTCGCGCCGCCCGGTGATGTAGACGTGCGCGCCCTGCTCGGCGAAGGCCGCGGCGACGGCGTAGCCGATGCCCGTGCCCCCTCCGGTGACAACAACCGTCCGTGTCATGTCGGGTATCTCCAGTTCGGTTCGTAGGTCTGGTGTGGCTTCGCGGCGCGCGGCGGCGCCGGGGTCAGGCGGGGACGGTGGCGCGGGAGAACCGGGCCCGGGCGAGCGCGCCGACGACCGTGACGGGCAGGGTCACCAGCGCCGCGATGCCGAACAGCAGGCGGAACTGGCCGCCGGCCGCGAGCCCGCCGACGGCGGCCGTGCTCAGAGCGGCCCCGGTGAACACCGCGGAGGCGACCACGGCCGCGGCCGTGCCGCGCACGTCGGGGGGCGATGCCTCGATCATCCAGGTCTGGATGGTCGACTGCGCGATGGCCAGGGCCATCCCCGCCAGCAGGCCGGCCGCCAGGATCGCCGGAATGGTCTGGCTGAAGGCCGCGGCGAGGAAGCCCACGAGCAGCAGCGTGCAGCCGCCGCCGAACAGCCCGGCGGCGGTCACGCGCGAGTCGATCGAACGCACGATCACCCCGCCGACCACGGCGCCGAGGCCGTAGGAGCCGGTGACGATTCCGGCGATCGCCGCGTTCTTGCCGTGCACCTGAAGCGCGGAGCTGAAGAAGTTGTAGAACCCGACCATCGCCGCGCCCTCGAAGAAGGCGAAGATCGTCAGGAAGCGGAACCACCCGCCGCGGAAGACCTGGCCGAGCCGCCTGAGCGCGTCCCGGCCGCTGGTCTTGACGGCCAGCGTCTCCGGCAGCCTGCCGTACAGCGCCGCGAGCACCGCCGCCCCCGCCGCGACGAGGAAGATGGCGGCCCGCCAGTTGATCAGATCGTTCAGCACGCCGGCGCTGATGGTGCCGGTGGCGGTGCCGATCGCCGCGACCGACATCAGGCCGGCCATCACCCGCTGGCGCCGGCCCGGCGGCACCCGGTCGCCGATGTAGGCCACGGTCACCGGCGCCAGCGCGGCGGCGAACGCCCCGGCCACGGCCCGGCCGGTGATCAGCAACGCGACGTTGGGGGCCAGCGCCGCGATGAGGTTGCCCAGCGACACCCCGGCGAGCCCGAGGCGCATGACGCGCACCCGCCCGGCGGAGTCGGACAGGAGCCCGTAGAACGGCTGCATGACGCCGAACAGCAGCAGGTAGGCGGTCAGCGCGAGGGTGACCGCGGCCAGGCCGACGTGGAAGTGGTTCGCCACCGGGACGAGCAGCGGAGTGATCATGATCACGTTGGCTTGGACGAGGAACCATCCGGCGTACGGGATCGCCATGCCGTTCTTCTCGAGCGTCTGCTGAGCCATCGCATTCCTCACTCGGGCCGGAACCCGATCAGGCTCCGGCGTGCCATGGACCGGGGTCGCCGTCTCGCGGGCGCGCGCCTTCCGTGAGATCGCCGCCGCGCGAATTCCCCGTCACGCGGCCCGGGTTCTCGCTGGCGAAGAAAAGCGGAACGGTTACCAGAGAAATTCTGGGGAGCCGGCATGCGCAGGGCAAGCGGGGCGGCGTTAATGGCGGGGAATTCTGGGGTGGTCCGCCGCGCCCGGCATCTCCGATACCCGTTTCCCGGCCGCCGCGCAACCCCAGAGTTCCACTTTTTCGTGTTATTCCACAGCCCGGGGGACACACCGGTACACGACCGGGCCGTCGCCACGTTTTCGCGCAGGACAGCAACAGGGAAGATGCGGCGTTCGCCCTGGCGCATGACGATAGGGCTCGATCACCGTTCACCGATTTCACGCATCCGGCATGCCGCGGATCAGCCGCCTATGGCCAGGCGTGCGCATGAACGCGTGGCGCCGACGCAACACGGGGAGAGGTGTCCTGATGCCGGCCGCAGACATCACGACCGCGGGTGAGGCGAACGCGCTCGCCGACCGGCGCGTCACGCCGTGCGGGAGGCTTCTCTCGGCGGTCGCCAATGACGCCGGCGACTACGAGATAATGGCGATCAGCGCATTGTCGCCCGGCGACTCCCCGCGCCTTTCCGGCGAGGACGCCGGGCACACCCGCCTGCTCGCCGAGTCCGACGACGACCTGCCGCCCATCCTCGTGCACCGCGGCACCATGCGCGTCATCGACGGGATGCACCGGCTGCGCGCCGCCCTGCTGCGCGGCGACGAGAAGATCAAGGTGCGGCTCTTCGACGGGGACGCGGAGACCGCGTTCGTCATGGCCGTGGAGGCGAACACCGCCCACGGCCTGCCGCTGTCGCTCGCCGACCGCGAGGCGGCCGCCGCCCGCATCGTCGTCTCGCGGCCCCAGTGGTCGGACCGGGCGATCGCCTCGGTCACCGGCCTGTCGGCCAAGACCGTCGACACCATCCGCCGCGCTGCGACCCCGGGCGTGCCGCAGCCGCTCAGCCGCATCGGGCGCGACGGCCGCGTCCGGCCGCTCACCAGCGCCGAGGGCCGGCGCCGCGCCTGCGAGCTGTTCACCGCCCGCCCGGACGCGTCGCTGCGCCAGGTGGCCGAGCAGGCCGGCATCTCGCTCGGCACGGCCCGCGACGTGCGCAACCGCATGATGCGCGGCGAGGACCCCATCCCGCCGCAGCAGCGCGCCCGGGACGAGCGCCGCGAGCCCGCGGGCGCCGAACGCCGGCTTCGGCGGGTCGCCGCCGCCGGGCGCGCGGACCGGCCCAAGGACCCGGCGGCGATCCTCCACCAGCTCCAGCGGGACCCCTCGGTGCGCTTCACCGACTCCGGGCGCACGCTGCTGCGCTGGCTCAACGAGCACACCGCCGGGGTGCGCGGCTGGGAGGACCTCAGCGGGACCATGCCCTCGCACTGCGCCTACATGATCGCCGACCTGGCGTGCGCGGTCGCCGAGGAGTGGCTGGAGTTCGCCGAGCACGTCCGCCGGCGCGCCGAGACCACCGCCTGATCCCCCTCACCGCCGCTCGACCGCCTGACACCGCCCCGCCGCGCCCCGCCGGTCCCCGCCGTTCAGCGGCGGGGCGGCGGGACGGGCAGGTGCGCGAACTCGGGATGATGCCAGGGCAGGGCCACCGGCTCGTCCGGCACCTCGCCCGCGTACAGCCGCTCCAGCAGGCCCGCCAGCCCCAGCGGGCGGACGCGTTCCTCGGTGACCCGCAGGTCGGGCAGCGTCCACCAGCGGTGCCCGACCATGTCGCGCCGCTCGTACTCCATGAGACCGGAGGTGTCCATGACGAGCTCGGCCACGCGGAGGAAGAAGAAGGTCTCGACCGAGTAGTACATCTTGCCGTCCCAGCCGCCGCGCCAGTGGCCGGCCGTGGTGGCGACCACCGGCCCGAGCAGGTCGGGCGTGACGCGGTGGCCGGTCTCCTCCAGCAGCTCGCGGGCCGCGGCGACCTCCACCGTCTCGCCGGGGTCGATGCCGCCGCCCGGCGTCAGCCAGGTGGCGTCGTGGAAGTGGAGCAGCAGCAGCCGGTCGGCTTCGTCGGCCACCAGGACGCGCGCCGTGGGACGCAGGATGGGCTTGCGCACAGCGTAGAGCCTAGGATCCGCGCGCCGCCGCCGCGACGGGATTACCGCCGGTGTCGGTGCCGGGTGGTTGTATCTGTCTCGTGGAGGTCTCCGTCGAGCAGCTCGTGTACGTCCGCGAGGACGAGTACACGGTCGCCCGCATGAGCGCCGAGGAAGCGCCCGGCTTCGTCGCCGCGGGCCGCGTCCTCGCGGGCGTGCAGCCCGGAGAGACGCTGCGGCTCACCGGCGACTGGGAGGATCACCCGCGCCACGGCCGCCGCATGACGGTCACCGCGTGCGAGCGGGTGGCCCCGTCCACGGTCCGCGCCATCCGGGTATACCTCGGCTCCGGGCTGATCCGCGGCATCGGCCCCCGGCTGGCCCACGCGATCGTCAGCCACTTCGGCGAGTCCAGCCTGACCGTCATCGACACCGAGCCCGACCGGCTCAGGGAGGTCGTCAACATCGGCCCGGTGCGCCAGGCGCAAATCGTCGAGGCGTGGGCCGAGCAGAAGGCCGTCGCCGCGCTGATGGTCGTGCTGCAGGGCTTCGGGGTAAGCCCGCTGCTCGCGGCCAAGGTGTACCAGGCGTTCGGCGCCGAGTCGGCCGACATCCTGACCCGCGATCCGTACCGCCTCATCGGCCGGGTGCGCGGCATCGCGTTCACTACCGCCGACAAGATCGCCCTGCGGTCCGGGGTGCCCGAGCGCAGTCCGCAGCGCGTCCAGGCCGCGATCATCGACCGGCTGGAGGCCGCGGCCGCCGGCTCGGGGCACTGCTTCCTGCCGCTGCCCACCCTGCTCGCCCAGGCCGCCGACCTGCTCGGCCAGGACGACGAACTGGTCCGGCGGATGGTGGACGCCCTGGCGGCCGAGCGGCGGGTGGTCGTCGAGGCCTGCCTCACCGACGCCCGCCAGCCCGCGGTGTACGCCAAGGAGCAGCATGCCCGCGAAGTGCGGCTGGCGGCCAACCTGGCCCGCCTGCACCACGCGCGTTCCACCCTGCCCATGCGCCCGTTCCAGGAGGACCCCGGCCTCAACGACGACCAGCGCGCGGCGGTGACCACGGCGCTGACCAGCACCGTCTCGGTCCTCACCGGCGGCCCAGGGTGCGGCAAGAGCCACACCGTGCGGGTGATCGCCGCGACGGTGCGGGCGATGGGCGGCTCGGTCACCCTCACCGCGCCCACCGGCAAGGCGGCCAAGCGGCTGTCGGAGCTCACCGGCCTGCCCGCCACGACGATCCACCGCATGCTGGCCCACCAGCCCGACCCCGACTCCGGAACGCTGTTCGAGCAGACGCCCGCGCAGGCCGACCTCATCGTGGTGGACGAGGCGTCCATGCTCGACCTGCACCTGGCCACCCGGCTCACCTCGGCCCTCACCCCGGGCAGCCACCTGCTGCTGGTCGGCGACGGCGACCAGCTGCCGAGCATCGGCCCGGGCAGCGTCCTGGCCGATCTGCTGCGCGTGGAGGAGATCCCCCGGGTCCGGCTGACCCACGTCTTCCGCCAGGCCGGCGGCAGCGCCATCATCCGCGCCGCCCACCGCGTCCGGGCGGGCGAGGTGCCCGCGCTGCCGGGCGGCGGCGGCTTCTGGTTCGAGGAGCTGGACGACCCCGAGCAGGTCGCCAAGCGGGTGGTCCACCTGGCGACCGAGGCGATCCCGCGCAAGCAGAACGTGCCGGCCGGCCAGGTGCAGGTGCTGTGCCCGATGCGCAAGGGCGCCGCGGGCACCGCCGCCATCGGCCGGGTCCTGCAAGAGCGGCTCAACCCGGCCGGCGAGGGCAAGGCCGAGCACTGGTCGGGCGACACCGTCTTCCGCGTCGGCGACCGGGTGATGCCGATCCGCAACAACTACGACAAGGGCGTCTTCAACGGCGAGACGGGCACGATCACCGCGATCGACGTGGCCGAGCGCCTGGTGGAGATCCTCATCGACGACGGCGGCCCGGTGACCTACGCCTTCGACCGCCTCGACGAGCTGACGCACGCGTACGCCATCAGCGTGCACCGCTCGCAGGGCAGCGAGTACCCCATCGTGGTCGCCCCGCTCGTCGCCGAGTACGGCGGGGTCATGCTGCACCGCAGGCTGCTCTACACCCTGGTCACCCGGGCCCGCTCGTGGGTGGTCCTCGTCGGGTCCCGTGACGCGCTGGAGCTGGCCGTCCACCGCCTCGGCCACCGCCGCAACACCACCCTGGCCCCGCGCTTGTCCCTCACGCTGCGCGCCTCCCCCTGAGCCCGTCCGATCCTTCGCGCCCGGGTCGCCGGCGCGCGCGGACGGCCGGTGGACGGCCGGTGGATGACCGCCGCACCCGGCCGCGCCGGTCCGCGCCGGTCCGCGCCGGTCCACGCCGGTCCACGCCGGTCCACGCCGGTCCACGCCGGTCCAGTCGGTCCAGTCGGTCCACGCCGGTCCAGTCGGTCCAGTCGGTCCACGCCGGTCCAGTCGGTCGTTCCCCAGTGCGCCGACGCGCCTTGCGGCCTGTTGACGGGTGCTCGAAAGCAAACCGTAAACGCCTCCCGGCACAGTCGAGACCACGGCGCCGAGACGACCCGAGGGAGGACGGAGATGACGGACAGCGGACCGCTGAGGCTGGCGGTCATCGTCGGCAGCACCCGCAAGGGCCGGTTCGGGCCCACCGCCGCCGCGTGGTTCGCGGCACAGGCCCGCAAACGCCGCGACCTGGAGGTGGACCTGGTGGACCTGGCCGAGGCCCGGCTGCCCGACACCCTCCGCGACCACGACGAGACCCTCCCTGACCAGGTGCGGGCTCTCGGCCCCCGGCTGGGTGCCGCCGACGCGTTCGCGGTGGTCACCCCGGAGTACAACCGGAGCTTCCCCGCGCCGCTCAAGACCGCCATCGACTGGTTCTACGACGAGTGGCGGGCCAAGCCGGTCGCCTTCGTCGCCTACGGCCGCGAGTCGGGCGGCCTGCACGCCACCGCCCACCTGCGCGAGATCTTCGCCGAGCTGCACGCGGTGGCCATCCGCGGCGCGGTCAGCCTGCCGTGCTACTGGGAGCAGTACGCCTCCGACGGCACGTGGCCCAAGGCCACCGCCACCTGCAACACGACGGTCAAGACGGTGCTGGACGAGCTGACCTGGTGGGCCCACGCACTCCGTGACGCGCGGACCAGACGCCCCTTCACTCACTGACTCACCAGAGCCGTCGTCATCACCCGCGCGCGGGCCTCCCGACCTCACCCACCACCTGGAAGGAACACTCATGAAGGACGTTCAGCAGCAGGTTCAGGACGCCATCGACGGGCTCGTCGCCTCCGGCGCGGAGCTCGGCCTCCAGGTCGCCGTGTACCAGCGCGGCGAACTCGTCGTCGACGCCGTCGCGGGCACGGCCGACGCGGCGACCGGCAGGCCGGTCACGCCGGACACGCCCTTCCACGTCACCTCGACCGGCAAGGGGGCGACCTCGGCCGTCGTGCACGTCCTGGCCGAACGCGGCGCGCTGTCCTACGACACGCCCATTGTGGAACTGTGGCCGGAGTTCGGCGCGCACGGCAAGCAGGGCGCGACCGTGCGGCACGCCCTGACGCACTCCACGGGCGTGCCCGCCCTGCCGGTGGACACCACGCCGGAGGACCTCATCGACTGGCACAAGATGTGCGCGACGATCGCCGGCGCCGTCCCGTGGTGGGAGCCGGGCGCCAAGACGGGCTACCACCCGCAGTCGTACGGGTACATCGTCGGCGAGATCGTCCGGCGCGTCACCGGCACCGCGATCTCGCAGGTGCTCCGCCAGGAGGTGGCGGCGCCGCTGGGCGTCGCCGACGAGCTGTACTTCGGCGTCCCGTCGGCCGAGCTGGGCCGCGTCGCCCGCCTCGCGGACCCGGCGGGCGGGGCCATGGAGATGACCCCCGAGATGATGGCGGCGATGGCCGAGCAGGTGCCGTTCTTCAGGGTGGTGGACGGCTGGACCGCGGCGCCGCCGGCGGCGATGCCGACGGCGGCCTACTGCAACCGGCCCGATGTGCTCACCGCCGACATCCCGGCCGGCGGCGTGATGACCGCCCGCGCGGTGGCGCGCGTGTACGCCGCCCTCATGGACGAGGTGGACGGGGTGCGCCTGGTCTCTCCGGACCGGCTGCGGGAGATCACCACCGTCGCGGTGTCCGGCGTCGACGAGGTCATCGGGTTCCCGGCCACCCGGGGCTTGGGCTACGACATCGGCTTCTCCGGTCCGCTGGACGCCCCCACCCGGTTCGGCATGGCCGGCAGCGGCGGCACCGCCGCCTACGCCGACACCGCCAGTGGCGTCGTGATCGCCCTGGCCAAGACCACCGTCTCCCCCGGCGACTACACCGCCTACCACCAGATCAGCGCCCTGATCGCCAAGGCCCTCACCCCCCGTTGACCCGCCGCACCCCGCCGGAGACCGGTTCGGCGCGCGGGGCGGTGGGGTGGGTCCGGGGCGCGTTATCGTGAAGGTCATGCGTTTCGGGGTCCTCGGACCGGTGGCGGTGTGGACCGGTGACGGCGTCCCCGTCACGGTGCCCGGCCTGAAGGTCCGCGCCCTGCTGGCGGCGTTGCTGATGTACGAAGGACGGCCGGTGCCCGCCGACCGGCTCGTCGAGCACCTGTGGGGCGACCGGCCACCGGGCAACCCGTCCGGCACGTTGTCGGCCAAGGTCTCCCAGCTGCGCCGAGCGCTGGAGGACGCCGAGCCGGGCGGCCGCGACCTGGTCGTGTCACCTCCGCCCGGATATGTGCTGCGGGCGCCGGCCGCCGCGGTCGACGCCCGGCGGTTCGCGGCGATGACGGCCCAGGCGCGCGAGACCGGCGACCCGCGGGCCAGGGCCGGCCTGCTGTCCGGCGCCCTGGCGCTGTGGCGGGGGCCGGCGTTCGCCGACTTCGCCGACGAGCCGTTCCTCCAGGCGAGCGTCGCAACGCTGGAGGAGCGACGGCTCACCGCGCTGGAGGACCTCGCCGAGACGCGGCTGGCGCTCGGCCTGCACGCCGTGGTCGCCGACGACCTCGGCGACCACGTGGCCCGCCACCCGCTACGGGAACGGCCGCGTGCCCTGCACATGCTCGCCCTGTACCGGGACGCACGGCAGACCGAGGCGCTGGAGAGCTACGAGCGCCTGCGAACCCACCTGGCGGAGGAACTGGGGCTGGACCCCGGCCGCGAGATCGCCGCCCTCCACCGGTCGATCCTTTCTCAGGACCCGGCGCTGACCGTCCCTCTGGACGCGGCGGCCCGGTTCGCCTACCCCGGCATGTCCGGACCGGAGCGAGGGGGCCACGCGGGGGACGACGGCTCGGGAGGGCTCGACCCGGCGCGCGACGACCACGCGGGGGACGACGGCTCGGAAAGGCTCGACCCGACGCGGAACGACCACGCGGGCGACGACGGCTCGGAAAGGCTCGACCCGGCGCGAGACGGCCACGCGGGCGACGACCCGGCCGGCGCTGGGGCGGTGGCGCGGCCGAGGTCGAACCTGCCCACGGCGATCGCCGGGCTCATCGGCCGCGAGGACGCGGTGGCCGAGGTGCGCGCGTCACTCCAGCACGCCAGGCTGGTCACGCTGACCGGCTCGGGCGGGGTGGGCAAGACCCGGCTGGCGATGGAGGCCGCCGCCCCGCTGGCCGAGTCCTGTCCCGACGGAGCGTGGCTCGCCGAGCTGGGCGCGTTCGACCGGGCCGGAGCCCGCGACGCGCTGGAGTCGCTCACCGACATGGTGATGGCCGTCCTGGACGTCCGCGACGTCGCCGGGCCCCGCGAGCCGGCCGGGCCGGTCGAGCGGCTGGCCCGCGCGATTCGCACCCGCCGCATGCTCCTGGTGCTCGACAACTGCGAGCATGTGATCGAGGAGGCGGCCGAGCTGGCGGCCTCACTGCTGCGCGCCGCGCCGGGGCTGCGCGTGCTGGCCACCAGCCGTGAGCCCCTGGGCCTGGCCGGTGAGGTGGTGTGGCCCGTCCCGCCGCTCGAGGTCCCCGGCCCGGCCGGGCGGGCCGACCCGGCGACGCTGGAGCGCTTCAGCGCGGTCCGCCTGTTCGTGGACCGGGCGGGCGCCGCGGCGCGCGGGTTCACGCTGACCCCCGAGAACGCCGAGGCCGTCGCGCTGCTGTGCCGGCGGCTGGACGGCATACCGCTCGCCCTTGAGCTGGCGGCCACGCGAGTGCGGGCGCTCGGGATCCGCGGCCTGGTCGCGGGGCTGGACGACCGGTTCCGGCTGCTGGCGACCGGGCACCGCGGCGCGCCGCCGCGCCAGCAGACGCTCATGGCCATGATCGACTGGAGCTGGCAGCTTCTCACCCCGGCCGAGCGCACGGTCCTGCGCCGCCTGGCCGTCCACGCGGACGGCTGCACCTTGGAGGCCGCCCACGCCGTCGGCGCTGAGGATGACGACACCGGCGAGGTGCTGGCGCGGCTGGTGGACCGCTCGCTCGTCGTGATGACCGACCGGGGGGACGACGCCCCGCGCTACCGCCTGCTGGAGTCGGTGGCCGCCTACTGCGCCGACCGCATGGACGAGGCGGGCGAGTCGCGGCGGATGGCCGGGCGGCACCGCCGGTACTACACCGCTCTGGCCGAGAGCGCCGAACCGCACCTGTACGGCCCCGAGCAGGGACGGTGGCTGCGGCGCCTGGACGCCGAGGCCGCCAACCTGCGCGCCGCGCTCGACGACGCACTGTGCGAAGGCGACGCGGGCGTGGCACTGCGCCTGGTCAACGCGCTGACCTGGTACTGGTTCCTGCGCGGCCGCCTGGACGAGGCCCGACGCTCCCTCCGGGCGGCGCTGGCCGCGACCGCCGAGTCGCCGCCGGCGCCGGCAGCGGCCGACTCACGTGCGCCGTCGGGAGCGTCCGGCGACCCGACCGCGACGATGCCGGGGCCGGCGGGTGCCGGGGGGCTGCGAAGCGCTCGGGCGCGGGCGACGGCGTGGCACACCGGGATCTCGTTCCTGCTGGGCGACATCGCGGACTGGCCGGCCCGCCACGAGGAGGCGCTGCGCGCGTACGACGGCGTGGACGACCCAGGGGCACGAGCCAGGGCCGAGTGGTTTCTCGCGTTCGCCGAGATCGACCTCGGCGACGTGGCCGCCACGGGCGCGTCGATCGCCCGCGCCCTGGACGCTTTCGAGGCCGGCGGGGACGCGTGGGGCGTGGCGGCGGCGCTCGGCCTGCGGGCCAAGCACGCGCATGTGCGAGGAGACACGGCCGCGCTGGAACGGGACGGCGCCCGCAGCGCGGCGCTGTTCCGCGAACTCGGCGACCGGTGGGGCCTGCTGCAGGCGACCGAGTGGCTGGGCGCGCACGCGGGCCTCACCGGCGACCACGAACGGGCCAACCACCTGCATCTGGAGGGGCTGCGCATCGCCTCCGACCTCGGGCTCTGGACCGACGTCTCCGGTCGCCTGTCCTGGCTCGGCTGGATCGCGATGCAGTGCGGCGACCACCCGGCGGCGCGCGCCTACTGCGAGGAAGGGCTGGAGCTGGCCACCGAGCAGGCATCTCCTCTGGGCGCGGTGTTCGCCGAGATGGGCCTCGCCTTCGCCGCGCGCAGGCAGGGCGATCTGGACGTCGCCGAGGAGCACCTGCGCAACCTCGCCGACGCCGCCGACCGGCAGGGCACCGGGCCTGGACGACCGCTGTACGCGCCGAGCGTGCTCGTCGAACTGGGCTACGTCGCCGAGTTGCGCGGGGACGCGGACGCGGCACTCGCCAGGCATGGGGAAGCGTTCACGATCGCGATGGACCTGGGCGCATCCGGGGACATCGCGCTGGCGCTGGCCGGCATGGCAGGCGCGTGCGCGCTCGGCGGACGCCCCGCTCTCGCCGCTCGACTGCTCGGCGCGGCGGCCGCCATCCGGGAATCGGCGAGCCTGACCGTCACGCCCGCGGAGGAGGCCGACGCCCGGCGCGCCACGGGCATGGCGCGCGCCGCGCTCGGCGAGGACCTGTTCACCGACCTGTTCGCCCAGGGCCGCACGCTCAGCCTCGGGCAGGCCCGCGCACTCGTCGGCACCGCCACCGTCGCCTGAGTCCGTGGGACGGGTGAGCCGCGCACAATGAGTGCGGGCCGGGTGGTGTCTCCACCACCCGGCCCGAACCCGGCGGAACCGGCCCGGCCGGTCCGCCGGCCGTTGCTCTTTCATGGCCGCCATCGCTGTGGCGCTCCCGAGTCCGGCCGGTGCGGACACCGGCCGGACTCACCTACCCCCCGGTCAGGGGCTGGTGCAGGTGGCGGTGGGGGTGGCCGCGGAGCCGTTGGCGGTGAAGCCGAAGGTCGTGGACCCGTTCGCCGGGATGGACCCGTTGTAGGCGGCGTTCTTCACCGACACGTTGGAGCCGGAGACGGTCGGCGTACCGCTCCACACGCTGCTGAAGCTCTGCCCGCTCGGCCAGGTCCACTGCACGGTCCACCCGTTGACCGCCGAGGAGCCCGCGGTGACCGTCACCGTCGTCTGGAAGCCGCCCGGCCAGCTGCTGACCGTGCTCAACGTCGCCGAGCACGCCCCGGTGCCGGGCGTGGGCGTCGGAGTCGGGGTCGGAGTGGGGTTCGGGGTGGGGGTCACCGTGGGAGTCGGGGTCGGCGTGGGCGAGGGGCCCGGGCCGGCCGAGTTCAGCGCGTTGAGGACCGAGGTGTAGGCGGCCTTCTTGTTGCCACTGGTGTCGAACAGCAGGGGGCTGGTGTTGGCGCCGAGCCAGGAGTCGCTGTCGCGCACCCCCCACACGGTGATGCCGACACATCGCGACACCGCAAGGCAGTCGTTAGCCACCGACTGGTAGGTCTGGGCGGAGCCGCCTTGGATGTCCAGTTCGGTGATCGCCACGTCGACGCCGAGGGCGGCGAAGCTGGAGATGGTGGTGC